>SXMH01000152.1 GCA_005777405.1 Actinomycetota bacterium
GGGGCCGAGGCCCATCGACACGGTCGGGAATTGCCAGAACTCGGGCATGAGGCGAGGGTGCGGGTAGCTCGACAAACCGCCGCCGGTGCCCGCGTGCGACTTCTCTTGACGGAAGCCATCGAGTTGCTGGGGCGTCAGCCGTCCCTCAAGAAAGGCGCGGGCGTACATGCCGGGGGAGGCGTGACCCTGATAGAAGATCTGGTCGCCGCCCGTGGGGTGGTCGGCGCCGCGGAAGAAGTAGTTGTGACCGACCTCGTACAGCGAGGCGCTCGAGGCGTAGGTCGAGATGTGACCGCCGACGCCGATGCTCGGACGCTGCGCGCGGTGCACCGTGATCGCGGCGTTCCAGCGAATCCACGAGCGGTAGCGGCGTTCGATCTCCTCGTCGCCAGGAAACTCGGGCTCGTTCTCGGCCGCGATGGTGTTGAGGTAGTCGGTGGTCGGCACCATCGGCACGCCGAGGTGCAGCTCTTTCGACCGCTTGAGCAGGCTGAGCATGAGCTCGCGGCCGCGTTCTGAGCCGCGTTCCTGGACGACCGCGTCGAGTGATTCGTTCCACTCGGCGGTTTCCTCCGGATCCGCATCCGTGTGTTCGACTGAGTACGGATCCTGGTCGTTGACCGTCACCCTTGACCTCTTTCTGATGGTAGACAGAGTGTGTCGGCGCCCCCTCGCAGCCGGGTCGCGGCGGCAGGAAGCACGAGCGCTGTCGAGTCTAGCCCGGTCAATCCTGGCGGCTCGTGCACACTGCTTTCACCCCTCACCACTTCTGCGAAAGGTCATCCCATGACGCTCCCGGTTGGCGCTCTCGCCCCCGACTTCACCCTGCGCGATCAGTTCGGACAGTCGGTCTCGTTGCGGGATGCTCTCGCCGAGTCGCCCGTCGCGCTCGTGTTCTTCCCCCTCGCGTTCACGGGTACGTGCACCGGTGAGCTGTGCGAACTGCGCGACAATCTCGCCCTCTTTGGCGACGCTGGCGTGCGCCTGCTGGGCATCTCGGTCGACTCGACGGCAACGTTGCGGGTCTTCGCCGAGCGCGAAGGCTACGACTTCACGCTGCTCGGAGACTTCTGGCCGCACGGCGACGTCGCGCAGGCCTACGACGCTTTCCTGCCCGAGAAGGGTTTCGCTACGCGGGCGACCTACCTCATCGCACAAGACGGCCACATTGCGGCCGCCTTTGCGACGAGTCCGGGGGAGGCACGCGAGCTCGCGGCCTACCGTGAGGCACTCGCGTCGCTCGCGGCCTGACGGGTTATGGTGGGCGCTGCCTATCGAGTGGGCGCCGCGTTTCTGGTGGGCGCTGCATTCCTGGTGGGCGCTGAGGGACTCGAACCCCCGACATCATCCGTGTAAAGGACGCGCTCTACCAACTGAGCTAAGCGCCCGGGCTGCGGTTGATGGTCCACCGCGCTCGGTCGGCGCCCAGTGTATCGGTGCTGGCCTCCGTGCTGGCCTCGGTGCTGGCCTCAGTGCTGGTCTGGGTGGCGGTCTCGGTGTCGGTGCCCGTGCCTACGGTGACAGGGTGCCGGTCAGCCTCGAACAATGGTGGTCGCGTCGTCAGCGCGTCACCGGACTCGCCGTGCCTTATGAGATCGGCCGCTACCGCGACGCGTGGGCACCGTTCGAGAAACTCGTCGCGCAGTTTCGCCCCGACCTCAACCTCGAGTTGCAGTTGTCGCAGATCCCTCCGGCCGCAGAGGTGTACCTGGTGTGGGTGTGCGGCATCGGCCACGACTTCGTGGCGACGCCGGCCGAGCAGCGTGCGCGCCCGCATCGCCCGCGCTCTCGCCGCTCGTGGTGCCCTGTCTGCGCCGAGCCCCCGGCCGTGCGACCCGCCCGCCGCTGGCCGCCCGCCCCGGTTGTCAACAATGCAGGACTCCGAGCATCCAGCCCGGTCGCACTTCGCGACCCAGTGCGCCCACGACGCATGGCGGTGGATGCTCGTCCTGAGTTATTGACACCGCAGGCGGCGCGGCGAGCAGCGTTGCAGGGTGTGCGCGCCGCGTCGGAGGTGAGGCCGGGTGAAGCGTTCGTGAGTGCGGCAGCCTCGCACGCCACCTCGGCTGCGCAGGGCGAGTTGCGCCGCCTGCTCGCACAACGACTCGAGGTCGACCTCGCGCCCAATGCCGTGCGAGTGCGCACGCCGTTCTTCGGCAAGCTCGAAGTCTGGCCCGACATCGTGCTGTCCGACTTCGCGGTTGCGATCGAGTACGACACGAACGGGCGCAACGCTGACGAGCACATCGGCGAGCGCGAGCGCTCTGATCGCCGCAAAGACCGCTTGCTGCACGAGGTGGGTTGGGTCGTCGTGCGCCTGCGCTGCCGGCCGCTTCGCGCGCTCGGCCCCTGGGACGTCGTCGTGCCCGGGCTCTCACAGTCGGCAGTCGATACCCTCGTCGACCGAATCGCGGCGGTGCGAGGTGAGTTGTTCGTCGCTGCCTACCGTCGACAGCTCTGAGTCATCGGCCGCGCTGCTCGCGACGCCGAGCACTGGAGCCCGGGCGTGTCGGAGGTCGCCCGTAGCGTGAGTGGTGTCGAAAGGAGGGCCTGCCATGTTGGCATCGGATGACCGCACGCGAGTATTTCGCGCGCCCGACGTCAACCTCCTGTCGTGGACCTCTGACGTGCTGCAGGGCGATTACGCCCCTGTGCAGTCGCTCGACCAGCTCGCAGTTCTCGCGGCGCGCGTGGTGCAGCGCCGGTGGGCGTGGGTGCTCGTGCAGAGCGCCGACGACACCCACCGATTCGCACAGCTCGTCATGGGCAGCGATGGCCAGGTGCGCGTCGAAGTGGGTGCGGTGATCGGCGGTGCCGCTCGACACACTGTGTGGCGTCTCGAACCTGCCCACGACGGCCGTGTGCCGGGTCACCACTTCGCCGAGATCGCGCGAGATTGGTTCGCACTGGGCGTGCTGCCGGGCTGGACTGCCGCTCGACTTGACCACCTCGGCGCAGACGACGAGCCGTTCTGAGACGCGATTCGTCGAGACGCGATTCGCCCAGACTCGATTCGCCCAAACGCGATTCGCCCAGACGGCAGCCCGACTAGAGGAAGAGCGCGACGAGCAGCGCGACGAAGACGGCCACGAAGATCGCGGGCCCCACGACTCGCACGATCTCGATGCCCCAGCGCGATGCGACGATGCGTCGCCCGAGCGCCGAGGTGGCGCCGAGCGCCGCGAGGTCGGCGATGATCGCGCGACCCTCTTGCGCCGCCGCGATCTGCGCGGTCGCGCCGAGCACGCCCGAGGCGAGCAGAATGCCGGTCGCGGCAAGGCGCACGCTGAGGTCGGCGGCATCGAGACCGTTGGTGAGCATCCACACGGTTGCTGCCAGCAGCAGGGTCGGCGCGAACTGGGCCATGATGATGTGGCGGCGCGCAGTGGTCCAGTGGGCGATGAGCTCATTCTCGGTCACGCCTGCACCGTAGCCCTGTTCGCCGAACGATCGCTCGGAGTCTCATCGTGTCGACCCCAGTCTCCGCACCGGGAGCCTCAGTGCCGGCAGCCGCCGTGACGTCGTCGGCCGTCTGGGCACTCGTCGTCTCGTGCGTTCTGTGGGGCACGACCGGCACCGCCGCGAGCTTCATGAGCGACGCGGTGAACCCGGTGACGATCGGTGCGAGCACGATGACGCTTGGCGGAATGCTGCTGTTCGCAACGAGCTGGCGCACCGCGGTTGCCGTGATGCGAGACCGCTCGGTGCGCCCGTGGTTGCTCCCGGCCGCCGCCGGCATGGTGGCCTACCCCCTCGCGTTCTACGCGTCGATGGACCTCGCGGGCGTGGCAATCGGCAACGTCGTGTCACTGGGATCTGGTCCGTTGTTCGCGGCCCTCCTCGAGTGGCGCGTCACCAGGCAACGCTTGACGCTGCGATGGATGCTGTGCGCGGCCGTAGCGATCGTCGGGGTCGCTCTGCTCGTCGCGGGCGGTCACGGCGAGGCTTCTCCCGTCGACTCCGCGAGTATTCCTGCCGGCGTGCTGCTCGGGCTCGTCGCCGGTGCGGGCTACGCGCTGTTCACCTTCGCATCGGGAGTGGTCATCAGAGCCGGCCACGGCGGGCGAGCGACGATGGGAGCCGCTTTTGGCCTCGCCGCTGTGCCGCTGGGCGTTGTGCTGCTGTTGACGGGAGCATCACTGCTCGACAGCCCGCTCAACCTCGGTCTCGCGGCGTACCTCGCGATCGGGCCCATGTTCGTCGCCTACGTGTTCTTCGGCTGGGGCATCCGTTCTCTCCGCTCAAGCACCGTCACCGTCATCACCCTCCTCGAACCGCTCGTGGCGACGCTGCTCGCGATTCTCATCGTGGGCGAGCGGCTCGACGTGCTCGGTTGGGTCGGGCTGGCACTGATTCTCGCGGGAGTGACCGTGCTCTCCTCGGCACGTCGCCCCCGTGAGGTCCGCTGACCGCCCTATCATCGGGGCATGATCGACGATGAGGTGCCTCCGCACGTCGAATCGCCGTCTGTTCCGCCACCCGGGCCCCGGCGTTCGACGTACACGCCGCCCGCAGCTGGTGCCTCATACGACCCTGCCGCAACCGACGATGAAGCCCTCGCCGGAGCGATGAGTGCGCAGTTCGAACGCTGGGCTCCGCCCGCGGTGTCTGCACCCATCGAGCAGGAGCGCACCGAGGCGGCGCCCGCCTCGCCCGTCGCTCCCGCCTGGTCTCCATTCGCGCCCGACCCGGCGGTCGAGCCGATTTTGCCTCCGACCGGCACCATCCCACAGGTCGCGCCCGTCGTGTCGGTGGAATCAGCGCCCCCGCCTGCCCCCGAGTTCGAACCGGCGCCCACGCCGGAGCCGGTTGGTGCAGCATTGCCCCCGCCACCCGAACGTCGCTCGCTGAGCGACGATGAACTGCTCGCCGTGGCGGATCCGGCGTCGTCCGACCAGGGCACTGCTGCGCTGCTCGATCTGGTCGAGCAGCAGCTCGCGCTGCGCGCTGATGAAGCTCAGCGACTCGCTGAGTGGGAGCAGCAGGTGCGAGAGGTCGCTGGCCCGGAAGCCGAGCCGCTGGTTGCCGAAGTGCGATCGCAATTCACGGGAGTGATTCCGATTGTCGGTGCGGCCGTTGCGTCGGTCTCGTCGCCGCTCCCGCCGACGGTGGACGAACCTCCCGTGCAACCTGCTCTCGATCTTGCACTCGCCGACGCACCGCCGCCCTTCGGCTCGACTGCCGCACTGCTGCCGCCACCGCCCGTCGCGGAGTCGACCCCTGCCGCATCATCGGTCGAGATCGACTCTCCCGCTGACCCGTGGTTGCCGCCCCCGCTCATCGAGCCGGTTCCGCCACCGACACAGGCCGTGCCGACAGGGCCGACGTCGATTGAGCAGGTGCTCGCCGAGTCGTCCGCGGGCGCGTCCGATTTGGGAGATGCCACCGGCGATCAGCTCAGCGAACCTGATGACCGTGCTGTCGACCACGCCACAGCCGTCACGACCGACGCAGACCTCGACCCGCAGATCGAGTCGCTGTTCGGCGAGCCGGCTGACGACATCGTCGAGGGAGACGTCGAGAGCGGGATCGCGGGTGCGACCGCCGTTCCGGTGAAGCCTCCGGTCGTCGAGTCAACGGGGCTCGAGCCGACACCGCTTGAACAACGAGCCGGTCGATCGATTCGACTGTTCTGGCTGTGGTTCGCGGTCAACTCGTCCGTCGTCAGCGTCGCACTGGGCGCCGTCGTTCTGGGGCTCGGCATGAGCCTGCGGCAGGCACTCTTCAGCGTCGTCATCGGCATCGCCGTGTCGTTCTTGCCGCTCGGCCTCGGCACCCTCGCGAGCAAGTGGAGCGGGCAGCCCACCATGGTCGTCTCCCGGTCGACGTTCGGCACCGGGGGCAATCTCGTTCCCGCGCTCGTCGCCCTCATCACCAGGGTCGTGTGGGCCGCGGCGCTCCTCTGGATTCTCGCCGTCGGCGTCGCCGAAGTGCTCGTTGGGTCGGGGCTGTTCACGGCGCTACCGCGCTTCGAGCTCTCTCTCGTGGTCGCGGGCGTGGCGCTCGTGATCGTGACGGTGCTCGCAGCCCTCGGGTTCAGGGTCATCGCCGTGACGAGCGCGGTCGTGAGCGCCGTCTCGGCGGTGCTGGTGGTGGGACTCATCGTGCTCACGGCACAGTACGTGGATGTCTCACTCGCGCTCTCCGTCGCCGACGGACCACCGCTGTTGCTGCTGCCCGGGGCAGTGCTCGTGTTCTCGGTGGTCGGCCTCGCCTGGGCCAACAGCAGCGGTGACCTCGCGCGCTATCAGGCGAAGGGCACGGTCGGAAGCGCGGCACTGTTGTCGACGGCATTCGGCGCCACGATCCCCGCGGCAGCCCTCATCTGCTGGGGCGCGGTGCTCGCGGCGTCCAACCCGGCGGTCGCTGAAGGGCTCGTGACGAACCCCATCGACATCCTCGGGCGCATGCTGCCCCTGTGGTACCCCGCTCCACTCATTGCTGCGATAGCGCTCAGCCTCATCGCAGCGGCGACGCTCGCGGTGTACTCCGCGGGATTCGCCATACTCGCAATCGGCGTGCGCGCAAACCGGCCGGTCGCCGTCCTCGTCGCTCTGCCGCTCGTCGCTGCCGCGGCGGCAGCACTCGCCCTGCTGGGCGTCGACGCGCAATCGCTGTTCCGCGACGTCGCGACGACGCTCGCTGTGCCGGTGGCCGCCTGGGCGGGTATCTTCGGAGCCGAGACGATGATCCGCTCTCGCCGGGTGCACTCTCCGTCTCTCCTGCGCTCGGGCGGCGTGTATCCGGCCGTTCGATGGGTCAACCTCCTCGCACTCATCGCCATCACCGCCATCGGTTGGGGCTTCACGTCGGCCTCGCTCGCGGGGCTCGAATGGCAGGGTTGGGCGTGGTCGCTCCTCGGCGTCGAGAACGCTTCGCCTCTCGGCGGCAGCGACGCGGGAGTGTTCGCCGCACTGCTGCTCGGGTTGCTCGTGCCCATCGTCGCCGGCATTCCAGCGATGCGCGCACTGCAGACGGCCGAACGCGACGCAGCCGCGCACGATGACGCCGCGACGACCGGCGTCACCACGCTGGCTCCCGTGACGACCGCAGTGCCCTCAGGCTCGTGACGACCCTTGCCGAGGCGATCGCTGTCGCCGAGCGACTCTGGCCGCTCGATGGCGCCGAAGAATGGGATGCTCCGGGGCTCGTGACCGGAGACCCTGCAGCCTCGGTGCGGCGCATTCTGCTCGCGGTCGATGCGGTCGCTGCCACGGTCGACGAGGCTCGCGAAGCCCACGCAGATCTCATGCTCGTCCATCACCCGTTGCTCTTGCGCGGGGTGACCTCGATCGCGGAATCGACCGCGAAGGGAGCGCTGCTCACGCGCCTCGTGCGGGCGAACTGTGCCCTCTACGCCGCGCACACGAACGCCGACATCGTCGAATCGGGCACGAGTGGGCGATTGGCTGAACTCCTCGGCATCGTGGATGCTCTCCCGATCGTCGAGACCGAGCCAGGGCTGGGTCTTGGCAGAGTGGGTTCGCTGCCCGAGCCGACGACTCTGGGCGCTCTCGCGCGGCGACTCGCGAGCATCCTGCCAGCGACGGCAACCGGCGTGCGCGTGGCGGGGGAGTACGACCGACCCGTGCAGCGCGTCGCACTGTGCGGGGGAGCAGGCGACTCGTTGCTCGGCCACGCCGGAGTGCGCGGTGCTGATGCGTACATCACAGCCGACCTTCGACACCATCCGGCGAGCGAAGCGATCGAGTCGGCGAAGGTCGCTGGTGGCCCTGCACTCATCGACGTGTCGCACTGGGCAAGCGAGTGGCTCTGGCTTGACGTCGCCGCCGGGCAACTTCGTCATGCTCTGCCGGGGGTCGAGGTGCTCGTGAGCGAGCTGCGTACCGACCCGTGGGAGTTCGTGGTCGTACAGTGAGACGCGCAACACCTCCACAACTCGAGACGAACACGGTGATCACCCCATGCCCTTGACCGCGAGCCCCGCCGACCAGAAGCTGCTGCTCGACCTGCAAGCTTTCGACACCGAGTTGCAGCAGCTCTCGCACCGCGAACGTAGCCTTCCCGAGCGAGCGACCGTCGAGTCGCTCCGCACCGAAGCGGCCACCATGCGCGAGTTCGCGGTCGAACGCCGGGGAGCTCTCGAAGACGCCCGCCTCGAACTGCAGCGCACCGAGGGCGACGTGAAGCTCGTCGAGGCCCGCATCGCGCGCGACTCCGAGCGGCTGCAGGGCAGCAGCTCGGTCAAAGACATCCAGGGTCTCGAGCACGAGCTCGCGAGCCTGCGCGATCGCTTGGCCGCGCTCGAAGAGATCGAGCTCGGTGTTATGGAGAAGGTCGAGTCGCTCGAGAGCGAGCTCGACTCGGCGCAGTCAGCTCTGCGCGACCACGAAGCGCAACTGGCGGCAGCGGAAGCGTCGATCGCCGCATCGATCTCGAGCATCGGCCTCGAGCGCGAGCGCGTCGCCGCTGATCGTGCCGCCCTGGCAGCTCGGCTTCCTGCCGAGCTCGTAGCGCTCTACGAGAAGCAGCGTGAACGCTACGGCACAGGGGCATCGCACTTGCGGGCTCGCGTCTCAAGCGCGAGCGGCGTCGAGCTCACGGGCAGCGATCTCGCCGCCGTGCGAGCGGCGGCTCCCGACGCCGTGCTGTTGTGCCCCGACTCCAACGCGATTCTCGTGCGCACGGACGAGAGCGGCCTGTGAGCCGCGAGCTGTTGGTGGAGGCCGATGGCGGCTCGCGAGGTAACCCTGGGCCTGCTGCCGGGGGCGCGGTAGTCATCGACCCCGCGAGCGGTGAGGTGCTCGCCGAGGTAGGCGTGTGGGTCGGTACCGCGACGAACAACGTCGCCGAGTACTCGGGCATGCTCGCCGGAGTGCGCCGAGCCCTCGAACTCGACCCCGACGCCACCCTGACGATTCGCATGGACAGCAAGCTCGTCGTCGAGCAGATGATGGGCCGCTGGAAGATCAAGCATCCTGCCATGGCAGAACTCGCCGCTGAAGCGCGCCAGGTGCTGACGGGCACACCGGTGCGCTTCGAGTGGGTGCCGCGACTGCAGAACTCGCGCGCCGATAAGTGTGCGAACGACGCGATGGATGCTCGCGCATCCTTCTCGCGCTAAGCAGCGGTTGCGGCGCAGCCACGGAGCCGTCGCGACGAACGTTAGTCGAGGTCGAGGAAGTCGAGAGTGCCGGCGACGACATCGAGCGACACCGCGGTGATCGAGCGCTCGGACGCAATGGCGTAGGCACGGAGTCGTGCGAAAGCTTCGGTGGTCGAGACGTCGAGCTGGGCACTCACCATGCCCGTGGCCTGGTGCACTTCACGGCGAAGGCCAGGACCAGCGTCGGCGTCGACTGATGGCGCGCCCTGGTGTGCAAGCCTGAGCGCTTCCCGCACCGCCGGTACCGCGGTCGCCCGAGCGAAGTGCGTGGCATGCACGATCGCCTCGGGTGTCAGTGCCCCCGGCCGTGAGCGGTAGAGGCCTGCGACGCCGACGGTCGCCGACCCGAGCGCGAGGGGGAAGGTGAAGACGGCACGCACCCCGAGGCGCACCAACTCTGTCGCGAGCATCGGGTTCATGTCCGTCGCGTTCACGTCGGCGATGTGCTGGGGCCGCGAACTCGCCGCGGTCTCGACCAGAGGGCCCGTGCCAAGCTCGAGTTCGAGCTCGTCCCACCGTGCGGCCACGTCGTCCGTCGCCGCGACAGTCGAGCGTCGACCCCCTCGGTCGATCACGGAGATGACGGCACCTGAGATCGGCAACTGCGCCATGAACGGCGCGCAGAGATCGGTCGCACCGTGGTGACCGCGCCGTCTCGCGTCGCGTCGTCCTGCTTCCATGTCGTCCACCCGCCCCGATCGGCCGGCTGAACGTCACCGGTGTGGGCGCGAGAGTCGGAACTGCCACTCTACGGGGGTCGACGCGCAAAGACTCCTTCGAGAGTAGACTCGCGCGTGTTCGGGTCGAAGGCAGACGACGCCGAAAGTGACCGTGCTCAGCTCGCCGCCTGGCCCAGGCGGGGCCGCGCATCCTTCCTTTCTAGGGAAACGCATGAGCGAGAAATCGCGGGACCAGCGCGTCGCTGACGCCTTCGTGGCCGTTGCTGACACCTTGACGGCCGACTTCGACATCATCGACCTGCTGCACACTCTCGTCTCGGTGAGTGTCGACCTGCTCGATGTCGACGCAGGTGGACTCGTGCTCGCCGATGAGCACGGCGATCTGCAACTCGTGGCGTCGACGAGCGAGCAGGCCGAGCTCGTCGAAGTGATGCAAGTGGGTGCCGGAGCCGGGCCTTGCGTCGATTGTTTCCGCACCGGGGTGCCTGTCACCGTCGACGACATCGAACTCTCCGGTTCGACGTGGCCCACGTTCCAAGCCGCGGCGCTCGGCCAGGGCTTCCATGCCGTCTTCGCGACCCCCATGCGCTTGCGCGGGCATGTGCTGGGTGCCATGAACCTCTTCAGTGTGCGCCCGGGCGCGCCGTCGACTCACGACGCGGTGATCGCTCAAGGTCTCGCTGACATCGCGACGATCGGCATTTTGCACGAGCGCAGCATTCGTGAGACGCACGTGCTCAACGACCAGTTGCAACGGGCGCTCGAGAGCAGAGTGCTCATCGAGCAGGCGAAGGGTGTGCTTGCTGCCGTTGCCGGCCTGGATATGGATGCAGCGTTCACGGTGCTGCGAACCTACGCGCGCGATCACCGGATGGCGTTGCGAGATGTCGCCGCACAGGTGGCAGACAGAACCTTGACGGGTGTTCTCGACGAGGTCACGCGCTCGAGGGCGACGTCAGAGCGGCGCACTCGCTGATTGACAGCAGGATCGTGACCGTGAGTTCCCCAGTTCGTGCCGTACCCGCTGTACCGTAGAGCAACGCCCCAGACCCCGGCGATCGTGAGATCTACTGGGGAAAGGTCGTGTGATGGTGTCGATCTCGTGGGACGACAACTCCGAACCGCCGCCGCAATCAGCCGTCGACACCGAGTTGCAGGACGCCGCAGGCGACGATCTTCACGACGTCTTGCGGCTCTGGCTGTCGAGCATCCGTCCGGCCTATCGCCGCAGAGTGCGAGGCCGATCGACGTTGAAGCTTCTCGACGCCAGGGAGCACGGCCGTCGGCGCGCGTGAGACGAATCCGAGGCGTATCCTGAGAGCGCAAGTGGGCCGGCCAGACGGTCGCGTCGAGCGCACGCCCCCTCGGGGGAACGGCCTCGCCGAGGAACGTCCGGGCTCCGTAGAGCAGGGCGGTGGGTAACACCCACCCGCAGCAATGCGCGAGAAAGTGCAAC
>SXMH01000153.1 GCA_005777405.1 Actinomycetota bacterium
AAGAACACCTACGGCACCGGCAACTTTCTCATCGTCAACACGGGCGAGGAGATCGTGCGCTCTGAGGCCGGTCTGCTGACGACCGTCGCGTACCGTCTCGCCGACGAGCCCGTGCGCTACGCGCTCGAAGGTTCGGTCGCAGTCACCGGCTCACTCGTGCAGTGGCTGCGCGACAATCTCGGCATGCTGTCATCGTCGGCCGAAGTCGAAACCCTCGCCGCGTCGGTCGACGACTCTGGCGGGGCGGTCATCGTGCCGGCCTTCAGCGGACTGTTCGCGCCCTACTGGCGACCGGATGCTCGAGGCGCGATCGTCGGACTCACTCGCTTCATCACCAAAGCCCACTTGTCGCGCGCGGCCCTCGAGTCGACAGCCTTCCAGTCGCGCGAGGTCTTCGACGTGGCGCAAGAGGCGATTCCTGTGCCGATCAGCGAACTGCGCGTCGACGGCGGGATGACCGCCAACGAGCTGCTCATGCAGTTTCAGGCCGACATCCTCGGCATTCCGGTCGTGCGGCCTCGCATCATCGAGACCACCGCGCTCGGCGCGGCCTATGCCGCTGGGCTCGCCGTGGGCTTCTGGTCATCGCGCGACGAGCTGCGCGAGCTGTGGGGCGAAGATCGCCGGTGGGAGCCGTCGATGCTCGACGACGAGCGCGAGCGCCGCCTGCGCGTGTGGCGCAAGGCGGTGACGCGCACGTTCGACTGGGTCGACGACGACACCCGCTGACCCGCGCGTCCCCACCCCCGCGCGTCCCCACCCCGCGCGTCGTGTTCGCGGTTCAGGAATCACTCGCACGTACCCGCCTCTATCGGCGTGTCGGCTATGCAATGAGACTCGTAGAAGTGACTTTCCTGATCCGGCGACAGGATGCTCGTCCACAGTGCAGCGTTGGGCTTTGGTTGTCCACCAGCTGCGCCTGAGTTGCCGCGGAGGGCGACACTCGAGGCACCCTGCTGCCCATGCACCCGGTCGCTGCTTTCCATCGCGTAGGGCACTTCAGCGTTCGCACTCGCGAGCTTCGGGCGCTCGGCGTGAAGCCGCGTTCGCTTGCTGCGGCTGTTCATCGTCGAGAGCTGGTCCGTGTCCGTGTCGGGCACTTCGCGCTGCCGGGCTCTGACCGCGATGCGACCGCAGCGTTGAAGGTCGGTGGTGTGGCATGTTGCATCTCGGTGACGCCGACGCTCGGTTTGTGGGTTCCCCCGGCGATGGTTCCGCACGTGTGGCTCGAGCGCAATGCCTCGAGACTTCGCCCTCCTCCCCGTCGTCACCATCTCGTCCAGGGGGAGGCTGAGGTGGTTCGTCATTGGTCAGATCTGCATGACCCCATTGATCGGCATCGGGGCATCGTGTCGCCGCTGGATGCGCTGTCGCAGATCGTTGACTGCCAGCCCGTCCACATTGCTGTCGCTGTGCTCGACTCAGCACTCCGCATCGGGCTACTCGATACGGAGGGCATCCAGACCGTGCACGGTCGCGTTGCGAGAGCGCGTCGATGGATGCTGCGCGAACTCGACGCTTCTGCGCAATCGGGAACCGAGTCGATCGTGAGAACGGTTCTGCGTCGAGCAGGACTTCAGGTGACGAGCCAGGTCGAGTTCGCGGGTGTGGGGTTCGTCGACTTCATGGTGGGGGAGCGGGTGGTCATCGAAGTAGACAGTGAGGCGTGGCACGGCGGGGCTGAGCAGCAGCGTCGCGACTACGCCCGTGACCTTGAGTTGGCTGCTCGCGGCGCGATCGTCATCCGCGTGAATTACTCCCAGGCGTTGTACGACCATCCGGGCATCGTGCGCGCCGTGTTGGCGGCGTTGGCGACTGCCCGAGGTGAGCGCTTCACGCTCTGAGTGCGAGCGACTACTCGTGGACTTCGCCTTTCCCGGGTCCCCCGCTGATGTGTTTGCCGATCAGGAAGGTGGTCGACGTGGCGCGCCGACACGGCGCGTCCCGCCTGCCAAAAGAGGCGAACGCGCGACATTCCTGAACGAGCAACACGAGGGCGGTGGGGCGGGGAGCCGCCGGCGGCGGGCCGAACTAGGTGAGGTGCGCGGGCAGCTCAAGCAGTGAGGTGACGCAGGGTAGGTCGGCGGGCAACTCGACGGCGGTGCCCTCGGCAACATCGGTGATGGCGTTGCGGGCTGCGCCGCGATCGAGCCAGAGGCCGAGCATCCCCGCGTCTCGCGCACCGAGCGCGTCAGTGCGAAGACGGTCGCCGACGTATGCGCAGGCGCTCGCCGCGACGCCGAAGGCCGCCGCCGCGGCCTCGAAGATGCGCGGGTCGGGCTTGGTCACCCCGATTTCTCCCGAGGCAATGAGTCGACCGCGTCGCGCAGCGTCGTCAATCGATGCATCGGCCCGCACCGGGGTGAGATCAAGGCGGTTCCAGAGATCGATGCGGTGCAGCTTGTCGGTCTGGAAGGCGAGGTCGCCATTGGTGATGATGCCGAACCGGATGCCCGGCGCAGCCCGCTCGATGGCGTCGAGCGCCGGCAGCACGTCGTCGAAGAGTGCCCACGCGTCGCGGTAGCCCAGCAGGTAGTCGTCGAACCAGGCGAGCGCTGCCGACTCGTCGAGTGTCACTCCGTGCTCTGCAAACAGATCGCTCGCGCGCGCAACACGTTGCCCGAGGTAGTCGAGTTCGCCAGAGAGATAGCGGTGATAGTGCTCGTGCTCGAGTTCGTGCCACCGACGGCGTATCGCGGCCGGATCAGCAGCGGCGAGGGCGGCCGCGTGCCAGGGCCCCGCGTCACCCGCTCGCTCGCGAGCACGGTCGATGGCCGCCTCGACGGCGGCCGTGTGGGCCATGAGCGTGTCGTCGAGGTCGAAGAGCAGCACCTGCACCGGCGCGGTCACGCGAGCACCGGCCACTCGTGGTGGGGCTGCACGGTTCCGAGTTCATCGCGGCGCAGTTCACCCAGCCAACCCCAGGGGTGGGCGCCGGTGCGGTCCACCACCAAACACAGACCTTCGCCCTTCCAGCGAAAACCTGTGCGCTGGGCCACGGTGGCCGAGCCGAGATTGCCCTCGTAGGCCTCCCAGTGCACGAGCTCGACCTCGTCGTGCGAGAAGATCCAGTCGAGCACCCCGCGCAGGGCTTCGGTCATGACGCCGTCGCCACGGTGTGCGGCGCCGAGCCAGAAACCGACTGCTTGGCGTGTTCGCTGCCACGACACCACGCCCATCAGCGGCGCTTCGAACTCGGTGCGAATGCCGAAGACATACTCCGTGTCGCCCGCCCATGACTGAGCCACGTACTCGGTGACGAACGAGGCGGCGTCGTCGACCGAGTAGGGCACCGGCACCGTGGTGTAGCGCTGCACGTCGGGGTCTTGGCACGCAGCGTAGACAGCGTCGACGTCGGCGGGCCCCGGCGCGCTCAGCACAAAGCGCTCGGTGCGCAGAACGACGGGCTGCATCAGGCGCGGGGCAAGAAGCCGACCGCGTCGTACACGCGCGCGAGCGTCGCGTCGGCGATCTCGGCCGCGCGATCGGCGTTGATGCCGAGCAGGCGGTCGAGCTCGGCGGGGTCGTCGAGCAGCTCGAGAGTGCGAGTGCGAATGGGCTCGAAGGCGGCGACCGCGGCCTCGGCAACCGTGCTCTTGAGCGCGCCGTACTGCTGGCCGGCGAACGAGTCGACGAGAGCATCCACGGTGTCGCCCGTCAGCAGCGACAGAATCGACAGCAGGTTCGAAACTCCAGGCTTCTCGACCGGGTCGAATCGCACGACACCCTCAGAGTCGGTGACCGCCGACTTCACCTTCTTGGTGAGCACCTTCGGTTCGTCGAGCAGCCACAGAATGCCTGCGGGGCTCTCGCCCGACTTCGACATCTTCGACCCGGGGTTCTGCAGATCGTAGATCTTGGCCGTCTCTTTGAGAATGCGCACCTCGGGCACGACAAGTGTGTCGCCGAAGCGCGAGTTGAAGCGCGAGGCGAGATCGCGCGTGAGCTCGATGTGCTGCCGCTGATCTTCACCCACGGGCACGACGACGGCGTCGTAGAGCAAGATGTCGGCTGCTTGCAGAATCGGGTACGTGAAGAGGCCCACCGAGGCGGCGTCGGTGCCCTGCTTCGCCGACTTGTCTTTGAACTGCGTCATGCGCGCGGCCTCGCCGAAGCCCGTGATGGTGTTGAGCACCCAGGCGAGTTCGGCGTGCGCGCGCACGTGAGACTGCACGAAGAGCGTCGCGTGCTCGGGGTCGATGCCCGCGGCAATGTACTGCGCGGCGGTGCGACGGGTCTGCTCGCGCAGAGCGGTCGGGTCTTGCGGCACCGTGATGGCGTGCAGGTCGACCACGCAGAAGACAGCGTCGTGGCTCGCCTGCATGTCGCGCCACTGCAGCAGGGCTCCGGCGAAGTTGCCGAGGTGAAGGCTGGCGGCGCTGGGTTGCATGCCCGAGAACAGGCGCGGAAGACTCATGCGTTCAGTCTTTCAGGTGGATGCTCGAACGAAGTTCAGGGAATCAGATAGTCGACCACCACGGGAGCGTGGTCGCTCCACCGGGTGTCCCACGAGGGCGCACGGTCGATCGTGTACGACTGCACGGTCGAGGCGAGGGCGGGCGTGGCCACGTGGTAGTCGATGCGCCACCCGGTGTCGGTGTCGAAGGCCTGACCGCGTTGCGACCACCAGGTGTAGGGGCCCGGCACCTCACCGGCGTGCACGCGGCCTACGTCGACCCAGCCGAGGCCCGGTCGCGTGACGCCATCGACGCACTCGATGGGGGCATCCAGCTCGCCGAAGAAGCGGTCGAAGTAGGCGCGCTCCTCGAGCAAGAAGCCCGCGTTCTTGCGGTTGCCCCGCCAGTTCTTGATGTCGAGTTCGCGGTGACCCACGTTGAGGTCGCCGACGACCACGGCGTAAGGCGAGTGCGCGGCGAGCAACGGCAGTCGCTCGGTCATGGCGTCGAGAAACTTGTACTTCTCGACCTGCTTCGGGGTGTCGACTTCGCCCGAGTGCACGTAGCAACTGACCACCGTCACGGTCGTGCCGTCGACGTCGAGATCAGCTTCGAGCCAGCGCCCGGCCGAGTCGAAGTCGTCGGCACCGAGCGCGACGCGATGCGCGGCGAACTCGCGACGAGCGGCGAGCGCGACCCCCGCGCGACCCTTCGCAGTCGCGGCGTCGTGCAGCACCGTCCAGCCCTCACCGAGCAGACCTGTGACGTCGTCGGTCGACGCCCGCACTTCTTGCATGGCAAGCACGTCGACGTCTCGCGAGGCGAGCCAGTCGCCCATGCCCTTGCGGTAGGCGGCGCGAACACCGTTGACGTTGACAGAGGCGATGCGCAGGCGGGTTGGCATGTCGTCCAGTCTAGAAGTGACGGCCGACGATGAGACCGAGCGCACTCGAGGCTAGCGACGCCCGAACACTCGACTCAGCCACGAGCGAGGCGCGGCGTCGTCAGGGTCAGGCTCGTGCGCAGCGACGAGCTGCCTGGCACGTTCGAGTCGTTCGGCGGCAACCTTCTCGTCGAGCACGAGACCGTCGTCAGCGACCCCCACGGCGATCCACGACGCAGCGATGAGAATCACCTGGCACACGAAGTTGAACCAGATGAGCAGACCCAGCAGCACCGCGAACGAGGCCAGCAGCGGATTGTTGCTCGCGCCGCCGAGCAGGCTCGAGCCGAGCACCTTGAGTGCGCCGAGCCCGACGGCGCCCAGCAGGGCACCCTGCCGCAAGTGTGCGATCGGAATCTTAACTCCCGCTAGCACGCGGTAGAGCGACCCGAGCACGACGGCGTCGAGGGCGAACATGACGCCGAGCGTGACGCCCCGACCGAGCACTGTGCTGAGTGTCGAATCACGGATGCCCAGCCACTGCAGCACCGAATCGAGGGCGACCGTGCCCACGACCGAGAGTGTCGCCGAGAGCACGAGCAGCAGCCCGAACCCGACCGCCAGCCCGAAGTCTTTGAGCTTGAGCAGCACGAAGTTCGAGCGGTCGGGCGGCAGGTTGAAGATCGTGCGCGTGGCGTCGCGCGCGGCCGCGAGCCAGTTGAGAGCGGCGACGAGCAGGGCGACGAGCGCGATTGCCCCGGTCCAGCCGAAGACCCCAGCGGTCAACAACGCTTCGGGGTCGATAACCCCCTCGACCTCGTCGGAGGAGATAAGCCCGGGCACCGTCTGCGCGAGCACGTCGATGAGCGCTGTACGCAGCCCGATGTCGCCAGCGATGATGAGGCCCGCGATCGAGAAGCCGACCCAGAGGCCGCCAAACACCGCGAATAGCGCGAGGAAGGCGAGGCCCGATGCCAAGATCGGCCCGCGGGACTCGTTGTAGAGCGTGAAGGCGCGCACGGGCTTGAGCCCGTTGACCCACTCGATGATCGAGGTGACGCGGGCCATGAGCCGAGGCCACCACCCAGATTTCTCGGCGGTCTCCGTCTCGGTCATCACGCCACCATAGCGAAGGCCCCGGAGAGTCTCCGGGGCCTGTCGCGAGGTGAATCGATGTGCTAGCCGGGCTAGGGCTTGCCGCGCAGAATCGCGCTCTTGACCTCGGCGATCGCCTTGGTCACCTCGATGCCGCGCGGGCACGCCTCGGTGCAGTTGAAGGTGGTGCGGCAGCGCCACACGCCTTCTTTGTCGTTGAGGATGTCGAGGCGCACCTGTGCCTGGTCGTCACGGCTGTCGAAGATGAAGCGGTGCGCGTTGACGATCGCGGCCGGGCCGAAGTACTGCCCGTCCGTCCAGAACACGGGGCACGACGAGGTGCACGCGGCGCACAGGATGCACTTCGTGGTGTCGTCGAAGCGCGCGCGCTCTTCGATGGTCTGGATGCGCTCCTTCGTGGGCTTCGAGCTCGCCTGCAGGAAGGGCTGCACTTCGCGGTAGCTCGCGAAGAACGGCTCCATGTCGACGATGAGGTCTTTCTCGAGCGGCAGGCCCTTGATGGCCTCGACGTAGATCGGCTTCGTGATGTCGAGGTCTTTGATGAGGGTCTTGCACGCCAGCCGGTTGCGCCCGTTGATGCGCATCGCGTAGGAGCCGCAGATGCCGTGAGCGCACGAGCGGCGGAACGCGAGCGTGCCGTCTTGGTCCCACTTGATCTTGTGCAACGCGTCGAGCACGCGGTCGGTCGAGAACATCTGCACGTCGAAGTCTTGCCAGTAGGGCTCGGCGTCAATCTCGGGGTTGAAGCGTCGCACGATGAGCGTGACCGTGAACTCTTGCACGGCACCGACCTCTGTGGTCGGGCTGTCGGTCGCGGTCGCCATCAGTACTTCCTCTCCATCGGCTGGTAGTGGGTGATCACGACGGGCTTCCAGTCGAG
Source organism: Actinomycetota bacterium (assembly GCA_005777405.1). Lineage (GTDB taxonomy): Bacteria > Actinomycetota > Actinomycetes > Actinomycetales > Microbacteriaceae > Microcella. The sequence continues at coordinate 7,277 of SXMH01000153.1, forward strand.
CCGGATGTGGTCAGTGGCGTCGCCGGAGTGGGCGTCACCGCTGAGGTAGGCCATCGTGTGCTGCATGTAGTCAGCGTCGTTGCGGTCGGGGAAGTCGTCGCGCATGTGGCCGCCGCGGCTTTCCTTGCGGTTGCGGGCGGAGTAGACGACGACTTCGGCGATGTCGAGCAAGAACCCCAGCTCGATCGCCTCGAGCAGGTCGGTGTTGAAGCGCTTGCCACGGTCTTGAATGCCGATGTTCTGATAGCGGTCGCGCAGGCTCGCGATGGTCTTCGTGACGCTCTCGAGGCTCTCCTCGGTGCGGAAGACCTGGGCGTTCTTGTCCATCTCCTCCTGCAGCTCCTTGCGGATCGCCGCGACCCGCTCGGTGCCATTGGAGGTGCGGAGGCGCTCGACGAGTTCGCGCACTTCGCGAGCCGGGTCGGGCGGCATAGGCACAAACTCAGCCGAGTTCGCGTACTCGACCGAGTACTTGCCGGCGCGCTTGCCGAACACGTTGATGTCGAGCAGCGAGTTGGTGCCGAGACGGTTCGAGCCGTGCACCGACACGCACGCGCACTCTCCGGCGGCGTAGAGGCCGGGGATGACGGTGTCGTTGTCGCTGAGCACTTCGGCCTTGATGTTGGTCGGAATACCGCCCATCGCGTAGTGCGCGGTCGGCATGACCGGTACGGGCTCGTGCACGGGGTCGACGCCGAGGTAGGTGCGCGCGAACTCGGTGATGTCGGGCAGCTTCGTCTCGAGCACTTCGGCGCCGAGGTGGGTGCAGTCGAGCAGCACGTAGTCCTTGTTCGGGCCAGCGCCGCGACCCTCCGCGACCTCTTGCACCATGCAGCGCGAGATGATGTCACGCGGCGCGAGGTCTTTGATCGTGGGCGCGTACCGCTCCATGAAGCGCTCGCCGCTGGCGTTGCGCAGAATCGCGCCCTCGCCTCGAGCGCCCTCGGTGAGCAGAATGCCGAGGCCCGCGAGCCCGGTCGGGTGGAACTGGAAGAACTCCATGTCTTCGAGCGGGATGCCCTTGCGCCAAATGATGCCCACGCCGTCACCGGTGAGAGTGTGCGCGTTCGACGTGGTCTTGTAGATCTTGCCGAAGCCGCCCGTCGCGAAGACGATGCTCTTCGCGTGGAAGACGTGCAGGTCGCCCGTCGCGAGTTCGTAGGCCACGACGCCCGCGGCCTTGCCCTCGTTCATGACGAGGTCGAGCACGTAGTACTCGTTGTAGAACTCGATACCGAGCTTGACGCAGTTCTGGAAGAGCGTCTGCAAGATCATGTGGCCAGTGCGGTCGGCCGCGTAGCAGGCACGGCGCACGGGCGCCTTGCCGTGGTCGCGCGTGTGACCGCCGAAGCGTCGCTGGTCGATCTTGCCGTCGGGGGTGCGGTTGAACGGCAGGCCCATGTTCTCGAGGTCGTAGATCGCGTCGATGGCCTCTTTGGCGAGAATCTCGGCAGCGTCTTGGTCGACGAGGTAGTCGCCGCCCTTGACGGTGTCGAAGGTGTGCCATTCCCAGCTGTCTTCCTCGACGTTCGCGAGGGCGGCAGCCATGCCGCCCTGCGCCGCACCAGTGTGCGAGCGCGTCGGGTAGAGCTTCGAGATCACGGCCGTCTTGGCGTTCGGGCCGGCCTCGATGGCCGCGCGCATGCCGGCGCCGCCGGCGCCGACGATGACGACGTCGAACTGGTGCTCGTGCACCGTGGGAGCCGTGGATGCTGCGCTCGAGGTGCCCGCGTAGGGGTGAGTCGTGCCGGTGGTTGCGTCAGTGCTGCTCACGTCAAAGGTCTCCGCAGAACGAGGCGATGAGCGCGGGGTCCGCGCCTGCCGGGCAAGGGTCGAAGGTGAAGATCACGAGGGTGCCGAGCGCGAGCAGCACGCCGGTCGAGGCGAGCAGCGCACCGTGGAGGATGCGTCGCACTTGAGGCTTAGCGACGTAGTCGTTGATGATCGTGCGCATGCCGTTGGCGCCGTGGATGAGCGCGAGCCAGAGCAGGAAGAAGTCGTACCACTGCCAGAAGGGGTCGGCGAGCTTGCCGGCAACGAAGCCGAAGTCGATCTGGCTCACGCCTTCGCCGAGCACGAGGTTCACGAGCAGGTGGCCGAAGATGAGCGCCACGAGGAAGACGCCCGAGATGCGCATGTACAGCCAGCCCCACTTCTCGAGGTTGATGCCGCGCCTGGTGCGCGCGTGCGGGCTGCGGGGGGAGTCGATGGTGACGTCAGTCGTAGTCATGATCAGCCTCCGAAGACGTGCATGAGGTGGCGGGGGGTGAAGCCGATCATGAGAACGAGCCACACTCCGAGGACGACGTAGAACATCGTCTTCTGGTGGCGGGTTCCGACCCCCCAGAAGTCGACGAGGATGATGCGCAGGCCGTTGAGGGCGTGGAAGCCGATCGCGCCGACGAGCGCGAGTTCACCGAGGCCCATGATGGGCGTCTTGTACGCGCCGATGACGACGTTGTAGGCCTCGGGGCTGACGCGCACGAGCGCCGTGTCGAGAATGTGCACGAGCAAGAAGAAGTAGATGGCGACACCGGTAATGCGGTGCAGCACCCACGACCACATGCCTTCGTTACCCCGGTAGAGCGTGCCGCCGGGAATCACCGACCGTCGTGGCCGGGGAACATCGATGGTCGCCGGAGAGCTGTCTACTCCGGCACCCGTAGCCTTCGCTGGCACGAGAAACCCTCCTCAGGGCAGTGACGACAAACGCATCGAACCAATGCGCTCGTGGACTCCGTGTGGATTCCGATTCTCGACTGGTGGCCGCCGATAGCCCCAGTCTACGTCTCGCTACGGGGTGCTCAGGACCCGCTCAGGTTGGGCGCGTCTGGCTTAGCGACCCGACGAGGCGAGCGCCGGACGGCGAGCGGCACCGACCCGCTCGATGGTCGACTCGTAGTGCTCGATGAGGCGATCGCCGAGGGCCTCCCACGTGCGGCCGAGCACCGCGCGTCGGCCGGCTTCGCCGAGTCGAGCACGCAGGGCGGGGTCGGCCGCGAGAAGCTCGACCGCGCGCCGCAGCTCGAGCGCAGCATCCGGCGTCACGAGGAGTCCTGACTGGCCGTGCTCGATGAGATCGACCGGTCCTCCCGCCCGCGGCGCGACGACGGGGAGCGCCGAGGCTTGCGCTTCTTGAATCGTCTGGCCGAAGGTCTCGTGCGACCCCGTGTGCACGAAGATGTCGAGAGCCGCATAGGCGAGAGCGAGCTCGCGGCCGTGCAAGGCCCCGGTGAAGTGCACGGGCATGCCCCTGAGGGCGCGGCGCACGCCGGGCTCGCTCGGCCCGTCACCGACGACGACGAGGCGGATGCCCGGCATGCCCCGCAGTGCGTTCAAGCGCTCCACTTGCTTCTCGGGAGCCAGGCGGCCGACATAACCGACGAGCAGTTCGCCGCGCGGTGCCCACTGCGCCCGCATCGCGTGTCGTCGCGCCTCATGGCGCAGGCGGGGGTGGTAGCCGTCGAGGTCGACTCCGCGGCCCCAGCGGTCGAGTCGTTGCACGCCCGCGGCGCGCAAGTCGGCGAGCGACGCGCTCGAGGGCGCCAACGTGAGGTCGGCTTTGTCGTGCACAAACGACACGACCTTCCAGGCGAAGCGAGTGGCGGCCGAGAGCCGATTGCGGCGGGCATAACCGGCGACATCCGTTTGGAAGATCGCGACGGAGGGGATGCCGAGCCGCGATGCCGTGCCGATGGCTTGAGCGCCGAGCAAGAAAGGTGACGCGGCGTGCAGCACGTCAGGTGCGAAGTCGGTGAGCAACCGGTGCATCGTCGGATGCGGCAGCCCAACCGGGAATGCGCGATAGGGCACGGCGGGCACTTCGACGACCCGAGCGCCTGCGTACTCACTGGGGGCTCCCGCCGCCGGAGCGATGACGAGGGTCTCGTGACCACGCCGCTGCAGATGTTCGAGCACCCGCACGACACTCGTGGTGACTCCGTTGACGGTGGGAAGGAAACTCTCGCTCACGACGGCGATGCGCATGATTCCGCTCTCTCCTGCCAGGTTGTCTGCCTGTGGATGAGAGGCACGGTACGGGGGCGGAGTGACCTCCTCGTGAACGGCGGTCGACCGGATAGGGTGGCCCGCATGCGCGCGCTCGAAGGGGTACTGCCCGACTTCCACGCCATCATTCCGGCAGGGGGAGTGGGCTCGAGGCTCTGGCCTCTCTCTCGAGCGGAGGCTCCCAAGTTCTTGCACGACCTCACGGGGAGCGGTCACACGCTGCTGCGGGAGACGTGGAACCGCGTGCTGCCTCTCGCCGGCGCCGAGGGCATCATGGTCGTGACGGGCCACGCTCACCGCGCGGCCGTGGAAGAGCAATTGCCCGACCTCACCAAGGCAAACCTCGTGCTCGAGAGCGAGCCGAAAGAGTCGTCGGCCGCGATCGGCCTCGCGGCGGCCATCCTGCACTCCCGCAATCCCGAGGTCATCGTCGGGTCGTTCGCCGCCGACCATGTCATCGCCGACGCTGAGCGCTTCCGGCACACCGTCGCTGAAGCCGTCGCGGCTGCGCGGTCGGGGTACATCACGACGATCGGCATCGAGCCGACCGAGCCGGCAACGGGGTTCGGCTACATCCGCTGCGGTGCCCCGTTGGCCGTCGACGGCGCACCGCACGCACACCTCGTCGACCGCTTCGTCGAGAAGCCCGATCTCGATACCGCGACCGCGTACCTCGAGTCGGGCGACCACTTGTGGAATGCCGGCATGTTCATCGCGCGCGCCGACCAGCTGCTGAACCAATTGGCCGAGACGCAGCCCGAGCTACACACGGGGCTGCTCGACATCGCAGCCGCGTGGGATACCCCGCGCAGGCTCGAGGTGGTCACCGCAATCTGGCCGCTCTTGTCGAAGATCGCGATCGACTACTCCGTGGCGGAACCGGCAGCAGCCGCCGGAAGGCTCGCCGTCGTGCGCGGTGACTTCGCGTGGGACGACGTGGGCGACTTCTCCTCCCTGGCCAAGCTGCTCTCGGGTGGACGCGCCGGCGATCTCGCCATTCTCGGTGAGGGTGCGCGCGTGCTCGCCGACTCGTCGAGCGGGGTCGTCGTGAGCCAGAGCGGCCGACTCATCTCGCTCGTGGGAGTGAGCGACATCGTGGTCGTCGACACTCCCGATGCTCTCCTCGTGACCACCCGCGAGCACGCCCAACGGGTGAAGAGCGTCGTCGACGCGATTCGGCAAGCGGGCCGAGACGACCTGCTGTAGGCCCGCTCTGCTCGCTTGCGCGATAGTTGGCGCCTGTGCTCATGTGAGCAGCTCTCGAGACGTGCATTCTCCGCATCCGCGTGTTTCCGCGGCATTGCGCGCGCGTCCCGACTTCGTAACGCTTCCATCAAGGGGGGCCTTCGGCACTGCTCGGAGGCGCGAGCGGGCGCTAACGTATCTCCGATATCGCTCCAGCGTTCCCGCTGGGCAGAGAGTGTGGAGGACACAGTGATCAACACCCGCAAGCGCGCCCTTGGTGGCATCGCGCTGCTCGGGGCGAGCGCCATGGTGCTCGCCGGCTGCGCCGCAGCCCCGGAGGAGACCCCCGAAGAGACCGAGGCGCTCGACTACCTTCCCTGCATCGTCTCCGACGCCGGTGGCTGGGACGACAAGTCGTTCAACGAGGCCGCGTACGACGGCATCGAGTCGGCCGCTGCAGACCTCGGTGTCGAGTTCATCGCCGTCGAGTCGGCTGACGAGAACGCCTACGAGCCCAACGTGCAGAACCTCGTCGACGAGGGCTGCGACCTCATCGTGACGGTCGGCTTCCTCCTCGCCGAGGCCACGACCAACGCTGCTGCCGCCAACCCCGACATCAACTTCGCCATCATCGACGAGTTTATCGAGGCGGACAACGTCAAGCCGATTCAGTTCAACACGGTCGAGGCGGCGTTCCTCGCCGGCTACGCCGCCGCGAGCTACTCGGAGACCGGCGTCGTCGGCACCTTCGGTGGCATCCCGATCCCGCCCGTCACCATCTTCCTGGACGGCTTCGTCGAGGGCGTCAACTACTACAACGAGGCCAAGGGCACCAGCGTGCAGGCTCTCGGTTGGGACGTCGAGGGTCAGACGGGCGCCTTCACCGGCGGCTTCGCCCCCGGCACCGAGGCGCTCACCGCGGCTCAGGGCCTCATCGACCAGAACGCTGACGTGCTGCTGCCCGTCGGTGGCCCGATCTACTTCAGCGCTGCTGAGGCGATCCGCGACTCCGGTCGTGACATCGCGCTGCTCGGCGTCGACAAGGACATCTTCGTGTCCGACCCCGACCTCGCCGACCTCGTGCTCACCTCGGTGCTGAAGAACATCGGCACGGCGGTCTACGACGTCGTCAGCGGCGCCGCGACCGGCTCGTTCGACAACGCGCCGTACGTCGGCACGCTCGAGAACGAGGGCGTCGGCCTCGCGTCGTTCCACGACTTCGAGGGCGCGGTTGACCCCGAGCTGCAGGCAGAGATCGACGCGATCGTCGCCGGCATCATCGACGGCTCGATCGAGGTCACCTCGGCCGCGTCGCCGGGTCAGTAGTACCCAACGGTTCCATCCGGGGGAGGTCAGCGCAGCTGACCTCCCCCGGTCCGTTTCGGCGTCGCCGACGCGGACCTCCCGTCGCGCAGGGTGCGGGCCGCGTGACGATCGAGTGGATGCTGCGCTCGTGCTCAGATGCGCATCCAGCTGCTCAGATTCGCCCCCGCACCCTCACGTACAGTGGTGGCACGCGCACATCGAGGTCGCTCTCTGCGACCGTGCGCGAACCCTCAGAACACGCAGTGCGCCGACCGCTCCCGTCGGCGCAGGAAGGTCACAGGAGCATGAAGCTCGAGCTTCGCGGCATTACCAAGCGCTTCGGCGCTTTGGTCGCCAACGACCACATCGACCTCACGGTCGAACCCGGCGAGATCCATTGCCTTCTCGGTGAGAACGGAGCGGGCAAGAGCACGCTCATGAACGTGCTCTACGGCCTGTACCAAGCCGACGAGGGCGAGATTCTGCTCAACGACGAGGTGCAGAACTTCGCTGGCCCCGGTGACGCCATGGCTGCCGGCATCGGCAT
>SXMH01000154.1 GCA_005777405.1 Actinomycetota bacterium
AGCCGATGCCTTCACTGGCCGTGCCGTTCTCTCGCGCGGCGCGAATGTCAGAGAGCCAGAAGTTGCGGGCCCGGTCGCGGTAGCCGTCGTTCCACTCGTGATAGCCGGCGGGAAACTGCCCGACCTGCCAGCCGCCGATGCCGACATCCCACGGTTCGGCGATCATGAGGACGTCGCGCAGGTCGTCATCGTCGAGAATCGCCCGCAGCAGTGGATGCTCGGTGTCGAACACTGCGCTCTCGTCGCGGCCGAGCGTGGCCATGAGGTCGAACCTGAAGCCGTCGACCTGCACCTCGTTCGCCCAGTAGCGCAGCGAGTCGAGCACGAGTTGCTGCACGATCGGCTGCGAGAAGTCGAGCGAGTTGCCGCACCCGGTGGTGTCGAGGTAGCCGCCGCTCGGCATGTGCCGGTAGTACGTGGCGTCGTCGAGACCGCGGAAGCTGCTCGTGGGCCCTTCGCGCCCCTCTTCTGCCGTGTGGTTGAACACGACGTCGAGCACGACTTCGAGGCCAGCCTCGTGCAGCAGTTTCACCATGCCCTTGAACTCGCGCAGCACCGCACCGGTGCCGCCGAACTGAGCTTGCTTGGTGGCGTAGGCGGCGTGCGGGGTGAAGAAGTTAAGGGTGTTGTAGCCCCAGTAGTTGGTCAGGCCCTGGGTGAGTAGGCGCTGCTCGCTCACGAACTGGTGCACCGGCAGCAGCTCGATCGTCGTCACGCCGAGGTCGCGCAAGTATTCGATCGTGGCGGGATGCGCGAGCCCCGCGTAGGTGCCGCGCAGTTCTTCGGGCAGCTCGGGCGCGAGCTTCGTCAGGCCCTTGACGTGCGCTTCGTAGAGCACCGTGTGGTCGCGGGCGATGCGCGGCTTCTCGACCCCGCCCCAGTCGAACGACTCGTCTTGCACGTATCCCCGCCACCCTCCGTCGGGGGTGCGGGCGAGTCCGCGAGCGTAGGGGTCGAGCAGCAGCAGCTCGGGGTCGAAAGCGTGGTGCGGGCCCGAAGGACCCTCGGCACGCAAGGCGTAGCGCGCGCCCGGCACGAGAGCACTCGAGGTGCCGTGCCAGGCTCCGTGAGCATCCCGTTGCAGGGGCAAGCGGTCGACCACCCAGTCGGGGTCTGCCGCGTCGAAGACCTGCAGTTCGATCGCCGTGGCGTTCGCGCTGAAGACGCGCAGTTCACCGCCGTCGGCGAGGGGGCGCACGCCCCACTGCTGCAGGGGAGCCGCGGCCTGTTCGGGATCAGGTCGAGTCATGCGTCTTAGGCTAGGCGCACGTCGGTGTCGCTTTCGTCACGGGCGTGTTTCAGGTTCGGTGTGCGCGTCGCGAGGGAGGTGCCGCAGTGATCTACCTCGACCACGCTGCAGGGTCTCCGCTCGAGCCAGTCGCGCGCGAGGCGTGGCTGTCGGCGCACGAGGCGGCGGGCAACCCTTCGTCGATTCACGGTGCCGGCCAGCAGGCGCGCGCGGTGCTCGATGAGGCCCGGGGTCGCATCGCGGCGGCGCTCGCCGTCGACGGCATCGAGGTCACGCTGACGGGCGGCGGCACCGAGGCCGTGAATCTGGGCATCAAGGGGATGTTCTGGCACCGCCGCGCGGCCGACCCCGCCAAGCGGCGCATCATCGTGCCCCGCGCGGAGCACCACGCCACCCTCGACGCCGTGCACTGGCTCGTCGACCACGAGGGTGCCGAGGCGGCGTGGGTCGACGTGGACGACCTCGGTCGCTTGCTCATCGAGGGCGCGGGCGGATTGCGCGAGGCGCTCGGCGACGGTCACGATGTGGCACTCGTGACGATGCTCGCCGCCAACAACGAGGTCGGCACGCTGCAGCCCGTCGCTGAAGCGTCGGCGCTCGCCGCAGCCGTCGAGGTGCCCGTGCACGTCGACGCGATCGCCGCCTTCGGCCAAGTGCCGCTCGAACGCTGGGCGGGGGCCGCCAGCCTGCCCGAGGGCATCGCGGCCGTGTCGATCTCGGCCCACAAGCTCGGTGGTCCGGTCGGCGTGGGCGCGCTCGTGCTGCGGCGCGGCTTCGACGCCGTGCCGCTGCTGCACGGCGGCACCCAGCAGCGTGCACGCTCGGGCACCATGGACGTCGCGGGCGCTGCGGCCTTCGCCGCGGTCGTCGAGCTCGCCGAGCAGCGGTTGCGCGACCCTGGTGGCAGCGCTGGCAAGCGTGAGGTGCGCGAGCGGCTGGCGGAGGGCATCCGTCAGCGGGTGCCGCAGGCGGTGCTGCGCGGTGCCGCGGGGGAGCGGTGGATGCTCGACTCCGGTGCGTCGACCGAGGCGCGTCGCGCCGAACTCGACGCTCTGGCCCTGCCCGGCACCCTGCACATGACGGTGCCCGGTGCCGAGGGTGATTCGCTGCTCATGCTGCTCGATCACGCGGGCTTCGCCGTCTCGACCGGTTCGGCGTGCCAGGCGGGGGTGCCCGAAGCGAGCCACGTGCTGCTCGCGATGGGCCTCAGCGACGAGGATGCGCGTGGCGCGCTGCGGATGAGCCTCGGCGCATCGACGACGATCGCCGACGTGGATGCTCTGCTCGAGGCCCTGCCCGCCGCGGTCGAGCGGGCGCAAGCCGCAGGGCTCGCCGCCCGCACGCCGCGCCTCGGCCGCTAGCCGCCCCCACCGTTGTTCGACCGAACGACGGAGACGCGGGCTGTTCCACACCACAGTTGGCGAGTTCTGCGTGTGGAACCCGCCCGTCTCCGTCGTTCGGTCGAACCCAGGTGGGCCGCGTACCCTGGAGGGGTGCGAGTTCTGGCAGCGATGAGTGGTGGCGTCGATAGCGCCGTCGCTGCTGCGCGCGCGGTCGACGCCGGGCACGAGGTCGTCGGGGTGCACCTCGCCCTGAGCCGCATGCCGGGCACCTTGCGCACCGGCAGCCGCGGCTGCTGCACGATCGAAGACAGCCTCGACGCGCGCCGGGCGGCGTCGATGCTCGGCATCCCGTTCTATGTCTGGGATTTCAGCGAGCGGTTCAAGGCCGACGTCGTCGACGACTTCATTACCGAGTACGCCGCGGGTCGCACCCCCAACCCGTGCATGCGTTGCAATGAGCGCATCAAGTTCGCGGCGGTGCTCGAGAAGGCCCTTGCCCTCGGTTTCGATGCCGTCGCCACCGGCCACTACGCCCACATCATCGAGGGCCCCCACGGCCGCGAACTGCACCGCGCGAGCGATGAGGCGAAAGACCAGTCGTACGTGCTCGGGGTGCTCACGACCGAGCAGCTCGCCCACGCGATGTTTCCGCTCGGCACGACGCCGTCGAAGGCCGTCGTGCGCGCCGAGGCAGCCGAGCGCGGCCTCACGGTGGCGCAGAAGCCCGACAGCCACGACATCTGCTTCATTCCCGACGGCGACACCCGCGGGTGGCTCTCCGAGCGCATCGACCCGGTGCCGGGCGCGATCGTCGACCGCGAGGGCGCCGTCGTCGGGCAGCACGAAGGCTCAGAGTCGTACACGGTCGGTCAGCGGCGCGGCCTCGGCCTCAGCATCCCGGCCCCCGATGGCCGCCCGCGGTTCGTGCTCGAGGTGCGCACCCGCAGCAACGAGGTCGTTGTGGGTCCGAAAGAGGCGCTCGCCGTCTCCGAGCTCGCCGGAGCCCGCTTCACGTGGGCGGGAGCGGACCCCGTGACGAGCGGACTCGCCGCGGACGACGTCAACGGTGAAGTCGCGTGGTTCGACTGTCAGGTACAGGTGCGCGCGCACGCTGACCCAGTGGATGCTCGTGCCCGCGTCACCCGCAACGCCGAGCTCGATCAGCACGAGGCTGCCCTCGAGCTCGTCATCGAGCCGCTCGAGCCCCTGCTCGGAGTGGCTCCCGGCCAGACCGCGGTGGTCTACGCGGGCACTCGTGTGCTCGGCCAGTGCACGATCGACCGCACGCGCAGCGCCGTGCCCGTCTCTGCCTGAGCGAGCCCCGCGAGCGCAGGCGCGTCGTCGGTGGTGATCTTTAGACTGTGCGCGTGAGCGCGCAGCAGCCGAGTGACCAGACCCCCGTCGACGAGCTGAGCCGCGACGAGGCGCGCGACGAAGTCGAAGCTCTCACGAGCCGCATTCTCGAGCTGCGCGACGCCTATTACTCGCGCGACACCGTGCTCGACGACGATGCGACCTATGACGCGCTCGTGCGGCGGCTCGAGCTCATCGAGCACGAGTTTCCTGAACTGCAGAGCCAAGACTCGCCGACTCTCACTGTGGGCGGCCGTGCCGACTCGACGCTCTTCGCCCCCGTGACGCACGCCGAGCGCATGCTGAGCCTCGACAACGTGTTCAGCATCGACGAGTTCACCGAGTGGGCCGCGAAGGTCGAGCGCGACGCTGGCCGCCGCGTGCAGTGGTTGTGCGAACTCAAGATCGACGGGCTAGCGCTCAACCTGCGCTACGAGCGCGGGCGGCTCGTGAGTGCGGCCACGCGCGGCGACGGAGTCGTGGGTGAAGACGTCACCGAGAACGCGCTGCGTGTGGCGGGCATCCCGACGCGGCTCGAGGCTGCCGCCGATGAGGTGCCCGACCTCGTCGAGGTGCGGGGTGAGGTCTTCATTCCGAAGGTCGCGTTCGACGAGCTCAACGCTCTGCAGCGCGAGGCCGGCGAGCGCGAGTTCGCGAACCCGCGCAATGCCGCGAGCGGCAGCCTGCGCCAGAAGGCCGAGGGCAAGACCGCAGCGCAGCTCGAGCGCATGGATGCTCGCCTCAGCCGCCTACGCATGCTCGTGCACGGCATCGGTGCCTGGGGCACCCCGCCCGTCGCCGCGCAGAGCGAGGTCTATGCGCTGCTGAAGTCGTGGGGTCTGCCGACGAGCGAGCACTTTCGCGTGCACGACACCGCGGCCGCCGCCGCAGAGTTCATCGAGTTTCACGGCGAGCACCGGCACGACGTCGAGCACGAGATCGACGGCGTCGTGGTCAAAGTTGACGAGCTCGCGCTGCACGACGAGCTCGGGGCCACGAGTCGCGCGCCACGGTGGGCGATCGCCTATAAGTACCCGCCAGAACAGGTCAACACGAAGCTGCTCGACATCGTCGTGAGCGTGGGCCGAACGGGTCGCGCCACGCCCTTCGCCGTGATGGAGAAGGTGCGCGTCGCGGGCAGCGAAGTGCGGCAGGCCACGCTGCACAACCAAGACGTGGTGAAGGTCAAGGGCGTGCTCATCGGCGACACCGTCGTGCTGCGCAAGG
>SXMH01000155.1 GCA_005777405.1 Actinomycetota bacterium
TCACCCTCACCGACCTCGTCTCGTACACCGAGAAGCACACCGAGGCGAACGGCGAAGACAACAACGACGGCGAATCGCACAACCGCTCGAGCAACTTCGGGGTCGAGGGGCCGACTGACGACCCCGAGATCCAGGCGCAGCGGCAGCGTCAACTGCGCAACTTCCTCGCCACGTTGCTGCTGTCGCAGGGCGTGCCGATGATCGCGCACGGCGACGAGCTCGGTCGCACGCAGCAGGGCAACAACAACGTCTATGCGCACGACTCTGAGCTCTCGTGGATCGACTGGGAGCACGCCGATGCGGCCCTCATCGAGTTCGTCGCCTCGATCGTGCGGCTGCGGCGAGAGCATCCCGCTTTTCGTCGTCGCCGGTTCTTCGACGGCCGGCCGGTGCGCCGCGGGCCCGACGGCCGCGTGCCCGACATCGACTGGCTGCGCCCCGATGGCTCGACGATGGAAGAGGCCGACTGGGATTCGCCGGTCGGTCGCGTTGTCGGCGTCTTCCTTAACGGGCAGGGCATTCGCGAGCGGGATGCTCGAGGCGAGCCGATCGTCGACCGCTCGTTCCTCATCTACGCTTCGGCGCACGATGAGCCCGTCGAGACCACCCTGCCGGGTGCCGAGCACGGCGAGGTGTGGGAGCGCCTCGTCGATACGTCGGGCATCGAGGGCGACCCCCTCATCGAGGCGGGTTCGGTCTTCACGCTCGAGGCGCGCAGCTTCGTCGTGCTGCGCCAGTGGGTGCAGTCGGAGCCCACGCATGATGACGCCGTCGCCGACGCGCTCTCAGCACCGACGGTCGTGGTCGACGCGATCGCGGTCGTTGGGGGAGATGAGGGCGCGTGATGGCGCATCGACTGCCGGCGTCGACGTATCGGCTGCAGGTCTCGAGCGAGTTCACGCTTGACGACGTATCGTCTGTCGCGGAGTACGTGCGCGCGCTCGGCGCTGACTGGCTGTACCTCTCGCCGCTGCTGCAGGCGACGCGAGGTTCGACGCACGGCTATGACGTCGTCGATCACGGCGCGGTCGACGAGGAGCGCGGGGGAGCGGAGGCGCTCGAACGCGCGGTCGCCTCTGCCCGCGATGAGGGCCTTGGCGTGCTCGTCGACATCGTGCCCAACCACGTGGGCGTCGCCGACCCTCGGCAGAACCACTGGTGGTGGGAGTTGCTGCGCACGGGGCAGTTCGGCAGGTTCGCCGAGGCCTTCGACGTCGACTGGAGCGCCAACGACGGCCGGTTGCGTGTGCCTGTGCTGGGCGACGACCTCGATGCGGTGATCGCCTCCGGGGCCGTGCGGCTGCTCGACGACGCCGTGCGGGTCTACGACACCGACTATCCACTCGCCGACGGTACGGCTGACCTCGTCGCCGATCGAGCGACGGCGAGCCCTGCCGAGCTGCGCAGGGTGCTCGACCAGCAGCACTACGAGCTCGTGCACTGGACTCGCGCCGACGCCGAGCTGACGTATCGCCGCTTCTTCGCGGTCAACACCCTCGCCGCCATTCGCGTCGAAGAGCGCTGGGTCTTCGACGAGAGCCACGTCGAAATCGCTCGGTGGGTGCGCGAAGGACTCATCGATGGACTCCGAGTCGACCATCCTGACGGACTCCGAGACCCGGGTGGCTACCTCGACGACCTCGCTGAACTCACGGGACACCTGCCGGTGTGGGTCGAGAAGATTCTCGAGGGTGACGAGCAGCTGCCGGGCTACTGGCAAGCTGCGGGCACGACCGGCTATGACGCGCTTGCCTCGATCGACCGTGTGCTCATCGACCCGAAGGCCCGCGTCGAGCTCAGCAGGCTCGACGCCCAGTTGCGCGGCGCTGACGAGATCGTCAACTGGTCGGCGCTTATCCGCTCGACGAAGCGGCGCATTGCCGACACGATTCTGCACAGCGAGGTACTGCGACTCGAGCGTGAACTGCCGGGCCAACTGCCCGATGCTGCTGACGCTCTTGCCGAAGTGCTCGCCTGCTTTCCGGTGTACCGCTCGTACCTGCCCGTGGGCCTCGAGCATCTGGAGCAGGCGCTCGCGGCGGCGAAGCGCTCGCGGCCTGATCTCACCGAGACGCTGGATGCTCTCGCCACGGTGCTCGCCGACCCGACCGAGCCCGCAGCACTGCGATTCCAGCAGACGAGCGGCATGGTGATGGCGAAGGGCGTCGAAGACACGGCGTTCTATCGCTACTCGCGACTCGCCTCCCTCACCGAGGTGGGGGCAGACCCGGCCGAGTTCGCGATCGACGTCGACGAATTCCACCGACGGCAAGCGGTGCGCCAAGCAGCGCTGCCGGCGTCGCTCACCACGCTCTCGACGCACGACACCAAGCGCGGTGAAGACACCCGAGCGCGCATTCACGTGCTCGCCGAGCTGCCCGGTCGATGGGCCGAGGTGTTGCTCGAGCTGCGCCGGCTGGCGCCGGTGGGCGATGGGCCGTTCGAGAACATCCTGTGGGAATCGATCGTCGGCGCATGGCCGCTCGAGCGCGAGCGAGCGCACGCCTATGCCGAGAAGGCATCGCGCGAGGCGGGCACCTCGACGACGTGGACGGCGCCGAACGAGGCCTTCGAGTCGGCGATGCACGCCGCCGTCGACGCCGCCTATGACGACGCGACCGTGCGCGCCCTCATCGAGTCGCTCGTCGACGAGGTCGAGCAGGCCGGGTGGTCGAACTCGCTCAGCGCGAAGCTGCTGCAGCTCACCGGCCCCGGAGTGCCCGACGTCTACCAGGGCAGCGAGTTCTGGGAGACGAGCCTCGTCGACCCCGACAACCGTCGCCCCGTCGATTTCGATGCTCGGCGGGCGACGCTCGCGCGCATCGAGGCCGGCGAAGTGCCCGCGATCGACGCGGAGGGCGCTGCGAAGCTGCTCGTGACGAGCCGTGCGCTGCGCGCCCGTCGTGATCGCCCCGAGCTCTTCACGCGCTACATGCCCTTGCCCGTCGTGGGTGAGGCGACCGAGCACGCCATCGCCTTCGATCGCGGGGGAGCCGTGACGGTCGCCACACGACTGCCCCTGGGCCTTGCTCGCTCGGGAGGATGGCGCGACACTCGCGTCGTGCTGCCGCAACGGCCCGTCGTCGACGTCATCACGGGTGCCCGGTTCGACGGTGGCGAGCTCGAGCTCGCTCGCGTACTCGACCGTTACCCCGTCGCCCTGCTGCTCGAGGAGGAGTCGTGAGCACCACCCGTCACGTCGATGCCCGGGTATGGGCACCGCGCGCACAGCTCGTCGAGCTGCACCGTGAGCGAGAGGGTGCCGTCGATCGGCTGCCGATGGTTGCCGATGGCGATGGATGGTTCGCGGCGCTCGCCGCACTCGCGCACGGTGATCGCTACGGGTTCGTGCTCGATGGTGCTGAGCATCCCGTGCCCGACCCTCGTTCGCGACGGCAGCCCGATGGCGTGCACGGACTGAGCGCTCTCGATGACCCCGCCTCGTTCGCGTGGAGCGACCACGCGTGGACCGGTCGCCAGCTCGCCGGCAGCGTGATCTACGAACTGCACATCGGCACCTTCACCCCCGCTGGCACCTTCGATGCCGCGATCGCTCGGCTCGACCACCTCGTCGAGCTCGGCATCGATCTCGTCGAACTGCTGCCCGTCAACGGCTTCAACGGCACGCACAACTGGGTCTATGACTGCGTGCTCTGGTACACCGTGCACGAGGGTTACGGCGGGCCAGACGGCTATCGACGTTTCGTCGACGCCTGCCATGAGCGCGGCCTCGGTGTCGTGCAAGACGTGGTCTACAACCACCTGGGCCCGAGCGGCAACTACTTGCCGCAGTTCGGGCCGTACTTGCACGATGCCTCCGCCAACACCTGGGGCGACTCCGTGAATCTCGCCGAGCCCGAGGTGCGCCGCTACGTGCTCGACAATCTCGCGATGTGGTTCGATGACTTCCACGTCGACGGCCTGCGACTCGATGCTGTGCACGCCCTCGTTGATGACGCTGACCGCCACATTCTGCGCGACATGGCCATCGAGACGGATGCTCGGTCAGCGCATCTGCGCCGACCCCTCAGCCTCATCGCCGAGAGCGACATGAACGACCCGCGACTCATCCTGCCGCGCGAGGCCGGTGGCTACGGACTCACCGCGCAGTGGAGCGACGACCACCACCACGCCATCCACACAGCGGTGTCGGGGGAGGCCGCAGGCTACTACGCCGACTTCGCGGTCGTGGATGCTCTGCAGAAGACGAGCACGCGCGGCTTCTTCCACGACGGCACGTACTCGTCATTCCGCGAGCGTGCGCACGGGCATCCGATCCCCTCCGACGTGCCGATGTGGCGGCTCGTGACGTGCGCGCAGAACCACGACCAGATCGGCAATCGTGCGGCGGGTGATCGCCTCTCGGCCTCGCTCGATGAGAGCATGCTCGCCGTGACGGCTGTGCTCAACCTCACGAGCCCGTTCACGCCCATGCTCTTCATGGGCGAAGAGTGGGGCGCGTCGACGCCGTGGCAGTTCTTCACCTCTCACCCCGAGCCTGAGCTCGGGCGCGCGACGGCTGAGGGCCGGCTCGCCGAGTTCGTGAAGATGGGCTGGGACGAGTCGCTCGTGCCCGACCCTCAAGACCCCGCGACCTTCGAGCGCTCGCGCCTCGACTGGAGCGAACTCGACGGCGGCCACCACGGTCGCTTGCTCGCCCTGCACCGCGAGCTCCTCGCTCTGCGGCGTTCGACTCCCGAGCTGACCGACCCGAGCTTCGAGCACACGTCGGCCGAGAGCAGCGGTCGGTCTCGAGACGCGACTCCGTCGTCGTTCCGCCTGAATCGAGGAGCAGGGCTGCGCGCCTCAACGGGCGGCATCGTCAGCATCTGTGTCGCGTTCGATGACGACGCGGTCTTTCACCTCACCGAGAATGCTGGCCGAGACGCGCGCGTGCTGCTCGCGACGGCGGATGCTCATCTCGAGCTCAACGAACGCGCCGAGCTCGCCGTGCTCACCGTGCCGGCCCGCTCGGCGGTCGTCGTGCGCGTGCGATGACGTGCCGTTCTACAGCTCGTAGGCGTAGCTGAGCTCGGCGGGGTAGTCACCGCGCGCCGTGAGTTGCGTCGCTGCTGCGGCGAGGTGATGCAGCGTCAGGCCGAGAGACTGCGGGCCGAACGAGATGCGCCCGACTCCGAGCTCGGCAAGGCGTGCGAGTGGAATGTAACCGGGATGCGCGAAGACCGCGATCGGCGCGCGCACGGCGGCCACGGCATTCGCCACCTTCTCTTCGGTGTTGAGGCCGAGCATGAAGATGCTCGTCGCCCCCGCGTCGACGTAGGCGTTGGCGCGGTCGATCGCTTCGTGCCACGCATCGGGTGAGCCCGCGAGCGTGTCGGTGCGCGCGTTGATCGCGAGCGGCACCCCGGCGTCGTCGGCAGCAGCTCGCGCGGCGGCGACGCGTTCGGCAGCCTCGACGATCGGCCGACGGTCGCTCGTCGCGCCCGCGAGCGAGTCTTCGATGTTGAGCCCGGCGGCGCCCGCCTCGATGAGTCGCGCCACGTTGTCGCGCACGCCGGCCGCAGTGCTCGCATAGCCGCGCTCGAAGTCGACGCTCACGGGCAGCTCGGTCGAGGCGACGATGCGCTCGGCAGCTGCGAGTGCCATCTCGACGGTCATGCCTTCTCCGTCGGCAACACCCAGCGTGAAGGCGACCGAGTGGCTCGCGGTGGCGAGTGCCTTCACGCCGGGTGTACGCGCCACGGTGCGGGCCGTCATGGCATCCCACACGTTGACGACGATGAGCGGATCGCCCGGGACGTGCAGGGCGGAAAGAGCGGCGGCCTTGGCGGCGGTAGTGGTCATGCCCCTACGTTCTCATGACCGGGCGTTCTCACGACCGCGCGTTCTCATGACCGTGCGTTCTCATGGCCGTCGTGAGCCTCGTGGCAGGAGCCGTGGTGGTGACCGTGGCCGCGGCCGCGGCCGTGGCCAGGGCCGAAGCCGTGGCCAGGGCCGAAGCCGCGGCGCGGGCCGTGGCCGCGCCATCCGCCGGGGCCGCGCCCGGGCATGCCCTGGCTCTCGTCCCAGCCCAGATTGCGGGCCATGGTCTCGAGAGTGGCCATCGTCGTGGCGTAGTCCTCGTCGCTAATGCCCTCGCGGGCGGTGGCGTCGAGGCCGCGGTAGTACTCGTGCGCGAGGGCGCGCTTGCGCCAGGCTGCCGCTCGCATCCAGCGACCGGGAGTCATCGACTCGGGGTCGAATGCTGCGCGGTCGGAGGCGGGCTGCTCGGGGTTCGGGTTCTCAGATGAGTTCTTCATGGTGGTGTCTCCTTCAGACAATGTGTATGTCATGTAACAACTAATGTCACCATACATACATTTCGCACTCACGTCAAACATGTACCGTGACATCTATGGATGCTGAGCCGAACGATGTCGACCCGATCACCGCGATCGAACGGGCAGTCAGCGAGTTGCGTCGCTCAGGGGGTCGCGCACCCTGGAGCCGCCCCGCGCCCGGCCATGAGCATCACGGCGAACCCGGCCCGCACGGTGGCCACCGTCCGTCATTCGGGTGGAAGGGCCCTCGACACGAGCATCCCTTCGCCAATATGGCCCGCTATCGACTGCTGTCGACGCTCGACCGTCTCGGGGATGGCGCGAGCGTCAACGAGCTCGCCGCCGCGATCGGCGTCGATCAGCCTCGAGCGAGTCGCGTGGTCGCCGAGTGCGTCGAGCGCGGTCTCGTGACGCGCTCGACTGATTCGAGGGATGCCCGGCGCAGCATCATCGCCCTCACCGAGTCCGGTCGAGCCGTGCTCGATGAGCGTCGCCGCGAGCGTCGCAATGCCGTTGAGCGTGCACTCGACGGCTTCACTCCCGAGGAGCGCGAGCAGTTCGCCGCGCTGCTCGCGCGCTTCGTCGCGGGCGGCCGATCGGGCTGAGGAACGCATACTCGCACTCCGATCGCGCGTCGGCTCCGAAGAAGTGAAGTCCGCCCGATCAACCTGTACGGAGTTTCCCTGTGCTCACGCTCGCCGCCACCATGCTCACCGAGAGCGCACCGTCGATGGTTGACCTGTGGAACCACGCGTGGGGTGCCAGCCTGGCACTCGGCGTGTTCGGCGTCGGCGCCATCATCGGGGTCGGCCCCGGTCGGCGAGAGCGCCGCGCTCGGGTCAACCGCGCGCGCTAGCCGGAGTCGGCGGAGCCTTCACGAAGAGCAGCATCACTCCGCCGATCAGCAGAATGATCGTGATGCCGAGGATGCCGTAGAGCGTCTGGTTCGCGGCGACAGCGATGAACACGCCCCACAGCAGTGACGCCATCCAGCCTGCAGCGCGACCGGTCGTGGCGTAGAGGCCGAAGACCTCTCCTTCGCGTCCGGCGGGCGTGACGCGAGCGAGGAACGAGCGCGACGCCGCCTGAGCGGGGCCGACGAAGGCTGCGAGCACAATGCCGACGGCCCAGAACATTCCCGACCCGAGGTTGGCGAAGAAGAACACGATGAGCGTGCACGCGACGAGACCGAACACCGAGATCAGGATGACCCGCTTCGGGCCGAAGCGATCGTCGAGTCGCCCGGCGAGAATCGTCGAGACGCCCGCCACGATGTTGAGCGCGATGCCGAAGATCACGAGGTCGGTGAAGCCGAATCCGAAGACGATGCCGGCGATGACCGAGCCAAAGGTGAAGACCGCCGAGAGGCCGTCGCGGTACACGGCGCTCGCGAGCAAGAACCAGAAGGTGGGTCGGGTCTCCTTGTAGAGACGCACGATGCTGCGGACGAGTTCGACGTAGCTGCGGAAGAAGCCGACCTTCGGCGCAGTCGTCGTCTTGGCGGGCTCGGGAACGCTGAGGAAGATCGGGATGACGAAGATGATCGTCCAGATCGTTGCGCCGAGGGCGATGAGCTGGAAGGTCGTGCCCGAGTCTCCGTCGAGAACACCACCGAGAATGAGCCCGACCACGATCGCGAGAGCGACGATGCCACCGAGATATCCGAAACCCCAGCCGAGACCAGACACCTTGCCGATGGTCTTGGGTGTCGACACCGAGATCAGCAGCGCGTTGTAGTTGACCCCCGCGATCTCGCCGAACACGCTGCCGATCGCGATGAGTGCCACGCCCCACCAGAACCACTCCGCTCCCGGCTGCACGAACGCGAGCCCGAGTTGGGCGACGATGAGCAGCGCCGTGAAGATGAAGAGCTGCAGCTTCTGGCGACCCGCGCGGTCTGCCCGCTGACCCATGACCGGCGCGAGAAGGGCGATGAGCAGGCCGGCGACCGTGATGCCGTAGCCCAGATTGCTCGCCAATTGACCGAGGGCCGCTTCTTCACCCGCTGTGCCGATGACCGTGGAGTCGACGAAGAATGTGCTCGTGAGATAGCTCGGCACCCACACGAAGGTGAGCAGCACGGTGTTGAACGGTTGCGTCGCCCAGTCCCAGAAGGCCCACGCAAAGACCCGCTTGCGAGGTACTTCTGCACCCTCTTGCAGGTCGAGCCCCATGATGCCCACGGCGCCGGTGCGCGCAATCGTCGGGGGAGCCTGGACCTCGTTGTCGTGGGGCTTCTCAGTCATGGGCTCACGCTATCGCCGGAGGGTGAACGGGCGGTAGCGCGAGTATTCGGCGACGAGCAGGCCACACCGCTCAACCTGAGAGTTGAGCCAGTGCTGCTCAAGTTTTCGGCCTCCAACTTGACACCGAGCATCCACCCTCTCAAACTTGATACATCGCGACTCAACCTTTCGCGACCCTGATCTAGAAGGAGCACCACCATGGCTCGTGCCGTCGGCATCGACCTCGGAACCACCAACTCCGTCGTCTCCGTTCTCGAGGGTGGAGAACCCACCGTCATCGCTAACGCGGAAGGCTTCCGCACGACCCCCTCGGTCGTGGCCTTCACGAAGGACGGCGAGGTGCTCGTCGGCGAGACCGCCAAGCGCCAGGCCGTGACCAACGTCGACCGCACCATTGCGAGCGTCAAGCGCCACATGGGCACCGACTGGAAGCAAGAGATCGACGACAAGAAGTACACGGCGCAAGAGATCAGCGCCCGCATCTTGGCGAAGCTCAAGCGTGATGCCGAGCAGTACCTCGGCGAGAGCGTCACCGACGCCGTCATCACGGTGCCCGCCTACTTCAA
>SXMH01000016.1 GCA_005777405.1 Actinomycetota bacterium
GAGGATCGACTCGAACTCGGGTGCTGCGACGAAGGCGCCCCGGATGCGGTGGCCGATACTGCTGCGCACGGGGAGGTTCTGCAGGTTCGGATCGGTCGACGAGATGCGACCCGTCGATGAGCCGAGCTGCTCGTAGGTGGTGTGAATACGGCCATCGGCCCCGATTGCCGTGACGAGCGTCTCGACGATTTGCCTGAGCTTCGTCGCGTCGCGGTGCTGCAGCAGAAGATCGAGGAAAGGGTGCGGGTGCTGCTCTTGCAGATCGGCCAGCGCCGCAGCGTCGGTCGAGTACCCGGTCTTCGTCGCGCGCGTCTTGGGCATGCCCAGCTCGTCGAAGAGCACCTCTTGCAGCTGCTTGGGCGAGCCGAGGTTCACCTCGCGCCCGATCTCGCCGTAGGCCTGCTGCGCGAGGTCGGCAGCAGTCGCGCCGAGTTCTGTCGCAATCGTCTCGAGTGCGGGCCGGTCGATCGCAATGCCGGTGCGCTGCATCGCGCCGAGCACGGGTGCGGTGGGCAACTCGATGTCGGCGAGCACGCGAGCGCTCGACTGCGGCAGCGACTGACGCTGCTCAGCGACGAGGCGATGCACGAACCAGGCGACCGTCGCGGGGCTGAGCCCCTCGGTGTCAGGAACGAGCTGCTGTGGGTCGGGCTGCGGCAGCGACTCACCGAGCACATCGTGCACGATGTCGACGAGGTCGTACGACTTGGCGCCGGGTCGTTCGAGCCACGCAGCAAGTCGTGCGTCCCACGCGACACCGGCGATCGAGATCTCGAGCGGTGCGAGCACCGCGTCGGCGGCCTTCACGTCGGCGAAGAGCTTGGGGCTCTCGCTCGCCAACCACGCCTCAAGCGCTGCGTAGTCGGGCCGGTGCGCGGCCCAGTTGACCTGCACGGTCTCGGTCGCGGTGGCGAGCCCGAACGCCGCGAGGGTGCCGAGCGGGGCATCCACCACGACGGCCACCTCGTGGCCGGCAGTGTCCGCAGCCCGCAGCCATGCAGCGAGCTCTTCATCGACGAGCGTGCGCACTGCGGGCGCGTCGGCTCCTGCTGGTGCTGGCTCGTCGCCCAGGTCTGCCCCCTCGGCTGCCGCGATCTTCAAGACGCGCTCGGTGAGCGTGCGAAACTGCAGCCTTTCGAAGACCTCGCGCACGGCCGCCACATCCATGGGGCGACGTTCAAGATCGCCGGGGCCGTAGGGAAGCTCGAGATCGGTGACGAGCCGGTTGAGGCGACGATTGCGCTCAGCCCGGTCACGCTGCTCGCGCAAGTTGTTGCCGACGACGCCGCCGATCTCGTCAATGTGCTCGAAGATTCCCTCAAGCGACCCGTACTGCGTGATCCACTTGACGGCGGTCTTCTCGCCGACCTTGTCGACTCCCGGCAAGTTATCGCTCGTCTCTCCGACGAGCGCAGCGATCTCGGGGTACTGCTCGGGATTGATGCCGTAGCGCTCGCGAACGGCGTCGGGGTCGTATCGCTTGAGCTCGGAGACGCCTCGAGCGTTCGGATACAGCAGCGTCACACGATCGTTGACGAGTTGAATCGTGTCGCGGTCGCCCGAGACGACGAGCACGTCGAACCCTTCTTCGGCGCCGCGCGTGGCGAGCGTCGCGAGAATGTCGTCGGCCTCGTAGTCCTCTTTCGTGATCGTGGGCACGCCCATCGCCGCGAGGGCCTCTTGCAGCAGGGGCACTTGACCCACGAACTCCGGTGGGGTCTCGCCGCGAGTCCCCTTGTATTCGGGGTACTCGCGAGTGCGAAAGGAGTATCGCGAGATATCGAAAGCCACGGCGACGTGCGTGGGCTTCTCTTTGGCCAAGAGCCCCAGGAACATCGAGATGAAGCCGTGGATCGCGTTGGTGTGTTGGCCGTCACGGGTGACGAAGCTGTCGATCGGCAGAGCGTAGAAGGCTCGGAACGCGAGCGAGTGGCCGTCGACAATGAGCAAAGTAGGCTGGGCAGAATCCGTCACGCCGCTCAGCCTAGCCCCGGCTTCCGACGCTGCGACGGGATGCCCGGCTCAACGTGCGAGGACCATCATGACCCTGCTTCCACCCGACCTCGACCCCGAGCTCTACGAGCGCATCGTCTCCACCCAGGGTGGCGCACTGTGCCAGAAGATGGGCATCGAGTTTCTCGAACTGTCGGCCGAGCGCTCGGTCGCGACTATGCCCGTCGCGGGCAACACCCAAGTCATCGGACTGCTGCACGGCGGTGCTCACGTCGTGCTGGGTGAGAGCCTCGGCTCCATCTCGTCAGCCCTGCACGCTGGTGCGGGACGCTACGCCGTCGGCATTGAGATCAACGCGACCCACAGCCGCTCGATCACCGAAGGACTCGTCACGGGCACGTGCACCGCGCTCGTGCTCGGTCGCACGCTCGCGACGCACGAGATCGTCATGACCGACGAGCAGGGCCGACGGCTGTCAACGGTGCGCATGACGAACATGCTGCGCGACCGCTAGCCTGCCGATCGAGGAGGCCTCGGGGCGACGTCAGTCGCCTGCCGGTTCCTTCGCGCCGTCTTTCGCTCCGTCTTTCTTGGTACCGAGCTGATCGATGATGGCCTGAGCGACGGCGGCCATCGTGGTGCGGCGGTCCATCGACGCCTTCTGAATCCACCGGAACGCCTCGGGCTCGGTGAGGCCCATGCGCTCGTTCAGCAGCCCCTTGGCGCGATCGACGAGCTTGCGGGTCTCGAAGCGCTCGACGAGATCGGCGACCTCGGCCTCGAGGGTGAGAATCTGCTGGTACCGGCTCAGCGCGATCTCGATCGCCGGGAGAAGGTCATTGGGAGTGAAAGGCTTCACCACGTAGGCCAAGGCGCCCGCTTCGCTCGCGCGCTCGACGAGGTCTTTCTGGCTGAAGGCCGTGAGCAGCACAACCGGAGCGATGTGGTTCTCGCTCAGGCGCTTGGCGGCTTCGATGCCGTCGAGCTGCGGCATGCGGATATCCATGATGACGAGGTCGGGGCGCAGCTCGGTGGCAAGTGCCACCGCGGTCTCGCCGTCGCCCGCCTCGCCGACGACGTCATAGCCGTTATCGCGCAGAATCTCCACGATGTCCATGCGGATGAGCGACTCGTCTTCCGCCACGACGACGCGACGGGGGGATGCGGTGTTTTGATCGAGCTCGGTCACGAAGGAGAGCCTACGGTATGGTCGACACCTGGAGCCCGACGACGGGCCCGGCCGGCTTGGCGGAATGGCAGACGCGGCGCAC
>SXMH01000156.1 GCA_005777405.1 Actinomycetota bacterium
TCGCCTTTGCTGCCCCGGTGGCGGGTCACTCTCGACGCGAAGCACGCGCCGACGCTCGGCAGTTTCTCGAGCTCGTACAGCTGGAGGGTTTCGGCGAGCGCCCCATCCCGGCGCTCTCGGGCGGTCATGAGCAGCGCGTCGCGCTGGCCCGCGCCCTGGCAGCGCGACCACGCGTGCTGCTGCTCGATGAACCGTTCAGCGCACTCGACCCCGAACTGCGTGCTGACATGCACGTGCTGCTCGGCACCATCAGGGCCCAACTGCGGCCCACCGTCGTCATGGTGACGCACGACCGCGATGAGGCGGCGATCGTCGCTGACCGGGTCGCGCTGCTCAAGTTGGGCTCGCTGCTGCAGCACGACACCGTCGAGCGGCTCTATACGCGACCGGCAACGCTCGACGTGTCGCGTCTCATGGGTGGCCGCATCGAGATCGCTGGCGAGGTGCGGGCTGGCGTGCACCACTCGGCTCTCGGCGCCGTGCCCGCCGCCGACGGCGAGACCTGGGTCGACGGACCGGGGATGCTCGTGGTGCGGCATGAGGCACTGCAGGTATCGACGACCGACGCCCCAGCGCCCGACGGCATGGTGAGTCTCGAGGCCACCGTCACCGAGCGTCGTGCCCGCGGGCCTCGTGCAGAACTTTCTCTCGCCACGTCAGACGTGGTGCTCGACGCCGAGGTGCCCGCGAGCCGACCGCTCGCAGTCGGCGAGCGCGCCACCGTGCATGTGCCCCGCTCGGCCTGCAGCGTCGTGGCGATGCCCTGAGGTCGAGACCTCAGGGCATCTGCCCGTCAGCGGATCCTTACCAGCGCGAGCCGGCGGCGTCGGCGAGCTCGTCGGCGCGACCGTTCGTGATGCCCGTGCGGCGCTCTCCCTTGGGCTCGAGCGGCAGCAGCGTGCGAAGCCCGATGTTCTCGATCGGGTCGAGCACCGAGTGTTGCGTGCAGGCAGGCACGAGGCGACCCGTTTCAGGGTGACTCATGGCGTACATGCACGAGCCGAGTCGCTCCTGCGTCTCCTTGATCTTCGGGTCGTCAGAGACGATGCCCTGCTCCATGAGCGCCCACGCCGGCTTGACCTGCTCGGCATCCATGAAGTTGTGCACGACGAAAGTCTTGAAGCTGACCTTGCCGCGACGAGCGGCACGCAGCACGGCGCGCAGGCCGCCTCCGCGCTTCACGATGCGATTCATGAGTCCGACCATCGGCGGAAGGTCTTGCGGGTGGCTCAGAATGGCGCGGATGACCTTGAGCGTCAGTGCCCAGCGAGGAATATCACCGAAGATCATGCCGCCGTAGTGCTTCAAGAAGCGATCGCGCGCAGCGATGTCTTTCGGCTCATCCGCGTCGAGCACCGACGCAAATCGGCCGTCGACCATGACACCGACCGTGTGCCGGTTGCAGCGAGGGTCGCCGAACTGCACGGCCTTGTGCGGCAGCGGCTGACCGGCACCGGCCTCGATGCGCTCCCACACGGCGTCGATCGTGACTTCTTCGAAGTTCTCTTTCCACCGGCGGTCGTCGCCGATGAAAGCCGCAGGCTGGAACGACATCATGTCGTAGGGCATCGCCAGCACATCGCGGGTGACTTGCTCGACCTCGTCGAGGTTGGTCGGCGTGACCGTCATGTTGTGCGCGAGGTACGAGTCGACCTTGTGGTCTTTCTTGAGGTCGATGAACATTTGCGCGAACTGCTCGCGGAAGGGGTTGAGCTCGGCCTCGCTCTTCGGGCGCACGGCACCGCGACGACCGCGCATGAGCGAGTCGAAGTGCGCGGCGAACGACACCTTCTTGAACGCGGGCTCGCCGTTCGCGTCGAGCACGACGTCGAGCAAGTACTCGTAGTCGAAGTCGCCGTGCGTCATCGACATCGGCTCGCGGCCAACGGCGCGCATGGCAAGGAGAGTGTCGCGGTGCGCCTTGGGCGGCAGCAGGCTCACCTCGCCGCCAATGAGTTGGGCGTGCGCGCGCGGACCGCGAATCTCGCGCAGCAGCGCCATTTGCTTCGTCACCTCAGTGACCGTGTGGTCACCGTCGATACGCACCTTGTTCGCGTCGGCCGAGTGGTAGCAGGGCGAGCACGTGAGGTTGCACTTCGGGAACACGCCGTGCGTGCCTTCGCAGCCGACGGCGCACTTGCCGAGCAACTGCTCAGGCGTCTTCGCGTGCTCGGGCAGCTCGGCCCACCTCTTGTCGAGGGCTCGGCGGGTGTCAGGGTGAATAGGACGCGTCGCCAGCTCAAACTCGCGCAGTCGGGCGGTCAGGGCCACAGTGCTCCTCGCAGTTCCGTCGAGACGATCTCGTCGAGATCGCCAGTGAGTGCCACTGATGACACAGGTGTCGTCAGTGTAAGCACACTCTGTTCGGAATGGATGGCTCTGCGGTTGGGTCACGCCAAGATTCCGCGTGCGCGGCATGCCATTGGCAGAGTTAGACCGCGCCGTTCGCCGCCATCCACGGAACAGGGTTGATGGGCGAGCCACCAATGCGCAGTTCGAAGTGCAAGTGAGGCGCGGTCGTGACACCGGTGCTGCCCACCTGGCCGATCTGGTCGCCCACACGCACTTCATCGCCGACGGAGAGAGTCAGCGAGCCGCTCACCATGTGGCCGTAGACGCTCGTGATGGCCTGGCCATTGATGACGTGATCGATCGTGGCGTACACCCCGAGCGTGCTGCCGGAGGTCACGACCTTGCTCACGACACCATCGGCGATCGCGACGATGGGCGTGCCGTATGCCGGGTTCCAGTCGACACCGGTGTGCATCGTCGAACATGCGCCGCACGCCGCGTCGCGCGGGCCGAAGCCACTGCCGACGGGAGCGTTCGCGCCGACCGGGTATTGCAGCGGTGGACGCTCGTCCACGGTGAACTCGATGACGTCGATCGGGGCAGCCGCAACGCTCGACGCCGAGAAGGACTGTGCGAGCGGTGCGGTCTCCTCGCTCTCGGAGGCGACAGCAATTGCCGTGCCGACGCCGTGGCTCGCGAGCAGGCCTGCAGCGATGAGGCCAGCGGACACGGCGAGCACTTGTTGACGAAGGCGGTGAGGCTCAAGAGCGGCGGCGCGCGAGAGCGCAGGGTGGATCACGTGGAGCATGAGAGGGAACAACACTTCCTGGTGGCGGCCTGCGGGCCGGGGACACGGTGAGTGCACGTCATTGCGCATGCGACGCGCCACCGGAGCGGGCGCATCAGGAGGTCATCGCTCCAGCACCGCGACCCGAGGCCGGCGGCGGGAACTCTCCCCTGTCGGCAGCGGAGCCGACCCTCCAGAGTGACCCGTCAACCTGAGAGAAGCCTGGTCAGGGTCGCGAATGCCTGTCGACGGATGCTGCGCTCACGCGAGCGTCGTGCCGAACGCGAGCCCCAAGAGGTAGGTGGCGCCCGCCGCGCCGAAGCCGATCGCGAGCTGGCGCAGCGCTCGCTTCACGGGCGAGGCACCCGACAGCACTCCCACAATCGTGCCGGTCGCGGCGAGGGCGATTCCGACGAGCACCGCGGCGAGCACGACCGCCGCGATGCCCTCGAGCCCGAGCAGATACGGCACGACTGGAATGATGGCGCCGGAAGCGAAAAACGCGAAACTCGACGCCGCAGCACCCCACGCAGAGCCGATGGCTTCGTGCTCGTCTGCGAGCTGCTCGCTCGCTCGCGCCGCTGCGGAGATCGGCTCGTAGTCGGCGAGCACTTCGCGAGCGCGAGCATCTGCCTCGACTGCCTCCATACCTCGCGCACGATAGACGAGGGCCAGCTCGTTCGCATCGACGTCGAGGTGCGGCAGTGCGCGGTGCGCTTCGGGGTCGGGCGTTGAGGCATCGAGCAGTTCGCGCTGCGATCGCACCGACACGTACTCGCCCGCACCCATCGAGAGCGCGCCGGCGAGGAGACCGGCGAGGCCGGTGAGCAAGACCGTGCTGGTGCCGACGCCCGCCGCACCGATGCCCATGACGAGGGCGAGGTTGCTCACGAGCCCGTCGTTGGCTCCGAAGACCGCTGCGCGGAAGGTGCCGCTCAGGCGTTGCCTGCCGCGCGCTGCGAGCCCGCGCACCACTTCACTGTGGATGCGTTCGTCGGCCGCCATCGCGGGCGTTGCGTGAACATCCGCCTCATAGGGCGATCGAGATTCGGCGCGCTGCGCGAGAGCCAGCACGAACACGCTGCCGAAACGGCGGGCGAAGAATCCGAGAAAGCGCGTGCGCAGCGAGACCGCAGGCACCGATGCGGCATGGTCGCCCAGCAGTGCGACCCAGTGCGCCTCATGACGCGCCTCTGCCTCGGCGAGCGCGAGCAAGATGGCGCGCTCTTCGCCGGTGCGACGCGCGGCCAGGTCGCGGTAGACGGCGGCTTCAGCGCGCTCATCGGCGAGATAGCGGCGCCAGCGTCGGATCTCCGGTCGACTGGGGTGATCACTGCCCCGCTCATGCTCGGTCACGGGTTCATCGTGCCAGCGGACGGGCGCGCGCGCTGTTCGGTCTTCCGAAAGAACGAGGCGCCGCACACGCCAGCGGGGTCGTGAGTTACCAGCCCATGGTTCCTGCTGCACCCTTGAAGGGCCCCACGATGTTCGCGGTGATCCAGCCCCCGTAGAAACTGCCCTCTTGCGGTTGCACCGTTTCGCCATCGATCGAGCATCGGTCCATGCGACCGGGATACACCGACACGAATTCCGCGAGCTGCTCGAAGCCGCGGCTCGGCGCGGGGTACCCCCATGCTGAGCGTTCGGCCACGGCGTCGCTGGCCACGACATCCCAGTAGGCGGCCCGGCCTTTGAACTCGCACCACGACGAACCCTCGGCCTGCCGAAGAGCACCGGGCGCCCACTCAGCGATCGGCACGTAGATGCCGGGGGGATGGCTCGTTTCGAGCACGCGCAGCGCGCTCACCGACTCCGCGATGACGCGGCCGCCGAACTCGACGACGACCCGGCCGTGCACGGGCTCGACACGCGGGGGTCGCGGGTAATCCCAGACCGATTCTTGGCCGGGCTTCGGTGCGATCGGGCGAGGGCGCATGACGGGGTGCGCCTAGAACCCGAAGTCGCCGAAGTCGCCGAAACCGCCGCCGTCGAAACCACCGGCGTCGACGCCGCCAGCATCAGCGCCACCGTCGAACCCTCCGGCCTCGGTCGCGGCAGCGTCGCCCCCTGCATCAGCGCCGGGGTCGGAGCCCGCCTCTGCACCGCCGTCGAGCGGAGGCAAGAAAGCGCTGGCGATGGCCGAGCCGATGACGTAACCGGCCACGGTGCCCAAGAGAGATGCACCGACCATCTGGCCGAACGACGGGCCCGCGAGCGAGCGCTCCATGGTGCCGGGCTGGCGCAGCTCTGAGCGCGTCGCCGCGCGAGCGAGCGTGCCGGGTTCGTCGTCAGCGGGAGCCTCACCGGCAGGAGCCGTGCGCGCGAGCTCGTCGAACACGAGTCGTCGCTGCTCGGGGCTCAGCTTCGCGAAGGCCTCTGCGTGTACCTGCTCGATGGTCTCGGGCGGAGCGGTCTGCAGCAGGTAGCGGTAGCGCTCGACGGCTCGATCGTCGTCGGAACGCACGGCGTTGCGACGGGGTTCGGGTTCGGGCGTGGGGCTACCGAACAGGCGGTCGAAGAAGCTCATGGAGGCCTCCAAGGTCGTGGGAGCATCCACCGTAGTGAGGCGCGCTTTACGCCGGCTGGATGGTTCTCGTGTAACGACTCGGTGAAGAATGCCCCAGAACGGGGGCGGGTGCAGTACGGTGAGGGCTGAAGTTGATACGCCTCGGCGACCTGACGTGCCGTGCAAGCGACACGTTGCCCTCAGATAGGGCTAACGGTTCACGAGTGGTTCGACTGGTGGTTTCGACAGTCGAAACTCCGTGAGTAATGAGGAGTCAGCTAATGACGACAGGCACTGTGAAGTGGTTCAACGCCGAAAAGGGTTTTGGTTTCATCACCCCCGATGACGGCTCGGCCGACGTGTTCGCGCACTTCAGCGCGATCCAGTCGAACGGCTACCGTTCGCTCGACGAGAACCAGAAGGTCGAATTCGACGTCGCGCAGGGCCCCAAGGGCCTGCAGGCTGAGAACATCCGCCCGCTCTAGTTCCGCACCGTCTCGGTGCTTCGCGCACCGATGACCAGCCGAAAGCCGCCTCCCGACGATGTGGGGCGGCTTTCGTCATGTCAGCGCTGATTCATGTCAGCACTGATTCATGTCAGCACTGATTCATCGCCTGCGCTGCTCCGGCGATCGTGCGCTCACTCAGCCGTCACGAAGTCGATGAGCTGCTCGACGCGACCGAGCAGTGCCGGTTCGAGGTCGGTGTAGCCGCGCACGGTGCCGCGAATGCGCCGCCACGCCGCCGCGCGATCGGCGACGGTCTCGTGCGGCCACCCGAGCGCTCGGCAAGTGCCGGTCTTCCAGTCTTCGCCGCGCGGCACATCAGGCCACGCCTCGATGCCCACCCGCTGCGGGCGCACCGCTTGCCAGATGTCAATGAACGGATGCCCCACCACGAGCACGTGCTCGGCCCCGACCCGCGCGAGCGCCTGCTCAGCGAGCCGCACTTCTTTCGAGCCGGGCACCCAGTGGTCGACGAGCACTCCTAGTCGCCGCCCGGGCCCTGGCGCGAACTCGCGCAGCCGCTCGTCGAGGTGATCGACGCCCTCCAGCAGCTCGACGACGACGCCCTCGACGCGCAAGTCGTCGCCCCACACCTGCTCGACGAGTTCGGCGTCGTGACGCCCCTCGACCCAGATGCGGCTCGCCCGCGCCACCCTCGCGGGTGCATCGGCGACGGCGAACGACCCGCTCGCGGTGCGTGCTCGGCCAGGCTCAGGTGCTGCAACGCGCGGTGCGCGAAGTGTCACGGGCTCGCCGTCGACCCAGAAACCTGCGCCGAGCGGAAAGGCGCGCACGCGCCCGTGGCGGTCTTCGAGGTGCACATTGCCCGCGTCGACGCCGACGACGACACCCACGAAACCGTCGCCGTCAGCACCGGCCGCCGTACCCGTGCCGTCACCGTGGGGCACCTCGACCACGAGGTCGCGGTGCGCCTCGACGTCGCGCAGCACGCGGCGGTGGGCAGCACGCCAGTCGCCGGCGAGCGGGTCAGAGTCGTAGTCACGCACCCCGCGACCGTAGCGCTCAGATCGAGCGCGAACGCTGATCCACGCCGAGCTC
The DNA here is from genome assembly GCA_005777405.1 of Actinomycetota bacterium. Classification (GTDB taxonomy): domain Bacteria; phylum Actinomycetota; class Actinomycetes; order Actinomycetales; family Microbacteriaceae; genus Microcella. The sequence goes on from SXMH01000156.1 coordinate 7,151, forward strand.
GCCGTAGGGGTAGTCGGGCACGACCGGCGCGCTCGCAGCGTCGAGGCTCGCGAGTTGCTCTGCAGTGAGCTCGAGGTCGCCCGCGGCGAGGTTGTCGACCAACTGATCGACGGTGCGGGCACCGAGGATGACGGACGTCATGCCGGGCCGAGACTGCAGCCACGCGAGCGCCACGCGAGCGGGCGGCACCTCGTGCTCACCGGCAACGAGGTGCAGGGCATCCAGCACTCGCCAGGTGCGCTCGTCGGCCCCCCGCCGATCGACCGCTTCCATGCCGCGCCCAGGATCTTCACCGAGTCGCGTTGCCCCCGTGGGGATTTCGTCGCGGCTGTACTTGCCCGTGAGCCATCCACCGCCCAGCGGGCCCCAGGGCAGCAGGCCGACCCCGGCGTCGAGGGCCGCTGGCACGATCTCGAACTCGATCTCGCGGGCGAGCAAGTTGTACTGAGGTTGCAGCGTCACCGGTGCGGGCATGCCGAGCGCGGCGGCACGGTGCACAGCCTTCGTGAGCTGCCAGCCCGTGAAGTTCGAGACTCCCCAGTACGACACTGCTCCTGACCGGATCGCATCGTCGAGAAAGCGGAGTGTCTCGTCGAGCGGCGTGATCGGGTCCCACGCATGCACCTGATACAGGTCGATGTGGTCGAGACCCAATCGCCGGCGAGAGTTGTCGAGTGCGCGGCGCAGGTGCCGACGCGAAGTGCCGAGGTCGTTCGCGTCAGTGCCCATCGGGAATCGGCCCTTTGTCGCGATGACCATGCGCTCAGCGGTCGCCGGGTTCGCCGCAAGCCATCGGCCGATGATCTGCTCGCTCAGTCCCGCGCTGTAGACGTCGGCAGCGTCGATGAGCGTGCCGCCAGCCGCCGCGAAAGCGTCGAGCATCGCATGGCTCATCGGTTCGTCAGACTCCGCACCGAACGTCATGGTGCCGAGGGTAACGCTGCTGACGATCGTGCCGGTACTGCCCAGCGTGCGTATCTTCACGATGTCTCCTGTCATTGTGCTGTGGTGTCTCCACCGTAGGCGCTGTGCACGACGGGGAGATGTGCGTGCTCGCTAGGGTTGCCGCATCACGACTCGCGATGTGAAGGGAATGCCGTGCGTACAACCGGTCGATTGTTCCGCTGGGGATTCACGTGCCTCCTGCTCGCGCCGGTGGCCGTGGTCGGTTGGTTCGCGGCAGCAGCAGGGTCGCCCGCGTTCTTGTGGCTCGCCCTGCTGCTCGTGCTCGCGGGCGGCGCACTCAACGCTGCCGCCATCGTGCGCGGGGTGAAGCGCATCGGTTCGGGTGACTTCATGACGAGCCTCGACGGCATGACTCCGGCTGACCGTCGCGCTGCTCCCGGCGACGAGCCGGTTGCGCCGAGGCAACGCATCATCTTTCCCGACGAGCCACACGCCCCCGATGCCGCGCCTGGTCTTCGGCGCCGCGTCGGCCTCGGCGCTGCAGCAGCACTGCTCGGGCTCGTCGCTCTCGGTGCCTACTCTTTGGCCGTCGAGCAGCCGCTCGCGATCGCACAGGGCATGCTCACGCTCGGCGAGGTCTACGCCGTGTGGAACTCCGCCTCGCGCGCGGGGTTCACGATCGGGTTGACGATCTGGTTTGTGCTGTCGCTCGCCATCGTGCTCGGCATCGCCGTGCTCGCGCTGCTGCCTTCCCTCGCGGCCGACCGACTGCTCACCTGGCGAAGGATGCTCGCGGCGGCGTGCATCGCCGGCAGCGTGATCGTCGTCGCGGCGTGGGGGCCGTACTTCAGCATTGGCATCAGCCTCCCCGACGACTTGCCTGTCCTCGCGGGCGGTGTGCAGAGTGCCGCAAGTCTCGCCTTCGGCCTCACCGGCGTCGCCCTCAGCGCGGCGGCGATCGTGCTCACGGTGCCCGACTGGAGCCGCCCGCGTCGCACGTGATGCTGATCGCTTGACAGCCTCCAGGTTCTCTGGTTAGTTACTTGACTAAGTAACCAACACAGAGATGGGAGGCGTTCGTGGACGACGGTCGACCGATCTTTCGGCAACTCGCCGAGCAGATCGAAAACCAGATCATCGACGGCTCGCTGCCTGAGGGAAGCCAAGTGCCCTCGATCAATGAGTTCGCGAGCTTCCACCGCATCAACCCGGCCACGGCACTCAAGGGCATCACCCTGCTCGTCGAGAGCGGGGTGCTCTTCAAGCGCCGCGGCATCGGCATGTTCGTCGCTGACGGCGCACGCGAGCGCCTGCTCGCCGAACGGCGCGCCCGCTTTGCCACCGAGTACGTGCACCCCTTGCTGCTCGAAGCCCGCGGGCTCGAGCTCACCACCGATCAGCTCATCGACATCATCCGGAAGGAATCCGCATCATGACCACCATCGTCGAGGCGCGCGGCCTCACGAAGCGCTATCGCGGCGTCACCGCCGTCGACAGCGTCGACTTCCAGATCGCGCGCGACAGCATCACAGGCCTGCTCGGCCGCACCGGCGCGGGCAAGACCACGCTCATGCACTTGCTCACGGGCCAAGAGTTCGCCACAAGCGGCACCATCGCCGTCGCGGGCGGCAACCCCGTCGAGAACGCCGGAGTCTTGCAGCACACGTGCTTCATCAAAGAGAGCCAGCGCTACCCCGACGACTTCAAGCCCAAGCACGTCTTCGCGGCTGCTCCCGGCTTCTTTCCGCACTGGGATGCCGACTTCGCCCGCGACCTCGCCGCCGAATTCCGGCTGCCGGTCGACCGTCGCATCAAGAAACTCTCGCGCGGACAACTCTCGAGCGTCGGCATCATCGTGGGGCTCGCGTCGCGCGCTCCCATCACGATCTTCGACGAGCCCTACCTCGGCCTCGATGCGATCGCGCGACAAGCCTTCTACGACCGTCTGCTCGCCGACTACGCGGAGCACCCGCGCACGGTGATCCTCTCGACTCACCTCATCGACGAAGTGGGTGCCTTGCTCGAGCACGCGCTCGTCATCGACAACGGGCGCATCATCATCGATTCCCCCGTGGATGCCCTCCGGGCGCACGCCGCCACGATCGCTGGCCCGGCCGAGGCCGTCGAGCGAGCGATCGCTGCACTCGAGGTGCTGCACCGCGAGCGCCTAGGTGGATTCGTCAGTGCGACCGTCGCGGGCATCACCGAGCAGGTTCTTGCCGAGGCACGCGCGGCGGGCCTGGAGGTCGGCCCGGTCTCACTGCAACAGCTCATCATCCGCCAGACCGGCGGCACCCCCACCGAGCACGAGGAGGTCTCGCGATGACCACGACCACTGCCACCGACCGCGCCGGAGCCCCCGCGCCGCTGTCGACCACGCCACGTTCGCTCGCGACACGCGTGCTCACGATCGTGCGACTGCTGTTCGCGAACCCGTCGACGGCCATCTGGACGCCCCTCATCATTCTCGGGTTCATCCTGCTCATGAACGTCGCCATCTTCGCGATCATCCTCGCGAATATCCCCGAGGACGGCGAGACCGCCAATGTCAACGGCGGAGCGTTCTTCCTCTACGTCTACATGCTCGTGGTGGCGGTCATGACGATCAACCAGGCGTTCCCGCTCTCGCTCGGCTACGGCAGCACGCGTCGCGACTTCTTGCTCGGCTTCGGCGTCTTCGCCGTGCTGCTCTCGATCGGCTATTCACTCCTGCTCGCCACGGCGACCGCCATCGAGGAGGCGACCAACGGCTGGGGCGTCGGCCTGGGGTTCTTCTCCACCGGCGTACTGTGGCAGACCGATTGGTGGCAAGCACTCGCGTTCAGCGTGCTGGCCTTCTTGCTTTTCTTCAGCATCGGCGCGGCGACCGCGGCGGTCTACGTGCGGTGGAAGGCAACAGGCATGTACGTCTTCTGGGGCGCGATCACCGTCATCGTGCTGGGCGGTGGCGCGCTCGTGACCTGGTTGGGAGCGTGGGAGCAGGTCGGAGCGTTCTTCATCTGGGCCGGTGTGCTGGGCTCGGCGGCGTGGTCGCTTATCGTCACGGCAGTGTGCGCGCTCGCAGCGTGGCTCATCTTGCGCCGGGCGACTCCCTCGCAAGGCTGAGCTTCACCGTCAGCGCGAAGCGGGCAGCAGCACGCCGCAGAGCAGCAGCTCTCGCACCTGCGGCAGCAACTGCTCGCGCAGCGCGCCCTCGTCGACCTCGAGCAGGTCGGCGAGGGCCGCTGCCAGCTGCCCCACCGTGAGCTCACCATCGCACGCACCGACGAAACCAGCGAGCGCAGGGTCGGCGTCGATCTCGCGCGCGAAGCCCGCTCCCTGTCGCAGTCGAATGACCGTCGGAGCCTCATCGCCCGGCCAGTAGTGCCGCTCTTCGGTCACATCGGGCGCCAGCAGCACCTTCTCGCCCGCGAGGGCAACGTCGTCGCGGGAGGCCATCCAGTCGTGAGCGGCGAACCCCGCGAGCAGGTGGTCGCCCAGACCGCTCGCCGCCGACCCGAGCGGGCTCGACAGCACCTCGGTGCGCAGCAAGCGCGGAGCATCCTCGTCGAGGGGTCGACGCAGCGCGATGTAGCCGAAACCGACCGCCGTGACTCCGCGCTCAGCGAAGTCGTCGAGCCAGGCCGCGCAGAGCGCGTCGTACTCGGGTGTGCCGACGCGAGTGCCACCGTCACGAATCCAGGTGGCGGCATACTGCTCGGGGCTCTGTCGCTCACGCTCGATGACCCAGCCGTCGAGACCGGCCTCGCTGATCCAACGCCGCACGCGCGCGAGGCCATCGCCGCCGAGGCCCTCGCGGTACTCCCAGTTGCCGAGCAGGTGGGCGGTTCCCCCCGGTGTCAGATGATCGGCGGCACCGCGTACGACCTCTTCGACGATCGCATCACCGACTCGTCCGCCATCGCGGTACTCGTACAGCGGCACGCCCTCGCGACGCGGAGTGATCACGAAGGGCGGGTTCGACACGATGCGGTCGACGCGTTCGCCCGCGAGCGGCGCGAAGAGATCGCCGTGGCGCAGCTCGACCGAGCGCACGCCATTGACGTGCACGGTGAGCGCCGCCAGCTCGAGAGCGCGGGCTGACAGGTCGGTCGCGATGACGCGCTCGCCATGTCTCGCCGCGTGCAGCGACTGCACGCCGCAGCCCGTGCCGAGGTCGAGCACCGTGCCGACCTCGCTCGTGGGAATGAGACCCGCGAGCGTGAGGGATGCCCCTCCGACGCCGAGCACGTGCTCAGCAGGCAGCGCCCGACCGAGCGCCGTCTCACCGAGATCGCTCACGACGAACCAGTCGGCGGTGCCGCTCGCATCGACAGCGCTGTACGGCCGCACATCGAGCAGCGCGGCGCCATGGGCATCAATGAGACCGAGGCGCCTGGCGCCGTCGGGCAAGAGCGTCGGGAAGGCCGACTGCAGTGCGTCGTCGTCGAGCGGCTCGCCCAGCAGGAACAGGCGTGCGAGCAGAGCGGCGGGCTCGGCCTCGGCTTGAGCGAGCGCGCGGCGCGCTGGCACGCGATCGCCCCGCGCGAGAGCTGCGTCGGCCGCGTCGCCCCAGAGCGACCGCAGCCGGTCGACCGTGTAGCGCGCGGCGTGCAGGTCGGCGCGCAGTCGGTCGGCGAGAGCGGCATCCATGGTTGCTATTCAACCGTGCCTTCTCCACCGTGCTCGAACGCAGAACGACGCGGGGCGCTCTCGGCAGCGCCCCGCGTCGTCGGGAGGAAGCTTTACGGCAGCAGCACCGCGTCGATGACGTGAATGACGCCGTTGTCGCAGACGATGTCGGCCGTGACGACCGTGGCGCCATTGACCGTGACGCCGTCAGTGGTGTGGAAGGTGAGCTCTGCGCCGTTGACCGTCGCGGCGGTCATGCCATCGCTGAGGTCGGCTGCGTGCACAGCGCCGGGAACGACGTGGAACGTGAGGATCGAGCTCAGCGCGGGAACGTCGGCGAGGAGGCCCTCGACGGTGCCCTCGGGCAGAGCGGCGAACGCGTCGTCGGTCGGGGCGAAGACCGTGAAGGGGCCCTCGCCGTTGAGCGTGTCGACCAGCCCAGCAGCCTTCACGGCGGCGACCAGAGTGGTGAACGAGCCTGCGCTGACGGCGGTGTCGATGATGGTTGCCATGAACATGTCTTTTCTCGTGAACGTGCAGACCGGCCGTGATCGCGCGCCGGGTCCCGAATCGTTCGGGTACGACCTCACTCTGCGCCCAGCACACCCGTGACCAGCCGTGCGCTGGCAGTGCATCAGCCGCACGCCAGCCGCAGATCAGCCGTGCACAGTGAATCGGTCGTGGCCGGGAAGTGACGACTTTCGACGAATCTCGCCGTAGGCGGAATAGACGGGCGCATTGCTGACGTTGGGCCCTGGTGAGTCGATGCAGACGCATCGACTTTTTGCATGCCGCCAGCTACCGCAGGAGAGATACATGACCACCGCCATCACCGCCGACACCATCGAGGGCTACCGCACCGGAACGTGGGTCGTCGACCCGACGCACACCGAGATCGGCTTCAGCGTTCGCCACCTCGCCATCAGCAAGGTGCGCGGCGTCTTCGAGAAGTTCGACGCCACGGTCGTCGCCGCCGAGAAGCCCGCCGACTCGACCGTCACGGTCACGGTCGACGTCACCTCGATCAACACCAACAACGCTGACCGCGACGCCCACCTGCGCACGAACGACTTCTTCGCCCCCGACGAGTTTCCGACCATGACCTTCGTCTCGACCGGTCTGCGCATCGAGAATGGCGACCTGCTGCTCGATGGCGACCTCACGCTGCGCGGCGTCACCAAGCCCATCACCCTCAAGGGTGAGTTCGGCGGCATCGCGACCGACCCGTGGGGCAACGTCAAGGCCGCCGCGAGCGGCAGCACCGTGATCAACCGCCACGACTTCGGCGTGAGCTGGAACGCGGCGCTCGAGACCGGCGGCTTCCTGCTGGGCGACGACGTCACGCTCAACATCGACGCGCAGTTCGCCTACCAGGGCTAAGCCCTCACGCAACGCTGCACGCGCGATTCGCGGCCCGGGTGGATGCTCCTCCCGGGCCGCGACTGCATTCAGGCCGAGCCGTGCCGCTCGTCGTGCGGTTCATCGGCCGGCGCTTGGAATCCCGCCGACACGGCTGGTCCGGTCACCACCTCGCTCGCCGGGTCAGGCTGTGTGTCGTCGGCGTCGAGCGGGTGGGCCAGCTCGTCGGGACCGAGTCGCGCGATGAGCAGCGTGAGCGCGGCGAGCACGACCGGCACGAGTCCGGCAATGAGAAACGCCATGGGAATACCGATCCACGCACCGACGGGCCCCGCGAGGGCCATCGAGACCGGCATGAGCAGCAGCGACACGAAGAAGTCAAGACTCGAGACGCGACCGAGCATCGCCGGCGGAACCCGCCGCTGCAGCAGGGTTCCCCAAATGACGGTCGCTCCGCTGAACAGAAACCCGCAGACGAAGAGCGCGATGACCATGAGCCAGAGCTGGTCGGTGAATCCGATGATCGCGAGCGGCGCGCATCCGATGCCCCACGCGGCGATCATGATCGTGAGGTAGCGCTTCGGCAGTCGCAGCGACGCGACGACGAGTGATCCTGCTGCGCCGCCGATGCCGAAGGCGGCGAGCGCGAGCGCGAACGCCCCTGCCCCTCCCCCGGTCTGGTCGCGCACGGCGAACGGCAACAGCACCTCGATCGGTCCCATGATGACGAGAATGAGCACCGCTGAGTAGAGCAGCGTGGCGAGCAGCCACCGCGTGACGAGCATGTACTTCACGCCATCACGCACGTCGACCCACACTGCGCGCAGGGGATGCATCGGCTCGGCGTCGGGCTCGCGCCGCACCGGCGTCAGCCGCATGAGAGCGATGCCGATCGCTCCGAGCCCCTGCGTGATCGCGACGATGGCAAAGCCCAGACCTGGCGAGAGGATGGCGATCGCAGCACTCGCGGCAGCGGGGCCAGCCGCTTGCATGATCGCCGGGCGCAGCACGCCTTCGATGCCGTTCGCCGCGAGCAGATCCTCGGCGGGCAGCAGCGCCGGCAGCCATGCGGAGTACGCCGGGTAGAAGAACCCGTCGGCGACGCCGAGCAAGAACGCCACGACCGCGAGGTGCCAGACCTCGATCATGCCGGTGAGCGCGAGCACCGCCATCGCGGCCATCGACAGCGTCTTGAGCGTCTCGACGGCGACGAGAATGCGCTTTTGCGGAATTCGGTCGGCCGCGACTCCCCCGAGCAGCACCGCGAGCAGCAGGCCGATGCTGCCGCCGGTCGCGACGATCGAGAGATCGATGGGTGTGCCGCCGAGCTCGATGACCTGCCAGACGACGGCGACGAGCCAGACTCCGGTGCCGAAGAGCGAGAGGGTGAGTGCCAGCACGAGCAATCGGTACTGGCCGGTGGCGAAGGGCTTCAACGCCCTGGGCAGCTGCATAGCAGTCACGGTAGTGGCCTTTCTGGTTCAGAGGGAGTGGTGGATGAGTGTCATAGGGTGGGCGCACGATGAGAGAGTTGACGGCCGAGCAGATTCGCGCATCGATCGAGAATGCGAGCCCTGCTGAAATCGAACGGATGCCCCTCCCGGGCCTGCACGAAACGGTGTGGAGCGAGCGCGAGTTCTTGGGCTGGCGCGACCCGGCCGGCTCGCCGCGCGGCTACATCGTGCACTGGGTCGACGACCGGCCCGTCGGGCTCTTGGTGCGGGCGGCCAGTGCTCCCTTGCGGGCTGGCATCGGAGCGATGTGCTCGCTGTGCCACACCCCGCAGCCGGCGACTCAGGTGTCGATGTTCTCGGCGCCGCGAGGAGGCGAAGCGGGCCTCGACGGCAACACCGTCGGCACCTACATCTGCGCCGACCTGGCGTGCTCGATCATGATTCGCATTCTTCCGGCGACGAGCGAGCTCAACTTGCATCGCGATGAGCTCATCGCGCGCCGCAGCGAGGGCCTTGTGCAGCGATTGCAGGCCTTCACGGCCAACGTGCTGCGCCCGGCCTGAGCGCAGCGCGCGCGAACGCTATCGCTCGCGGTGCCCGAGCAGCGTGAACGGAATCGCCATCGACAGCGTGACGGCGATGATGCCCGCGAAGAACGTGACCGCGGCCCACTCTTCCGGCACGGCGTAGGCGTACGCGAAGAGCAGGAAGGAACCCAGGAACAGGGCGACGGAGACGGCCACGGCGATGATGTTCATGATGGGTTCCATCATGCCAGGTTCGAGTGGGATCATGCGGCATGGCCTCTCCCGACTCTGCCGTGCACTCTGATTCCACCCCACGTCGACGCGGGAGAGCCCGACGCATCCGTCTCGTCGGATTCTGGGCGCTCCTCGCCCTCGGCGCCACGGTCTTCGGCTTTCTCGTCTGGGCGCACGCCGTGTACCAGGCAGATCGTGCCGCGACGATGCGCGCCTTCGCGCTCGACGACGTCACGATCGAGATCGTCGATGAAGGCATTCTTCTCAGCCCTGACGGCGACGCCGTCGACACGTCGACCGGACTCGTCTTCGTGCCGGGCGCTCGCGTCGAACCCTCCGCCTACCTCTGGCAGCTCAGCGGAATCGTCGAGCACGAGGGAATCACGGTGCTCATCACCCATCCCACCGTCAACCTGGCCTTCTTCGACCTGCGCGGTCTCGACGACTTCACGACCGCCGCGCCTGAGATCGACCGCTGGTTCGTCGGTGGGCATTCGCTCGGCGGAGTGCGCGCGTGCCTCATGGCCGAGAGCGCGCTCGATACTCGCGATGACCTGGCAGGCATCGTGCTGCTGGGCAGCTATTGCGCCAACGACCTCAGCCAGACCGATCTGGCGATCGTGAGCGTCGCCGCCGAGAACGATGGCCTCTCCACTCCGGCGACGATCGAATCGCGCGCGGGACTGCTGCCAGCGTCGACGGTGTTCACGACCATCGAGGGAGCGAACCACGCGAGCTTCGGCGATTACGGCCCGCAGTCTGGCGACGGCGAGCGCACCATCTCGAGCGACGCGATGCGCACGCAACTCACTGCCGCGCTCGCCGAGGTGTTGGTCGAGCCCGCGGGCTAGCTCGTCGCGGTCTCGCTCTCGACGGTCGGCTCGGCAGCTGCCGTCTCGGTCGGAGCGAGCACAGCCTCACCGCGATCGCGGTTCGCCCAGGCCATCCACCACCACAGACCCATACCCACGAGCACGCCGCCGACGAGCGCGAGCACGGGCTGCAACAGCAGGCCGCCGATCGCGCTGTCAGTGATGGCTTGCGCGACGCCGAAGTAGACCCAGAACAGCGCGATGTCGGCGACAGCGGTGATGCCGATCGCGAAGAGCGTCACCCGGCCCGGGCGGCGCAGCGACGCCGCGCGCAGAATCGACGAGCTGACGAGAAACGCGAGCAGGATGAGCACGAGGCTCGCGATGAGAAACGCGATGACGATGCCGAAGAGGATGTCGCTGCCGACACCCAGCGACTCGACCGCCGTGTTGACGTCGCCTTCGACGGTGTTGCGGAGAGCATCCACGATGTTGCCGAAGATCGCGGCGCCAATGAGGGCGACGATCGCGAACCCGAACAAGAACCACCCGGTCTGGAAGATCGTGTGCGAGACAGCGCCCGCGAGGAGGGCGCTCGAGGTCTGCTGACGGCTGAGGGGTGCGGTGGCCATGGGGGCTCCTTGACGTGGGCGGCGACGGGGGCGGCGACGTGGGTGGCGCGTCCGTGCCGAATCTACCGGGTGGATGCCCGGCCGACGCGCTCTTGAATGTACGAGATCACCACCGCCGAGGTCGTGCCCACGATGACGAGACCGCCCGCCATGAGCACGATCGCCCAGACTCTGCCGAAGGCCGTGACCGGGTAGGTGTCGCCGTAGCCGACCGTGGCGATCGTCACGACGGCCCACCACAGCGCGTCACCGAGCGTCGTGATGGTCGAGCCCTCGGCAAATCGCTCGGCCTGCAGCACGGCGAGGGCGATGAAGTAGATGAAGATCACGGCGTACGACGTCGCGAAGACAGCGACGCGTGAGCGCACTGCGGCTCCGGTGCGCCGTTGGAAGTAGGGAACGCGGCGGAACAGGTCGACGACCCGGAACGCCCTGAGGAGGGGCACGACCACGGCGAGCAAGTCGACCCAGTGGCGCAGCATCCACGGGCCGCGCTCACCGCGAGGGGTCAGCGCGATGCGCACGACAGCGTCGAGGGCAAAGGTCGACCACGAGACGAACGCCAGCACCGAGAGCAGCAGCACGAGCCAGGGCGGAAACTCGACGACGAGAATCGCCACGCTGTAGGTCACGATGAAGACGATGCCCATGACGACGAGCAACGGTGCCGATCGATGCTCCCACCGGTCACGGCGGGGCACGTCGGTCACGCTCGGCGCGTCGGTCGTCATGCGCACATTGTTGCGCGAAACGAGGCCCTCGTTGAGGATCGCCGTGCCCTCGACACTGCTAGCGCGCACCGCTCCCAGCAGGGCCACTGCTCCGAATGGTGAGATGACTGCCCATCGCTTCGTTCGGAGACTGCATGCCTCGCACCGCGCTCGACACCACCGTTCCTGACCTCACCGGCCGCGTCGCCCTCGTCACGGGCGCCAATAGCGGGCTCGGCTTCGGCCTCACGGGCCGACTCGCCGGTGCGGGCGCCGAGGTCATCATGGCGGTGCGCAATCGACAGAAAGGTGAGGATGCTCGCGCGCGGTTGCTCGAGCGGCAGCCCAATGCGCGACTGCGTCTCATCGACCTCGATCTCGCGTCGCTCGCCAGTGTGCGTGCCGCGGCGCGGAGCCTGCTCGACGAGGGCGTGGGCATCGACATTCTCATCAACAACGCCGGCATCATGGCCGTGCCCGATCGCCGCGAGACCGTCGACGGCTTCGAGCTGCAGTTCGGCAGCAACCACCTCGGGCCCTTCGCGTTCACGGGCCTGCTGCTGCCGGCGTTGCAGCGCACGCCGTCGCCGCGAGTGGTGTCGACGAGCAGTCTCGCCGCCAACGCCGGTCGCTGGCAGTGGGACAACCTCAACGCCGAGCGCCGCTACTCGGCGTGGGGCGCATACGGCCTGTCGAAACTCGCCAACCTCGCGTTCGCGCGAGAGCTGCAACGTCGCAGCGACGTGCACGGGTGGGGCCTCACGAGTGCCGCTGCACATCCGGGGGGCACACACACCAACTTGCAGACCACGGGCCCGCGCGACGGCGTGGCGCCCAGCGAGAAGCAGTCGCGACGCATGGGTCGCGTCATGCAGAGCGTCGACGTGGGCCTGCTGCCCTCGCTGTTTGCCGCGACGAGCCCGCGCGTCGAGCCCGGCGGCTACTACGGGCCGAAGGGTTTTCTTGAGGTGCGCGGTGAACCCGCACCCGCGCGCGTGCCGCGGCCTGCTCGCGCCGCCGAGCCTGCGGCACGCCTGTGGGAGGTGTCTGAACGCGCGACCGGCGTCGTCTACGCCGATCACAGCCCTGCCAGCACAGTGCCTCCGGGGCGCGAAGACTGACAGGATGGCCTGACAGGGTGCCGAACTGACGAAGGAGGCAACCCATGGCAGAGCCAGGCGAGAGCCGCGTTGCGGTCTACATCGACTTCGACAACATCATCATCTCGCGCTACGACCAGCATCACGGTCGCGGAGCGTGGCGCAAAGACAACGTCTACCGGCTCTCTCCGGGCCTCGCCGACGCGCCCGACGAGCTCGTGGCGAAAGTGCGCGAAGCGACCGTCGACCTCGGTGCCATTCTCGATTTCGCATCGAGCTTCGGCCCCATCGTCATCTCGCGCGCGTACGCCGACTGGTCGATCGGCGTCAACGCGAGCTACCAAGGCCAGCTCATGGAGCGTGCCGTCGACCTCACCCAGCTCTTTCCCGCGACCCAGCAGATGAAGAACGGCGCCGATATTCGCCTGTCGGTCGATGTGGTCGAAGACCTCTTCCGGTTGCCCGACATCACACACGTGGTCATCGCGGCGGGCGATAGCGACTACATCGCGCTCGCCCAGCGCGCCAAACGCCTCGGCCGCTACATCGTGGGCATCGGCGTTGCCGGCGGCACGAGCAAGAGCCTCAAGGCGGCCTGCAACGAGTACGCCGACTACGACACGCTGCCGGGCGTGCGCCAAGCACCTCCGGTGCGTCGCGCGTCGACATCGGCGAAAGCTACCGTCGCTCCCGCGGTGGATGCTCCCGCCGAGCCGGCGGCGCGCTCGCGCCGCGCATCCTCGCCCTCGACTGCCGCGCCGGCGAGCACCGACGACACTGATGTCGCCCGAGACGAGGTCGATCGCAACGCCGTCGTCGAGCCGCCCACCTCGAAGCGCGCGTCAACCGCGCTACTCGTCAAAGCACTCGAGTTGCTCGGCGAGAAAGACGACGACAGCGATTGGGTGCACGCTTCCACTCTGAAGCAACAGATGAAGCGGCTCGACTCGGCGTTCAACGAGCGGGCGCTCGGCTATGAGAGTTTCACCGAGTTCGTGAAGTCACGCGCCAACCTCGTTGAGCTCGACGAGAGTTCACCCGTACGTCTCGTGCGGGCGCGGCCCGCGCGCTGAGGCTGCCGAGTTCAGAAACTGGCGTAGCGGGAGAGCGCTGCGTCGAGTCTTTCGGGCGCGACAGCCTCGAAGAGGTCGAGCTCCGCGTGACCCGAGTCATCACGCCACGTGCCGACCACTCGGCCGTCGACGACCACGAGTGGTCGAAACACCGCGTTGGCAAGCTGCATCACGCGATCGGCGTAGTCGTCGTCGACGTGATCGTGCCGCCGCTCATAGCCGAGCAGCCAGTGATCGAAGCCCGGCAGCACGTGCGCTCCGCTCGCGCCATCACCAGACCACGACTCGACGCTCGCGCGGCTCGCGAAGAGCGTGCGTCCGTCGAAAACCACCTCGACGAGCCGGTCGCGCACCGACTCGATCGCGGCTCGCGCATCGCGCAGGGTGATCTTCGCCCACCACGCCAGATCTCGGTCGCTCACCGGGCCGTGACCGTGCACGTAGCGCAGCGCGAGTTCGGCGAGAGCCTGGTCACGGTCGAGCACGCGCGGTTCACGCACCCATTCGTCGACGAGCACGAGCGCCTGCTGCGGGGCGGCCGACGGTCGAGGGGCCGCGATCGTCGGACCCCAGCACACGAGGCCCACCTGCTGCAGGTGGAACAGCAGGTGGTATCCCCGGCCGCCGTCGGTGCGCAACCCCGCCTGGTCGAAGACCGCAAGTGCTGCCGAGCGCTCAAGCGACCTGCCGCCGCTCAACGCGTCGACGAGCGCCGCAGCAGCTCGATCGATGACGGCGCCGTCGATGCCCAATGCTGCCCGACGACTGGCCGCCGACTGCAGCGTGCGCTCAGCGGTGAGGCTCAGCATCCATGGCAGGTCGTTCGCGGCGACAAGATGCAAGGTGCCCCGCACCGGCATCGAGCGCACGACACTGCCCATGTCGAGCGCCGCGATGACATCGCCTCGCTGCAGCGTCGAGCGGGCGCCGACCGCCCAGAAGGCGGCCGAGAGATCTTGCGCCTGCACGGCGAGCAGGTGCTGCACGACGTCACGCGCAGACTGGTCGTCAGGTCGTCCGTCGGCCGTGATGCGCTGGCTGTGCAGGCGCAGCGAGCGCACGTGATCGATGTCAGCGAGCTCGATCACGACGTGCAGATCAGGCTGAGCGGCGGCGCGCGATCACCACGCTCACCATGCCGAGCATCAACGCGAGAACAGCACCCGCCGCCAGCCCGGCCTGGAGTGAGTCGTCGGCGCCCGTGTCAGCGAGCTCTTCTTGCGCGGTGTGGCCCAGCTGCATCGAACCAGTGCCCCAGAACTGCACGCTGGCCGACTGAGCGGGAAGGTCGGCGAGCTGGTATCCCGCCTGCTCGAGCGAGAGGTCAGCAGAACTCGAATCAGCCGACGCGGTGGCGGGCACGAACGCCGGCCGCACCTGGTCGAACGTCGTCACGACGACTGTGTAGTTGCCCGGCTCGAGGTCGACGACGAGCTCAGAGAACGTCGTCGGCAAGAAGCGGTCGTCGCCGTCGCGCGACGCGTAGTTCTCGTCGTTCGACAAGGCTTCCGAGTCGTCGTTGCAGGCAACTTGGTTCTCATCGAGCTGGTCGGGGTCGAAGTCGTCGTAGAGGATCACGAGGGGGTCGCTGATCGGCACGTAGTCGCCCCACGGGTTCGGGAGCGCGATCTCCCACTGCTGCTCGACGAAATCACCCACCTGATTCGAGACGAACTCTCCCGATTGTGCAGGGTCGACGCTGACGACGCGGAACGCAAAGGTTCCCGCTTCGGTCACCGAGACATCGAGCGTCGCGTAGACGCGTTCGCCACTGACCTGGCAAAGAATGTCGTCTCCGTCGCCGAAGTTTCCCGCTGACTCACTTCCTGCGGCAATCGCGAAGTCTTCGGTGAAGAGCAGATCGCCCCCAGGATCCGCGATGGGAACGGTGGCGGAGTACGCGAAGCGGATGACGTTGCCGTCGCCGAAGAACATCTCGGCGTAGGTGTTCGGAGAGATCGCGTAGGCCGCGACCGCGCCGTCACTCGGGTCGAGGGCACTGATCTCGCCCACGAGGTCGTCATCGTCAAAGGCCTCGACCAGTGACGACACGTTGCTGCTCGAGAGTTCGCAGTCGAATCGCACCTCAGCAGTGCCTCCCGGCACCCAGACGAGCTGGATGTCGCCGTAGTCGGCCTGCTCGTCATCGATCGTGACGGCGACGATCTCCTCCCACTCATCGCAGTCGACGCTCAGCACATAGTTCGGGTAGGCCGACTCCACCGTGAAACCGGGGAACACCTCGGCCGGGTAGGTCTGCACCTCGGCGGCACTCGCTGCGGCTCCCCAGCCCAGCGTGAGCGTCACACCGAGTGCTACACCGGCAAGAGACGTTGAACGTACGCGCTTCGACAGCATCGATCGCCTTTCGGAACACCAGTGGGGATGAAGCTGAGCATAGTGCGACTTCAGTGCCGCGGTGCAGCCTTCGTGATGAAGTCTGCACCGCGGCAGGGTGAGGCCGGGCTCACGCGTCGCTCAGTCGCCCTTCACGTTGACGAGCTGCCGCAGCGTGTGCCGAATCTCGACCAGGTCGGTGGCATCAGCCATGACCTCGTCAATCGGCTTGTACGCGTGCGGAATCTCGTCGATGAAGGCGTCGGTGTCGCGAAACTCGATGCCCACCATCGCCTCACGCAGCTGATCCTGGGTGAAGGTTTGGCGAGCCTTCGACCGCGAGTAGAGCCTTCCGGCTCCGTGCGGCGACGACTCGATCGCCATCGCGTTGCCCTTGCCCTCCACAACGTACGATGCCGTGCCCATCGAGCCCGGAATCAATCCCGGCTCTCCGGCCTTGGCAGAGATCGCTCCCTTCCGGGAGACCCACACCTCTTTTCCGAAGTGCGTCTCTTTCTGCGTGAAGTTGTGGTGGCAGTTGATGCGCTCGAGCTCGGCAACAGGGCCGTCCACCCACTCGGTGAACTGCCGCAGCACCCTGTCCATCATCTCCTCACGGTTGAGCAGCGCGTAGTGCTGCGCCCACCGCAACTCGGCGATGTACCGGCCGAACTCTGGCGTGCCCTCCACCAGGTAGGCGAGATCGGCGTCGGGCAACGGAATGAACCACTGCTCTGCGAGCTTCTTCGCGATGGCGATGTAGGTCTGGGCGATCTTGTTGCCCACACCCCGACTGCCCGAGTGCAAGAACAGCCACACCCGGTTGCGCTCGTCGGCCGACACCTCGATGAAGTGGTTGCCGCTGCCGAGCGTGCCCAACTGCTCACGCCACCGCCCCAGCCTTTGCCCCGGGTCGAAGCCGGCCTTCTCGGCCAGTGCCTCGAGCTCGGCGATGCGCGGCTGAGCCGTGGCGACGATCTTGTTGTTCGCGGCACCCGCGCTCAGCGGGATGGCACGCTCGATGGCCAACCGCAACGGCGTGCGGTCATCCGGCAGCTGGTCGACCGTGCGGTCGGTCAGCACCGCGATCATCCCGCAGCCGATGTCGACTCCGACGGCCGCCGGCATGACGGCACGCAGGGTGGGGATGACCGAGCCCACGGTGGCGCCGAGGCCCAAGTGGGCATCGGGCATGAGGGCCAGGTGCGGGTAGATGAACGGCATGGTCGCGGTCGTGCGCGCCTGCTCGAGCGTCTTCTCGTCGAGGATGCTCGCCCAACTGGCGAGGGTCTTCGAGATCTTCTGCATGATCCTTTCGATTCTCTTCGGTGTTCGTCTCGTTCTGTCGTCGGTCGAGTGGATGCTCGACCGACCGGTCCCGAAGAGTCGCTGTCTGCTCCCCCGCGGTGGGAGCACCTGCTGATGGCAGCAGAAGAGAACGACGCCCCGGGCCTCACGGCACGGAGCGTCGCTGGATGCGACGGACCGCCCCTAGGTGAGGTCGGGAAGGAAGCGCTCGGGGCGCTGCGCGAGCTGTTCGCGAATCGGCGAATAGGCCATATTCATGCTCGTGCTCCTTCCGTGGGCGGTGTTCTAGCGCCTGCCGAGTGCAGACGCGAGTCACGACACTAGCTCATGCATCCCGGGCGTGTCGCGCCCGATCGGTCACGGTTCGATCACGAGCGAGTCATGCTCGTGGTTCTATTGGAGGTCGGGCCTCGCGCCCGCAACTCTCACGGAGGCGCACCATCATTCGCTCCACCGCTGCGCGTGCGCGGCAGAACCTCGTCGACCTGACGCCACTGCGCGAATCGCGCTCATTCCTCTGGCTGTGGCTCGGTGCGCTTGTCACCGGCATCGGCAGCCAGTTGACGATCGTCGCTGTCGGGCTCGACGTCTATGCGCGCACCGAGTCGACGCTCGCGGTCTCGCTCGTCGCGGCGTTCGCTCTCGTGCCGATGATCGTGTTCGGTCTCTACGGCGGGATGCTCGCCGACGCCGTCGACAGGCGCACCCTTGCTCTGCTCAGCACGGTGGTCGCCTGGGTGTCTGCCATCGCTCTTGCGGTGTACTCGTGGTCGGGCGCCGAGCCGGTCTGGCCGCTCTACGCGCTCATCACGGTCAACACCGTGGCCGCGACGATGGTGGGTGTGGCGCGCCAGGCCATCGTGCCCCGGCTGCTGCGGCGCGAGCTGCTGCCGGCGGCGGGGGCGCTCAACGGCATCAGTGCCGGGCTCATGCTCACCCTGGGGCCAGCACTCGCGGGTGTGCTCGTGGCCGGCGTGGGCATCCCGTGGACGTACACGCTCGATGCGGTGCTCTTCATTGCGGGGTTCCTCGGCCTGTGGGCCCTGCCGCCCGTGCGACCGGAAGGTGAGCTCAGTCGACCGGGATGGCGCTCGGTGGTCGAAGGCTGGCGGTTCGTGCGCGAGGCGCCGACGATTCGCGCGACCTACCTGCTCGACCTCTTCGCCATGACCTTCGGCAACCCTCGCGTGCTCTTTCCTGCGGTCGGGGCGCTGCTCATCGGCGGTGGTGCGATCACCGTCGGCGTGCTGACATCGGCGGTCGCTGTCGGCACGCTGCTGCTCGGCCTCTTCAGCGGGCGCATTAGTCAGGCGCGGTGGCAAGGCAGGGCGATGTCGTGGGGTGTGGCAGCCTACGGCGCCGCGATCGTGGCGCTCGGTCTCGTGCTGCTCGTGACCGCGCTGGTCGGCGGTGCCTCGAGCGAGTCGTTCGACGACGTGAACTGGCCGGCCCTCATCGCGGCGAGCATCGCTCTCGCCGCGGCGAGTGCCGCTGACAACCTCGCCATGATCTTCCGCTCGACCATCTTGCAGGCCGCCGTCGACGACTCCTTGCGCGGCCGCATGCAGGGGCTCTTCATCGTCGTCGTCACGGGCGGGCCGCGCATCGGCGATCTGTTCGTCGGCGTGCTGAGCCTCACCGCGCTGCTGTGGCTACCGCCCCTGCTCGGCGGGGTTGTCATCATCGTGGCTGTCGCGGTCATCGTGCGCGTGACACGCAGTCTGCGCGAGTACGACGCGCTCGACCCGCGGCCCTGACGCCGGGCAGGCAACCGAGTGCAACCCGCCTCAACGTGACGGTGCGGGATGCTCGAGGCGAGCATCCCGCACCGTCAGGTTGTGTCAGCTAGGCCGTGCGGCGTCGCGCGATCGTGACCGCCGCTGCGCCGACAAGGAGGGCGAGCAGGGCGGCGATGGCCAGGCCAGTCGAGCGAGCCGAGTCGGGGCCCGTCTCGGCGAGTTCTGCGGCGTGGCCCAGTTCGAGACCACCCTCAACGCCCCAGAACTGCACGGTGGCGCTTTGCTCGGGCAGCCCGTCGAGCTCGTACTCTGCGGGAGCCAGCGGGGCGTCGGCCGCGTCGACCTTGGCGGGTGCCGCGGAGGGGTCGGGCGAGCCCACCGTGTCGTAGGTCGTCACGACAAGCGTGTATTCACCGGGCTCGAGATCGACGATCAGCTCGGGGTACACGCCGCTGATGAAGTGGTTGGCCGAGTCACGCATGAACACGTTGTTCGACAGGTCGACATCGATGTCGTCGTTGCACTCAACCAGACCCTGAGCCGGCTGATCGGGGTCGAAGCTGCTGTACAGCACGAAGAAGGGGTCAGCGATCGGCACGTAGTCGCCCCAAGGATTGGGCTCGTACGTCCACCAATCGGCGAACTCGCTGCCGAGTCGAAGCTCGCCGCTCTGCAGCGGCGATACGTCGACAACGCGGAACGTGTATGCGCCGCCTTCGAGCACCGTGAACTCGATCGCCGCGTACACCCGCTCCTCGTCGAGATCGCACTCGACGAAGGGCTCGTCGGTAATTCCCTCTGCGAAGTCGAGGGTCTGTGTTCCGTTCTCCGGGGTCGTCGCTTCCTGCGTCAGCAGCAGGTCGCCTGCCGGATCATCGAGTTCGACCGAGGCGAAGTAGTAGATGAAGATCGTGTGCTCGCCGAGGTCGAACTGAATGGCAGTGTTGGGGTCGAACGAGTACACAAGCTCGATGTCACCCGTTCCCGCGGTCGTCTCGTACCCGGCCGGGAAGTCGCCTCCGTCGAGTTCATCATCAACGGGCTCGACGTAGAGGTCTTCTGGCTCACACGTGAGATTGATGTCGAGGGTTCCGCCGGGCACCCACGCGAGTTCGAAGTCGCCATAGCCAGCATCGCTGTCGTCTTCGACCCACTCGTCACAATCGATCGTGATCTCGTAGTTGGGATACGGCGCCTCGATGGTGAAGCCGGGAAGAAGCTCGAAGGGGTAGGTCGTGACCTCGGCTGCGGTGGCAGCCGAGGCAAGACCGAGCGTGGCAGCGGAGGCAAGGGCGACGGTCGCGATGACCGACGAACGAGTGCGCGTAGACAACAAAGGAGACCTTTCGGGTAGACCTCGGTGAAGCATGCTTGAGGCCGAGCGTACACTGCCAGCCGCCTCACAGGAATGCGGTTGCTCACCCCATCTGTGGCCGTGATCATTGGCCGGGCCGCCACTCGTTCTCCGTCCAGATCACACGCCGCAGCACGGGTCTTTCGATCGCACTGAAGAGGCTGCTGACGACGAGATAGATCGCCGCGCCGAAGGGCACGAGCAGTGCCGGAATGATGGCGACAAACGGCAGCACGCCGAGCAACGGGGCGGCGGCGGCGGGCAGGTCGGGCGACGGGATGCCCTGCTGCAGCATCCTCATCGCGCGTCGCTGCAGCAGCCCCGACAGCACCAGCAGTGCGATGACGGTCGCCGACACCACGAGTGCTGCGGCGTCGCCGCCGACCACCGCCGCGACGAGCGGCTCGCCGAAGCCGACCCCCACGAGCTGCTCCGCGCGGAGCGGATTCGCCTCACCCCCAATGGTCGGGCTCGCGAGCACGAGGTACAGCAGCGAGACGATCGGGGCTTGAGCGAGCATGGTTCCCATGCCCGCGACGGGCGAGACTCCCGCGTCTCGGTAGAGCTGCATCGTGCGGCGCTGCAGCTCGTCTGGCCGCTTCTTCCATCGGGTGCGCAGGGCTGCGAGGTGCGGCGCGAGGCGCCGACGCGCACCCTCCGCCCGCACGAGACGAATGTCGAGGGGAATGAGCGCCGCCCGCACGGCAAGGGTGATGAGAATGACGGCGAGTGCGGCGGCGGTGGCACCCGCAAAGGGGTCGAGAACGATGACGAACTCGTGCAACGCAGTAGCGCCAAGTTGCACGAATGGGCCGATGATCGGCCAGATGGTGAGGTCCATGAGTACTCCTGAGGTCGAGCGATGTGCGGAGGCGTCAGGCCACCGCACCCTCAACGACGACCGGTGCGACCGGGTCGGAGCGTGCTCGAGTCGCGCTGCGGCGCGAAACTCAGGCGGCCGAAGCCGCCACGCCGGGTGCCCGAGACAGGGGGCGACCGGGAGTGAGAGGATGCGCAGGCTCGGCCTGCTCGCCGAGCGACTCGCGATGCGCCCGCGCTCGGCTGCTCACGGCGAGCTCGCCTCGCGCGGTGGGCCGGGCAGCGGCCTTCGCGATGAGGGCGAGCCCCACGAGCGTGAGCACCGAGGCTGCCACGATGCTCGCGGTGGCGAGCAGCGACGGCTGCCCGAGCGCGAAAGCGACGAGCACGGCGACGCCGACGTTGACGGCGCGATGCGGATGAGTGTGAGTCATGGGGCCACCGGGCGGATGCTCGCCCCGCGCTAGTCGACGGCCAGAGCGCGGCGCCTCACGATGAGCGCTACGCCTCCGAGCATCAGCAACACCCCGAGCCACCCCACTGCACCGGTGAGTTGCCCGCCGATGCCGGTCGCTGCCAACTCGTCGTCAGGCGCCGCGTTCTCGTCGTCGGACCCAGCAGCATCGGCGGAAGCCCATACTTCGAGGTCGATCGACTGCGCGACGAAGTCGTCGAGCGAGTAGTCAACAGGCGCGAGCGACCGCTCCGGTGTAGCTGCCTGATCGGGCGCTGTCCCGCTGACGATGTCATAGGTCGCGACGACGAGGGTGTAAGTGCCCGGCTCGAGGTCGACGACGATCTCGGAGTAGTAGTTGTCAAGGAACCGCTGCGATGAGTCGTGCGCCTGCACGGGAAAGCTGACTTCGTCATCGATGCGTTGGCTGTCGTCGTTGCACGTGATGAGCGTCGACTCAACATCGCTCGCATCGAACGTCTCATAGAGCGCGATCCACGGGTCTACCGACGGAACATAGTCGCCCCACGGATTCGGCAGCGCCGTGTAGAGCTCAGAACCGCCCTCGAATGAAACGTCGGCTCCCGACTGCTGCGGTGCTACACCGACCACGCGGAAGGTGTGCTCGCCTGCCTCGGTCACTGTGAGAACCTGCGTGCGATATGCCTTCGTTCCGGGGTAGGTGTCGCACTCCGCCAGCCCAGCGAGGCCGTCGGGGTCGTCCGTCACGAAGTCAGCGGTCGTGCCTCCGCCCGCCGGAAAGTGGAGTGTGTTGGTGGCGATGACTTCGCCGGCAGGATCACTGAGCTCGATGCTTGGCAGGTACGAGACGGAAAAGTCGACGCCGTCGACACTCCACACCACTTGCGTGTCACCGCCCACGTCGTACGTCACTGGTCCTGACCCGGAAGGTACCGCCTGGCCGCTCGCCGGAATGCCGAGCGTGCCATCCATTGACGCTGCACTCGTGAGGCTGACGTCGTCGCACGAGAACTCGACCGAGAGTGAGCCACCGGGTACCCAAACGAGTTCCCAATCGCGAGGGTCATCTGCAGCCGCGTACAGCTCACAGTCGATCGCCACCTCATAGTCGGGATACGGCGCGGTCACGACGAGCCCCGGCACAACCGTGTGCGGGTATGCCACCACTCCGGGGGCTTCCACGAAGGTGCGCTCGTAGGCGCCAAGGTCGACGATCGGCGCTGTGCCCACCCCCGTGTCGGCAATCTCGGGGTCGTCGGTGAAGCGCGGGTTGCCGACAAGGTCGAACGTGACGCCGCTGGGCACAAGAGAGTTATCTCCGGCGTCGACGGCGGTGCTGTCGGAGTCGAGTTGATAGTCGCCTGCCGTTGTTGGCGTCGATGACGCTGTGACGGGGGCCACGAATGAAGGGTCTACTCCGACGAACGAGTTGTTGATGGAGGTGATGGCGCCGGCGGTGTCGGCACCGATGGGCGCGTTGTTGCCCGCGACGATGGAGTTATTGATCGTCGTGGTCGGTGTTCCTGCGGTGGCGATGCCACCGCCTTCGCTGCCGCCGTAGTTGCCCGCAATCGTCGAGTTCGAGACGGTCGTCGTGCCACGGTTGCGAATGGCGCCGCCGATATTGAAGGAGGTGTTGCCCGAGATCAGCGAGTTCGTGACCAACAGCGTTGATCCGGTCGAAGCGAAGATCGCGCCGCCAAAGTTTCCGCGGTTGCCGCGCAATTCAACCGACAGGAGGCCGGCCGTAGCTCCGGAAGTAACGTAAAGAGCACCCCCATCACCACCCGAGTCAGCACCGCTCATGACGAGATCGCGCAGAGTCAAAGTGCCTTCCACTTGAAAAAACCGCATGTCGACAGCCGACGATGCGCGCGTGATCGTGCCGTTCGTGACCGTGAGGTCGTCAGAGATGATGGCGAACGCGTTGTTCACACCGAGCGAGTTATTGCTGACTGCCGACACTTCGGCCTCTGCGCCTCCCAGGTCGATGACGTCAGCACCCAGGCTCTGCTCGCTACAAACGATGGCCTGCGCGAGGTCGACCGCTCGTTCAGCCGGTGTCGACCCCGTCACGGTGTAGGGAAAGGCGTACTCCGAGTCGCACGGCTCGGCGGCGAGCGCAGGGCTCGCCGCGAGAGGCATCGCGAGTAAAGTTCCGGCGGCAAGAGCGGCAAGTACAGCAGAGCGTCGTGGCATGAGTGTCCTCGCCGTGGGGTGGTGGGGGCGCGCTTCGGGCTTCTGTCAGAGTAGATGACGACTCACCCTGCGTGGCACTTTCTGCTCAAGACCGAACATTCTCATCGAGTCGGCGCCTCTGATGCAGCCTCGACTGGTCGCATGGCGCAGGTGGGAATGTGACGCACTGTCATACTGGCACTGGCCTTGACGCACCCCTGCTCCTTGGCATTCGACGACGAACCAGGAGTCAGCATGCCTTCGCTGCACCGCGTCAACCTCGTTGTGGCCGCGCTCGCCGTCGCCACCGCGGCACTCGTCGCCCTTCCCACGGCGGCAGTCGCCGCAGGCTCGGGAGTGGGCGACGTCAGCGACGCCATGCTCTACGACGGTTCCACTGCGCCGCTCGGCGCTGTCGTCGAAGAGTTGCGCGGAACCGACGAGGCGACGCACACGATCGCCACGAGTTGGCCGATCAACGTGTTCGGCACCAGCTACGGCGCACTCTGCATCTCGACCAATGGCGGCATTGTTCCCGTGGCGTCAGATGCCGATGGTTGCACTGATGGCTACAACGCCACGCTTGCGCAGCTCGCGGTCGCCGGTGAGTCGCCCTTCATCGGTGTGCTTGCCGGTGACATCACCCTGATGACTCGCGTGCTCGATGCCGATGGCGACGAGATTCTTGACGACGGTTTCGGCGAGCCTGGAAACGTGTACTTCGCCGACACCACGATCGGCGGTGTGCCCACGATCGTGGTGACGTGGTACCGCGTGCACATGTACGACGACGAGAACTCGCGCAGGCTGTCGAATACCTTCCAGATCGTGCTGCAGCAGCGCCCGACCACTGACGGCGAGACCCTCGGCTTCGACTTCGACGTGCAGTTCAACTTCGGCACCATGACCGATGGCGAAGAGGGCTACACCGTTGAAGGGTGTGATGAAGACGTACTCGGCTTCGACTGTCGTCGTTGGGGCGTGGGGTTCGCCAGCTATGACCCGGTGACTGAGTCCAGCACGGCGTACGAGCTCTTTCCGAACACCATTGCTCGCACCCTTGTCGACTCCGGCGCCGCTCCGCTCGTCGCCAACCATCTCAACTCGCCTGACGTGCTCGGCCGCTACCAGTTCTCGATGGTCGCTGGCGTCACGACCGACTTCGCTGTGCCGACCCTTCTCGGAGTGGTTCCTGTGCCGACCGAGCCCGAGCTCGCCGACACGGGAGTCGACCTCGGTCTCGTCGTGCCGGTCGCAGCGTTCATGCTGCTCCTCGGCGTCGCCGCCATGGCCGCCAGTCGGCGACGCGCGGCCGACCAGCGATGAAGCAAGCGCCACCTGATCAGTCGGCAGCCTCATCGCGTCGCGCGAGCAACGCGGCGTACGCATCGGCTGCACCGCGGCTTGGCGCAACCGCAAGCAGTCCGCGGTAGAGCCTGTCGAGTGCTTCCTCGTCGACCTCGCCCATGCGAGCGCGGTCGCAGTGCGCCGACTGAATCGCAGCTTCGAGCTGAAACCGCCCGAGCGGGTTGTCGAGGCGTCGCGCACGATGCAGCAAAGCCTCCCCTTCGGCAATGAGCTCAGAGTTCCACAACGTCGTGTCTTGCTCGTCGAGAGGCGGCCAGGGGTCGCCGATTCGCGCCGGCGCTCGCGACTGCGCGAGGGTGATGAGAGCGGCCAGACCCCAGGCCTCCGCCACGTCGTTGAGTAACGCGGCCGTCAACACTGCGAGCCAGCGCGCCTCGTCGGCGAGCGACTCGCGATAGTGCTCTCCCTGCCGCAGCCAGTCGACGGCGTACGCCGCATAGATCGCATCGAGCACGGCAGAAAGCCGCGCAGGCATCTCAGCGCGCGACGGAACGGCAAAGGGAATGCCGGTAAGCCCGATACGCCGCTTTGCACGAACCAGCCGCTGTGCCATGGCTGCTGGTGCCACGTCGAACGCGGTCGCGATGCTCGCTGCGTCGAGCCCGAGCACCACTTGCAACATGAGCGGGGTGCGAATCGAGGCATCGATGGCGGGGTGCGCGCAGACGAAGAGCAGTTCAAGACGCTTGTCGGGGATGCCCTCCGCACGCTCGAGCAGGGCATCCACATCGATGCCTCTCGAAGGGCGTTGCTCTGCCTCTGCGTCGAGCGGCTGCGAGGTGCGCCGCGCGGCACTGCCGAGAATGTCGCGCAGTCGGTTACGTGCCACGGTCAAGAGCCACCCTTCCGGGTTGTCGTGCACCCCCGATTCGGGCCACGAGCGCAGTGCACGTTCGAGCGCGTCGGCAAGGGCGTCTTCGGCGAGGTGAAGGTCGTGTGTCGACGCCGCGACGAGTGCGAGCAGCCTGCCGTACGACTCGCGCGCCGCGCGCGCCGCAGCGGGTGCGGCGCGCGAGTCGACGGCCTGGGTCATCAGCGGTGGCCGAAGCCTGTCCACGCGCCGTTGACGAAGCGCGTTGCGCCCGGCCGAATTTCGACGTGGCCGTACTGCGCCGACGGGGCCTTCGCCGCCCACGACATCGCGGCGTCGAAGTCGGGCACGTCGATCACGACGGTGCCGCCCAGCTGTTCGTGCGAGTCGGCAAAGGGGCCGTCTTGCACGACGAGCTCTCCGCTCGCGGTCGAAATGGTCGTCGTCGCCGCAGACGGCTGCAGCACCTCGGCACTCTGCAACACGCCCGCAGCCTCGAGCGCCTTCGCATATTCGTCGAACGCGCGCATGCCTTCGGCGAGCGCCTCGTCGCCGAGCTCGGCGGCAGTCATCTCCGGGTAGTGCAGCAGCAAGGTGTAGCGCATGATGTCGTTCCCTTCGCGGACCGTCGGTCGATCCTGTCAAAGAGATGACGATCGGGCGAGAGGCAGATCGACAGTTTCGAGCTCACCTGCTCGACGTCAGGGGCGCACGACGACGCGCACTTCGTCGGCAGGAGGGCCGTCGACGAGCAGCGTCGCGGCGTCGTCCAGCGATGCCGTCGACGTGACGAGTGCGTCGAGAGGCAGTCGACCGTGCAGGTAGAGCCTGAAGTAGCGGTCGAAGTCGGTCACAGGGCTGACGTCTCCGGTGATGCACCCGAGCAAGCGCTTCTGGCTGGCGACGAAGTCGAGAGCTTTGATGCGCACTTCGTGATCGGGAGGTGGAGCGCCGAGCAAGACGGTGGTGCCACCACGGCGTGTGGCATCGATCGCTCGCTCCATGGTCGAGGTGTATCCCGCAGATTCGAAGACCGTGTCGAAGTCATCATCGTTGAGCGACTCGAACTGATCGGGGGTGACTGTTTTTGTCGCCCCCAGCTTGGTCGCCCTTGCTCGCCGTGCCGCGTGTGGTTCGACCACGACGACCTCGTCGGCTCCGGACAGCACAGCGCCCATGACGACAGAGAGGCCGATACCCCCGGCTCCCCACACGGCGACGCGCGACCCCGGTTGCACGTCGGCGATATTGAGTACAGCGCCGACGCCGGTGGCGATCGCGCAACCGACAACGGCGGCGATCTCGAGCGGCACTGCTTCGGGCACCGCCACGCAGCTCGATTCAGGCACCAGAGCGTGCGCGGCGAACCCTGCCACACCAAATCCCTGCGTCAGAGCCTCACCCCGCCAACTCAGCCGGGGCCGCTGACTCGTGCGACTGGCGCAGAGCATGGGATGCCCTGACTCGCAGTATCGGCAGTGCCCGCAGTGATGCGTGAGCGCGATGACAACGCGGTCGCCGGGAACGAATCTCGTGACGGCGTCGCCCACCTCGACGACGACGCCACTGGTCTCGTGTCCGGGGGTGACGGGAAAGTCGTCGTAGAGCGTTCCCGCAGCCCACGAGACGTCGGTGTGACACACGCCCGTGGCGGCGACCTCAATGAGTACTTCCGTGGCGCGAGGAGAGTCGATGACGATCTCGTCGAGCTCTACGCGACCGGGAGCGGTCACGACAAGCGCTCGAGTCGTCGTGCTCATGACCGCGGCGCCTTCCATGCGGGTTCACCGACGAGCACGGCACCCCGATACAGCGACGACACGAGCGTGCGATACATGCCCAACCATCCGCGTGGCGCTGGTGCGATTGACTCGGGAGACCACGCACGCAGGCGCGCATCGAGCTCGTCATCACTCAGGTCGACCGAGACCGAGAGCGCGGCAAGATCGATGGCGATGCGGTCACCGTCGCGCACCACAGCGAGGGGTCCACCCTCTGCAGCCTCCGGCATCACTTGTCCCACCGTCATGCCGCTATTGAGTCCCGACAACTCTCCGTCGGTCACCACAGCAACATGTGCCGACAGCCGGGCGCCGACCAGGGCGGCGACGAGCCCGGCGGCGAACACGGTGCCCGGTCCACCGACGGGCCCCATTCCGCGCAGCACGAGCACGTCGCCGGCACGAACGGTTCCTGCCCGCACCTCGGCCATGGCGGCTGTCTCTGACTCGAAGACACGCGCGGGGCCTTCGAAGCGCTGCTGATCATCGCGCACCGCCGCGAGCTTCACGAGTGCGCCGAGAGGAGCAAGGTTTCCCTGCACGACGGCGAGTCCGCCGCGAGGCCGTGCTGGAGCTCCGATCGGCAAGACTACGGTGGCGTCAATGCGCTCGGCGTCGAGCAGATGATCGCCAATGGTGCCGCCGGCCACTGACGGTGCATCGTGATCGATCACGCCCGAGAGCTGAGTCAGCACTGCAGCGCAGCCACCCGCGCGCTCGAGGTCGGGAACGCGATGTCCGCCGTTCGGCCGCACTTGAGCCAACAACGGCACCTCGTGCTGCAGCTCAGACATGCGAGCGACGACATCGAGGTTGAGCTCGGCCTCGGCGGCGATGGCGGTGATGTGGCGCAGCGAATTGATCGAGCCTCCGACCGCGATCACCACCCGTAGGGCGTTGTCGATCGACGCGGGCGTGATGACATCGCGAGCCCGCACGTCGTCACGCACAAGGTCGACGACCCTGCGACCGGCCGCGGCCGCCAGTTCATACATGCGCGGGCTCGCGGCGAGGATGGGTGCGCTACCCGGCATCGCCATTCCCATCGCTTCGGCGATCATGTGCATGCTGTTGGCCGTGCCGAGTCCCGCACACACACCGGGGCCGGTGATGGCGTTGTCTGCCATCTCGCCAAGCTCGGCGACGGTCATGCGACCCGCCGCAACCGCGCCGACCGACTCATAGACGTCATCGATGTCAACGGGCGCACCCGCGCATCGACCGTGATCTTGATAGCCACCGATGACGACGAGCGACGGCAGATTGAGCCGTCCCAGCGCCATGAGATGGGCCGGCGTGGTCTTGTCGCATGACGACAAACACACAATGCCGTCGAGCTGCGCACCCTCGACCATGACCTCGATCTCATTGACGATGAGGTCTCGGGTGGGCATCAAGTAGCGGGCTTCGCGACCGGCACTCGTCACGAAGTCGCTCGGCGCTGTGGTGCGCACCTCGAAGGCGAGTCCGCCCGCTGCGGTGATCGCCTCTTGCACGATGCGAGAGGTTTCATCGAGGTGCCCGTAGCAGCTCGACAGACTCGACGACGAGTTGATGACGGCGATCTTGGGCTTCAGCAGGTCGTCACCCGAGATGCCGAGAGCTTTCCACTGCGCTCGCCGCACTGCCCAACGCGTCGTTCCTTCTTCAAAGTTGCTGCGCAGCATGTCAGATCCTCGCCGTCGAAATGCGGCCTGTCATCGCTGACAGGGCTTCGGTCAAGTAGTAGGTGCCCCAGACCAGTTCATGGTCGGTCGCCAAGTCGATGCGGCGGTTGTAGAGACCGTGGCGCAGCATCCCCGCAGCTTTTCCTGCGGTGAGCGGCGCGACCGCGGTGCGCACAAGGGCGTCAACCGAACCCTGCGCGACCTCGCGATAGACATGTGCCTCGCGTGCGTCGAGTTCTGCGAGCTTGAGTAGCGCGGCAGATCCAATGGCCGTTGCAGAAGTGTCAATCGGGGCGGCAGGGTCGTCGTCGTCGAAGTCCCAACGGCAGATCGAGTCGTCGGGCAACCGCGTGATCCACCACCGCGCGAGGTGGCGGGCAGTGTCGAGAAACTCGGCCGGATCGAGAATCGCCGCGTGCGTCATGCCCAAGAGCCCCCAGGCTTGCGCGCGAGCCCAGATGCTGTCATCGGCGAGGCCCTTGTGGGTATAGCGACGGGTGAGCTGGCCCGTCGCGGTGTCGAACGTGGCCGATTGGATGACCCCGCCATCGTCGCGCACGCAGAACTCACGGTGCCCGGCCGCGTGGTCGAGTGCCAACTGCCGAAGACTCTCGTCGCCCGTGCGTCGCGCCGCCCAGTCAAGCAGCAGCACGGTGCCGGGCACTCCGTCGATGTTGGTCTCCCCTTCACCGACGGCGTGCGCTTCTTCTGCCTCAGGGCCCAAAGGAATGAGCCGTGCGGCAAGGTTGGCATCGCCGGCGAGAGCGCGAGCAGCGGCCACCGCAAGGTCGGCGAGCTGAGGGTCATCTCGGTCGTCGAGGCCGATCGCCACGCCATACCAGAAC
Organism: Actinomycetota bacterium; assembly: GCA_005777405.1. GTDB lineage: Bacteria > Actinomycetota > Actinomycetes > Actinomycetales > Microbacteriaceae > Microcella. Next base: position 37,212 of record SXMH01000156.1, read on the forward strand.
AGAAAGCCGCGAAAAATTGTGCGCGACTGCACGCGTGGCGCGAGCCGAAGCGCCCACACTCGCGCCAGTCGATCGACGGCGTCATCATCGCCTCGACGTGCTGCGAGCCACAGCTGGCCGACGAAGAAGCCGCCGGTCCAGTCGCCATCGGGCGAGAGCGTCCAGTCGCCGTCGTTGTGAGCGAAATGCGGAAAGCCATGGGTGGCCTCTCGCGCAGTGCCGACTGCTCGTGCGGAGAGGAGCGCTAGAGCTTCAGTGCGCGTCATCGTGGTCATGGTGGGCACTTCCTCTTCTCAATAGGTGGCTCGCCCGCCACTGATGTCGTAGACGGCACCGGTCGAGAACGACACCTCGTCGCTCGCGAGAAACGCGACGAGCTTGGCGACTTCGAGGGGCTGCCCCAGCCGACCCATCGGGATGAGCTTCGTCATGTACTCCAACTGCTCGGGCGAGACCGCCGAGGCCATGTCGGTCTCGATCACCGCGGGAGCGATCACGTTGGCGAGCACGCCGCTCGTCGCAAGCTCTTTGCCCAGGCTCTTCGTGAGCGCCATGATGCCCGCCTTCGCCGCCGAATAGTGGCTTGCTCGAGGGTTGCCATCTTTGCCCGCCATCGACGCAACGTTGATGATGCGCCCGTGGCCGCCCGAGGTCTCGACCATGGTCTGCGCAGCCGCGCGACACATGAAGAACGTGCCCATGAGGTTGACCTCTATGACCGAGCGAAACTCGTCGGGCGAGAGCTCCCACACGTGCTTGTTTACTCCGGCGATGCCGGCGCAGTTCACGAGAATGTGCAGCGCTCCCTCTCGCGATGCCGTGCGCTCGACCACCGCCTCGCAGGCTGCCGGGTCAGTGACGTCGATCACCTCGGTGTGGGCGGCGTTGAGCTGAGCGCTCGCCGCATCAAGCGCTGCGGGATCGCGGTCGAGCAACACGACCGTCGCGCCGCGCTGCTGAAGAAGCTGCGCTGACGCGAAACCGAGCCCGCGGGCACCACCAGTGACGAGCGCAACCCGCCCCTCGAGCGGCGCGCTCACGCTCGTGCCCCTTCGGCAACCACGAGGTTCTCGACGCGGCCGAGCTGGTCGATCGACACGACCACGTGGTCGCCTGGTTCAAGGTAGACGGGGGGCGACATGCCATCGGCGACGCCGCTCGGAGTGCCCGTCAGAATGAGGTCTCCCGGGTGCAGCGTCACGGTCGACGAGATGAAGCTGACGATCTGCGCGACCGTGAAGATCATGTCGGCCGTTGTCGAATCTTGACGAGTCTCGCCATTCACCGTCGTGCTCAATCGCAACGACTGCGGGTCGGGGATCTCGTCGGCAGACACGACGTACTGACCCACCGGGCAGAACGTGTCGGCGCTCTTGCCTCGCACCCATCCGAAGGCGTCACCACGCTGCAGGTCGCGCGCCGACACGTCGTTCACCGTGATGTACCCGGCGACATGCTTCAGCGCATGGTCGACCGAGACCCCTCGGGCCGCTGTGCCGATGACCACGCCGAGCTCGACTTCATAGTCGAGCATCTCGGTCGCCGCCGGCTTCACGATCACGTCGCCCGAGGCTGCCAGCGACGTCGTCAACTTGGTGAAGAGTGCGGGCTGTTCGGGAACAGGAAGACCCGCCTCTTGGGCGTGCAGCAGGTAGTTGAGCCCCACGCACACGATATTGCGGGGCTGAACTGGCGCCCCAAGCTCGACAGTCGAGGCATCGATAACGTCGTCGGTCGGCTCGAAGCCGCTCCAATCTCCTCGCAGAACTCGGATTCCCGACTCTTCCCACGAGCCATGGCGCACGTCACCGCCGGCAGTAGTCCACGACACGATCTTCATGAGGGGTTTCCTTTCAGAGTCGAACGCCGACGGCGAGTGCCCGGCGCTTCGATGGCTTCGGGGCGCAGCTCTACGCCGTGACCGGGAGCGTTCAGAGGCGACGCCTGCCCGTCGATGATGGGAGCGACGTCGACGGCGAGATCGCGGTACCACGTGCGGTGATACGCGCGAACGCTCTCTTGCAGCGTCGCGTTGGCGAGGTGCACCGAGAGGTTGACTCCGACGGTGAACTGCACCGGACCGTTGCAGTCGTGCATGGTGACTGGCGTTTGGTAGGCCTCCGCCATCGCCGCGATGCGACGCACCTCTGAGATACCACCGACCCACACAGGGTCGGTCATCACCACATCAAGAGCGCGCTGCTCGAGAATGTCGCGATACGACCACCGCGTGCCCAGGGTCTCCCCCGCTGTCGTCGGCACGCGCGTCGATCGACGGAAGTCGGCGAGCGCCCCCACGTCGTCCGGGCGAATCGGGTCTTCGATCCACGCGGGATTCACTTCCTCCAGCGCACGCGAGATGCGCTTCGCGCTCGGGAGATCCCACAGCGTGTGAAGGTCGACCATGATCTCGATGCGATTCCCCACGGCATCGCGGATGCTCCGGAAGAGGTCCATCGTGCGGTCGAGATCGGCGTGGCTGATGTAGTGGCCGTCGTGAGCGGCAACGTAGAGGTCGAAGGGCCACATCTTCATGCCCGTGATGCCTTCGGCGACGAGCTCTTTCGCGAGCGCCCCAGGATCATTGAGGAAGGCGTCCATGTCTTCGAGCGAGGTATCGCCCTGGCCGAGTTGCCAGTTGTTCGTCGATACCTCACCGGCGATCGGAATGTCGCGCGCGTAGAACGGACCGGCACAGGTGTTGTAGACCGGGATGCTCTCGCGCACGGCGCCACCCAGAAGTTGCACGAGCGGAAGCCCCGACGCTTTGCCGAAGAGATCCCACAGGGCGATGTCGATGGCCGAGCGGCCGCGATTCTCGGTGCTCGAGCTATTCATGCCGACGAAACCCTTGAGCGATTGCCAGTGGCGTTCGATCTGGAGTGGGTCTTTGCCCAGAAGGTAGGGAGCGGCGTTTTCGTGCATCCACGCGGCAACCGCGTCGGCGCCGAGGAAGGTCTCGCCGAGACCGGTGATGCCCTCATCAGTCTCGATGAGGACGTGCACGAGGTTGGGATACGCGGCGAGCTGGATGGTTTCGAGGGCGGTGATCTTCACGACTGACTCCTGGTCGAGCGAACGGGCGGAAGGTGGATGGGGACCGCAAGACCGGGCACGATGACGTGCAGGGCGGGCGAGGTGTACCGAACGACGTCGACGAAGTGCCCGACCGGCCCCGGGTTGCCCGCGAACATGTCGTAGTGCATCGGGATGACGATCGAGGCCCCCGACCTCGCAGCGAGGTCTGCCGCCTCTGACGCGCTCATGTTGCCCACGATGTCGAGGGCTTCTCGCACCGCGTCGCGACCGTTGATGGGCAGCAACACCGTGTCGACATTCGCACTCGCGAGTCGCCGTGCGAGCTCGGGGTAATCGAGGGCATCACCCGCGTGAAAGAGCACCCGCCCGCCGATCTCGATGATGTAGCCCAGATAGGGGTGATCACCGCGAGAATCGACACCGAAGCTGTAGGCGTCATGCATGTGCACGCCGTGCAACGCAGCAACCGGAGTGATGCTGACGTCGCCGATGGTGACCACGTCGCCATCGTGGGCCTCGACGATCTCGCGATCGGGCAGGCTGTGCCGCACCCGCTCCGCGAGCGGAGCCGGCACGACCACTCGGGTGTGCGACTCGGGCATCGCGGCCAGAAGTGGTAGGTCGAGGTGGTCGGCGTGTTCGTGCGACACGAGCACGGCATCCATCGATGCGAGTTCTTCGGCGTCGATCACAGCCGGCAGAAGCCGACCGGGGTAATCACTCGAAAACGGGTCGATGGCGATGCGAGTGGTGGCGGTCGAGATCTCGAACCCGGCTTGGCCGAGTCGCACAATCTCGATGCCGCCGTGACTCGGCGACGTCATGTCGTTCGCAACCAAACACGCATCGTCGACGGGCCGCGGCGCGACCACTCGTTGTAGGGCACGAGCGCGATGTCGCGATTCTCGCTGCGGCTCAGGTCTGACGCCTCGGGCGAATAGGGCCACGTGTTCGACTCGAGCTGCTCGATTCTCGCAGTCACCGACACCGTTCCATCTGCCGCGACTCGAGGCAGCTGCGTGTCATCGACCACCACCTGATCGACGTGGATGCCCTCCGGAAGGTCAGGCGACTCGACACAGAACACGCGGGGCCCGCGCTCGACAGCGACCGCACCCCGAGCGGAGTCGATGCGCGGATCTCCGTAGACGAATCGGGCCGGCATCGGCAAGTCGAGGGTGATCGTCTCGTCGACGAGTCCGACCTGCTCAACGACCGCCCAGCCAGGTTGCACGTTCGATACGGTTCCGTCGCCACGACGAAGCGTCGCACCCGCTGCCCACTGAGGAACACGCAAACGCAAGCGGAACCCTCCGTGCTCGTGCTGTGGAACGGTGACGATGACGCGACCGTCTGCGGGGTACTCGGTCTCGATCGTGAGGGCAACATCACGCCCGTCGGGAAGCGTCGCGGCGATGCGCGCTGGGGAGTAGAGAGACACGGCGATGCCCTCGTCATCGCTCGTGGCGACGTAGCTGTCAAGCGTCGCGAACGTGCGTGACACGTTGGTCGGGCAGCACGACACTCTGAACCACGGCGCGCGTTCACCGAGGCCGACCTGCAGGCTCGAGTGCGACACATCAGTGTGGTCGGGAAACGAGCGCTGGTGCAGGGTGTTCACGTAGAAGAACGCCTTGCCGTCGGGCGCGGGTGAGGTCGCGATGACGTTGTAGAGCGTGCGCTCCATGAGGTCGCCATACGCGGCGTCGTCGGTCGCCAGCAAGAGCCTCCACCCCAACATGAACGCTCCCACTGCGGCACACGTCTCTGAGTAGGCACGATCAGCAGGAAGCTCGTAGTCGAGCCCGAACGCCTCGTCTTGAAAGTGCGAGCCCATGCCACCCGTGATGTAGGTGCGTCGACCGAGCGTGCGATCGAGCTGCCGACGAATGATGTCGACGAGTTCTGCATCAGAGCGATCGATGGCGAGGTCGACCGCGGCGGCCGCCAAGTACGTTGCCCGCACGGAGTGCCCGCGAAAGACGGTGGCGTCGCGCAGTGGCACATCGTCTTGAAAGTACGAACGACCGAATTCGATGTCGTCGAGCACGTGATGCCCTCGCCGCTCGAGAAAAAGCTCGGCCTGTCGGCGATAGCGTTCGTTGCCGGTCACGCGGGCCCACTCGATCAATCCCAGTTCGATCTCGGGGTGGCCGCACACCGATTCGATCGCTCCTTCGCCGAAGGTCTCGCAGATGTGGTCGGCCACTTTGGTGGCGATGTCGGCCAGTTGGTCAGGCCCGTGGGTGCGATAGCGAGCGACTGCCGCCTGCAGCAGATGGCCGTAGTTGTAGAGCTCGCTGCCCCACTCGAGGTCGGCGTAGCGCGCAGCCTGGCCAGGTCGACCGAAGTTGGTGTTGATGTAGCCATCAGGCTCTTGGGCTCGGCCGATGATTCCGATGAGGCGCTGGATGCTCGACTCAAGCTTTTCGGTGGGCCGACGCCCGTTCTCCCAACTCATCGCCTCGACGAGCTTGTAGACATCGGAGTCGGTGAACTCGCGGCCGCGCCGAGCTTCGGGCAGGGAGCCCTCGGCAGCGGCGATGAGGTTCTCGACCCACCCCTCTTTCTCCATCCACTCTGCACAGTGGTGCACGATCGACTCAGCGTTCACGCGCTGCCACTGACCCCAGTAGCCGTGCTCGCCGAGGCTCACGTCGTCCATCGACAGGGGTCGCACGGCACCTTCGACGCCGGCCGGAAGCCGGCGGAGGGCAAGCCCGGAATCTAGGGGTGCGGTGAGGTCACTTGACAGCGCCAAGAGTCAGTCCTTCCTTGAGGAATCGGTAGGTGAAGCTGAAGAGCACAAGAATCGGAATCGAGGTGATGACGGCGAGCGCCATGAGTCCGGGCCAGTTGATGCCATAAGCCGACACCTGCTGAGCGAGCAGTGCACTCAAGGGGTAGTTGCCGGGGCTCAAGAAGAAGTTGACGGCGTAGAGAAACTCACCCCACGAGATGAGAAAGATGAGCGTCGCGGTCGTGGCGAGCCCGTTACTGATGAGCGGCACCAAGATCGAACGGAACGTTCGCCACGTCGACGCCCCGTCAATCGACGCCGCCTCCTCCAAGGTCTCTGGCACCGAACGGAAGAACGGTCTGAGCAAGAGCACCGCAAAGGGAGTCAACAGCGCCGTGTCGGCAAGAATCACGGCGATCGTTTGATCGAGGATGCGCCACTCTCCGAACACCTGGAAGAGCGGGATCACCATGGAGGTCTGCGGCATGATCTGCAGCACGATGAGACCCGTGAGAAGCGCGGTGCTCCAGCCGCCCTGCACTCTGGCGAGAAAGTAGGCGGCCGGCACGGCGAGCACGAGGGTCAGCACCGTTGTGGCGCTGGCAATCGTGAGGGACTGCAGCGCCGCATCGAGCAGGCCGCCGTTCGAGAGCGCCGCGACGTAGGCGTCGAGGGTGGGCTCGAAGAAGAACGCGGCATCGCGCGAGAGCACGTCGCCTGGTTGCTTCAGCGAGGTGGTGAGAATCCAGACGATCGGGATGCCGTACGCAAGGAACAGCAGAAACCTCATCGTTGACGCGACCGGGGTGGAGGGCATCCACCGCGAGGGCCGCCGAGTCGTGGCCGTGGTCATGCTGCCTCCTCCTTTCGAACGTTCCGGGCGTAGGCGATCGCGAGCACGATGACGAGCGCCCCCGCGACGATCGAGGTCGCCGCGCCGAGCCCGAAGTCGTAGCGCACGAAGGCCTGCAAGTAGGCGAGGAAGGGCAAGGTCACCGTCGAGGTGCCCGGCCCGCCGTAGGTCATGACGTAGATGAAGTCGAAGCTGCGGAACGCGTAGACGACGGTGAGCACGCTCAGCACGACTGCTGTCGCCCGCACGCTCGGCACGAGAATGTGCACGATCTCTTGCCAGGCGCTCGCGCCGTCGAGCTTGGCCGCCTCGATCACCTCGGGTGGAATGCCCATGAGCGCTGCCCTGAAGACCAGCGCATTGAAGGGCACGACCGCCCAGGAATTGACGAGCGCGACAGAAATCAACGAGAGGTGCTGGTCGTACAAGAACGGGATGGCCGTGTCAGTCAGCCCGACGGTGCGAGCGAGTTCGTTGAAGAGGCCGGCATCGCCGAGCAGAAACTTCCAGACGCTTCCGTTGACGACCGGAGGCAAGGCCCAGACGAAGACCATGAGAGCCAGGAGAAAGCCTGAGGACCCCCGCCGACCTCGCAAGGCGAGCGCGGCCGCGAGACCCCCGATCATTCCGACCGTGAACACGATGGTCACGAAGATCAGGGTGCGCAGGAGTGCCGCGCCCGTGTCGCCCGACTCGATGCCGCGCATGAGGTTGTCGAGGCCGGTGAACTCCCACGGGTCGCGCAGAGTGCGAGAGCTCACGGCGCTGACGCTCATCCGCACCAGTTGCACGAGCGGGTAAGCCGAGAGCACTGCGAGGAAGATCGCCGCGGGAAGAATGTAGGGCCAACGCGCCGCCCGCCCTCGTCGAGAAGTGCGACCTGTGGCCGTCGTGCTCAGTGCACGTGTGGACATGGGGTCGTCTCCTTCGTCGACGGGGCGGGCGGTGCTGGTTGGTGCGAACTGTTACTGGTGGTGCTGATTGCGCTTAGCGCAGGAAGGGCTGCACGCCCTCGATGAGTTGCGCTGCAGCGTCTGCCGGCGACAACTGGCCCGAGATCACGCTGCTCCACATCTGGCCGCCGAGCAGTTGCAGGTCGGAGACGCTCTCAGGAAGCGCGTTCGCGGGCGGGTAGTTCGCGCCGTTGCGGGCAACGCTCTCGGCGAAACCTGCCAGCAGCGGGTTGCCCGTCACACCCTCGTCTTCAGCGACATCGAGTCGCGACGGGATCGTTCCCGAACCCTCGAGCGACGCGAGTTGACCCTCAGCGCTGTAGAAGGTCTCCGAGAGGTACTCCCACGCGAGGTCGGGGTTCTCGCTGAAGGCACCGATGCCTTCAGCCTCACCGCCGAGGTAGACCTGGCCACCGTCACCGATCGGCAGCGCGGCGACACCGTATTCGAACTCGGCCGTGCTGGCCGCGGTGCCCTGCTGCCAGTTGCCGTTCTCAGCGAAGGCGACGCCACCGGCGGCGAAACGCTGGAACGGAACCGTCTGATCCCACGTCGCCGACTCGCCAGAGAGGTAGCCAGCGTCGACCCACGACTTGACGAGCTCGTAGCCCGCGGTCAGACCCGCTTCGTCGAGGTTGTCCCAGGTGAATCCGCTTGCTGACAGCCACGGGTAAGCCTGCCACTCGCCCTGACCCTGTGAGAGACCCGACAGCGTGATGCCTTCGTAGCCGGCCTGCTTGGCCGCTTCCATCGCCGCGGTGAGCTCATCGACCGTCGTCGGCACCTCGACACCGATCTCAGTGAGGATGTCCTGGTTGTACCAGAGGCCGAGCAGGTTGACGTAGCCCTGCGCCATGTAGACCTCGCCGTCGATGCGGTGCACGACACCGTCGGGGAACTGGCCCGCGTCAGCGAACGAGTCCCAGTACTCGGTCATGGGCGCGAGCGTGCCGGCGAGCGCGAGCGTCGACGCCTCGCCACCGTTGAAGACGACGACGTCGGGGCCCGTGGCCGAGCCGACACCGGCGATGAGCTTCGAGGTGTACTGGTCGTACGGCACGAAAACGTTCTCGACGTCGACGTCGGGGTGCGAGGCCTCGAACATCTCCTCGTATGCGGTCATGACGCCGACCTGGGTGTCTTCAGAGAAGTAGTGCCACACGGTCAGGGTGGTGCTGTCGCTTTCGCCCTGGTCGGTAGCGCAACCGGCAAGCAGCAAGGCACTGGCCGGCAGAAGGGCCAGGAACCGCAAGCGGGAGGTGCGCGGAGTGTGTTCCATTGCGGACTTCCAATCTTCGTTGATGTGGATGCTCCGACAGCACGCCTCGGCTGCCGGACCGGTTCACGCGACTTCTCGTCAGTTCTGGAAACTTCTGGAAACGCGTTTCCACGAAAGTAGCGCCACACCAAGTGGGGTGTCAAGCGAGATTGCGGAGAGTTTTGGAAACTTGGTTTCCAAAGCTCGTCACGCCAGAGTCGACTCCCGAGGAACGACAGTGCTGTCGATGTAGTGAAGGCCCGGCTCGGGCGAGCCCGACATTGCCGCGAACAAGAGTTGGGCCGCCTTGCCGCCTAGGCGCTGATAGTTGGCGTCGATCGACGAGAGCGGTGGGCGCGCGGCCAAGACCAGCGTCTCCCAGTTGTCGTGCCCGAGCACGGCGACATCGCCGGGCACCGACTTGCCCTGTTCGCGCAGCGCATCGACAACTCCACGCGCAATCTGGTCGTTGCCGCACATGATCGCATCGACGTCGGGGCGCTTGGCCAGAATCTGCCGTGCGGCTTGCAAACCCCACGTCTCCGTCCAGGCGTTGAGCATGGGAGGTACGACAAGCTCGAGCCCGCGCTCGCTAAGAAGTGACGTGACCCCCTCCGCTCGGCGGTGAGCGCCGGGGTACGACGGGTCACCACCGATGTACGCGATGCGTCGCCGACCGATCGAGAGCAAGTGGTCAGCGCCCGCACGCCCGGCTTGCACGTCATCGGGAACGACAGACGTATCGTCGGGGTTCATCGATGGCCCCGAGGCATAGACCACCGGCACCGGCAGATCGCCGAGTGAGGCTCGCGGCGCGGCGCGATCGCCGACGACGATGAGGCCGTCGACGCGTCTCGCGAGCAATGCTTCGAGGTGGTACTGCTCGCGAATCGCGTCGCCTCGGGCGTCGCACAGAAAGACCGAGAGCTTTCCGGCACCGAGCGCGTCTTCTGCGCCCATGAGAATCGGCAGGCAGAACCGACCTTCCAGATCGTGCGTGAGAAGGCCGACCGTTCCGGTGCGACCCTCCATGAGGCTCAGCGCCTGCAGGTTGGGTCGGTACCCGAGTTGCCGCGCCGCTGACTCGACCTGCTCTCGCGTGTCAGTCGCGATACCTGCCCGGCCGTTGAGCACCTTCGACACGGTGCCCTTCGAGACGCCCGCCAACCGTGCCACGTCGTTGACGGTCGGCAGTCGACGGGCTCCCGACTCTGCCGCACGCGCGCGAGGGGCACCGGCGTCTGTGGTCATAGCGGACAGTCTCGCACGCAGCACGCGATGGGGTGACGAGGTCGAGACCCGTACTTCTGCGGGCTCTGTGCGCGCTGTCTCAGCTCAAGCTCACGGCCCCCCACGACACGGGCGGCAACTCGACGCGCAGCACTCCCCCATCGAGAACGGCCGAGTCGAACGCTCGCAGCCCCACCCGCTCGGGGTCGTCGAGCGTGTTGCGCGCGGTGATGTCGTCGTCGGCGAGCAGCCAGGCCTCGTCGATCTCTGTCGAGATGCCCACGAGGTCGACCTCGACCGTGGCGCTCTCCGTCGTGCTGCGGTTGGTCGCGAAGACGACGGCACCGTGCTCGCCACGAGTGACCACCACGTCGACGAGGGGCACAGACCCGAGCTTTCCGGCGTCGTAGGTGGGAGCATCCACGTCGACCGTCAGTGACTGGCCTTGCGCGAGGCGCGAGGCGGTCGCGAACGGAAAGAACGTGGTCTGCTTCCACGCAATGCCACCGGGCTCGGTCATGATCGGAGCGATGACGTTGACGAGCTGCGCGAGGCTCGCGGCGGCCACGCGGTCGACGTTGCGCAGCAGTGACATGAGCAGTCCACCCACGACCACCGCGTCGGTGACCGTATAGCTGTCTTCGAGCAATCGAGGCGCGACCGGCCACACCTGCGGGTCGGTCACCTTGTCTTCTTCGTGGTATCGCTCGATATCCCAGACATTCCACTCGTCGAACGAGATGCGCACCTCGTGGTCGCTTCCCTTGGATGCTCGCACTTCGTCAATCGCCTGCCCCACTTCGGCGATGAACAGGTCCATGTCGACCGGGCTCGCGAGGAAGGCGGCGACGTCGCCCTTCTTGAGGTTGTAGTAGGCGTGGCACGAGATGTAGTCGACGTCGTCGTAGCAGTGCTCGAGCACCGTGCGCTCCCAGGTGCCGAAGGTCGGCATGTCACGCGCCGAGCTTCCGCACGCCACGAGCTGCAGGCTCGGGTCGAACTGCTTGAGGCCACGGGCGGTCTGGGCCGCGATCTTTCCGTAGTCGTCAGCGTTGCGGTGCCCGAGTTGCCAGGGCCCATCCATCTCGTTGCCGAGGCACCACATGGTGACAGCGTGTGGCTCGGGGGCGCCGTGACTCACTCGCAAGTCGCTGAGCGCAGTGCCGCCGCGGATGTTCGTGTACTCGTAGAGGTCGAGCGCTTCGAGCACTCCGCGAGTGCCGAGGTTGACCGCGAGCATGAGCTCGGTGCCGCTCTTCTCGACCCACCGCGCGAACTCGTTGAGACCCACTTCGTTGGTTTCGAGCGAGTGCCACGCCAAGTCGACACGCTTCGGGCGCTGCTCGCGCGGGCCCACTCCGTCTTCCCAGCGATAGCCCGACACGAAGTTGCCGCCCGGGTATCGCACGGTGCTGACGCCGAGTTCGCGCACGAGGGCGAGCACGTCTTCGCGAAAGCCGTCTGCGTCTGCGGTTTCGTGCCCGGGCTCATAGATTCCGTCGTAGACGCAGCGCCCGAGGTGCTCGACGAACGAGCCGAAGAGCCTCCGGTCGATGTCGCCGATGACGGCGTCGGGGCGAACGGTGGCGTGCGCGCGAATCACAGTGGGGCTCCTTCAGTGGTGATCTTCTGGGCAGTGAAAGTCATGGCCGATGCCGCCCGTCGGCAGCGTGTCGGCGAAATTGGGCGACGAGCGGCGTCTCGACTCGGCGCAGTGCGCCGGCGCCCTCTTCGAGCGACCAGAGCCCCATCGAGAGCTGGTGGGCGGATCGCGGCGCCTCAGTGTGCCGCCACGTCCACTCGTACATGTCGAAGACCGGCCACCATGTGTAGGCGACGAGAGGCAGACCATCAGCACGCAGGCGTGCCATGAGGTCGAACGACTCGTCCATCCAGGCTGCTCGTTCCTCAACCGTGCCCGTTACGCACGTCTCGGTGACGGCGACCGGCGCGCCATAGCGGGCGTGTGCTTCACGCAGCAGTTCTTCGAGCCCCGCCCCTCCGTCATCGCGAGTGGGTCTTGGGTCTGCGAAGCCCCCGCCGTGGTGCACGCCCGTCTCGATGACTTCGGTCGAGTGCCTCGGATAGTAGTTGACGCCTGAGACATCAGGCAACGCTGGGCGAGTGCGCAAACGGTCGAGTAGAGCATCAGTGATTCCCGCGGCGGCGAGATGCGAGAACAGTGGATGCCCGTCATCCACTCCCCCGGTCACGAGGTCTTCCACGAGCCACACTTGGTGGCGAAGCCGCTCGGCGAGCTCGCCGCGCTGAGCCGCATCGTCGGCGCCGACGAAGCGCATGCCCGCATCGACATGCACGAACACGGCCCGGTCGCCGAGCACCTCGGCGATGCCGTGCTGCACTTGGTGAAAGCCTTCGGCGAGCTGAATGCTCATCGTCGCCAAGCCCTCGGTGCCCCGCAGATATGGCGGCCAGTAGGCATACTCGCCGCTGAAGAGGGCGTGAATCATGGGCTCATTGATCGGCGTGTAGTCGGTGACCCGGTCGCCATATCGTTCGGCGAAGGCCACACCGAACTCGGCGAAGCGCGCGGCAAAGTCGGGGTTGGCGAACTCCCTCTCGAGCCATGTCGGTGTTCCGTAGTGCAGCAGGTCGATCACGGGGCGCAGGCCGATCTCGCCGAAGTGGTCGATGACGGGGTCGACCCAGCTCCAATCCCACGAGTCTCGCTGCGGCTGAACGCGATGCCACGGGATGCCCCACCGCAGCAACTCGGCACCCGCCGAGCGCGCCAGATCGAGGTCGCCGCGCCACTGCTCGTAGTGCTCGGTGAGCTCGTACTCGTCGAGCGCCCGTTCACCGGGGCCTGACTGGGGCACGAAGGTGTTCTCGATGCCGAGCGCGAAGTGCAGGGCGCCATCGAGGTGCCAGGGCACGGTCATCCCTTCACTCCCGTCGTCGCGATGGATTCGATGAACGTGCGCTGCACGATGAGGAAGGCCACGAGCAAGGGCAGAATCGCGATGAGTGAGCCAGCCATCATGACGCCGTAGGGAATGATGCCGCCGGGGCCCGTGAGAAGCGTGAGGCCCGAGGTGAGCGTGCCCATCTCGCGTTGTGTCGTGAACACGAGCGGCCACAGCAGGTCGTTCCAGTTATTGACGAAGGTGAAGATGCCGAGCGTCATGAGTGCGGGAATCGCGTTGGGAATGACAATGCTGCGGAAGATGCGGAACTCGCTCGCACCATCGATACGCGCGGCGTTGTCGATGTCTCGAGGCAAAGCCAGGAAGAACTGCCGCAAGAAGAAGATGCCGAAGGCGTCAGCGGCGCGAGGGGCGATGAGTCCGGCATACGTGTTGACCCAGCCCAGGTCTGCTACCACCTGGTACACGGGGATGAGGGTGGCCTGGAACGGGATCATGAGGCTCGCGATGATGACGATGAGCAACACCGTGCGTCCGCGGAAGTCGATACGAGCGAGCGCGTACGCGGCGAGCGAATCGAAGACGAGCGCGAATGCTGTGACACCGCCCGCGAAGATGACGCTGTTGAGAATGAGGCGTGCGAACGGCAGCTCGGTCGTGATGCGCTCGACGTTCGCGAACGTCCACTGTTCGGGCAGCAGGGTCGGCGGAAAAGCGTTGACCTCACCGGTCGGCTTGAACGCGGTGAACACGATGCTCGCGATTGGCAGCAGTACAAGGGCGACGGCGGCGAGCAAGCCGATGAACGCGAAAGCTGTCGTCGGCTTCAGTCGAGGCCGCGGGCCGCGAGCAAGCGCGCCCACTCGGGTCGGTGCGAGGGCGGTCATGTGAGGTCTCTTTCTCGACGGCCGAAGAAGACGAACTGCACGATGCTCAGCAAGAGCGTTGCTGCCAGCAGCACGTACGACAGGGCCGAGGCGAAGCCCAGCTCAAGGCGGCGGAATCCTGACTCGTAGATTTCCATCACGATGGTCTGGGTGCTGCCGAACGGCCCGCCCCCGGTCATGACGTAAATCTGGTCGAAGGCCTGCAGCGCCGCGATCATGGCGAAGATCATGACGAACGCGAGGGTGTTCGACAGCATCGGCAACGTGACGTTGCGGAAGCGAGCCCACGGCCCTGCGCCGTCGACCCTCGCGGCCTCGTAGAGCGAGGCGGGAACATCCTGCAATCCGGCCAAGAAGATGACGAAGTAGAAGCCGAAGCTCTTCCACACTGCCACGAGTGCGACGACGGGCATCGCGAGGTTGGGGTCTTGCAGCGGGTTGCCGATGCGAATGCCAATGCTGCTGAGCCAGTAGTTGAGCAGCCCCACGTTCGGGTCGAGCAAGTAGCCCCAGGCGAAGGCCGACACGGCAAGCGAGACGATGAACGGTACGAAGAAGGCCGTGCGGAAGAACGAGCGGAACGGCAGTCGCGGATTGTTGACCGCGAGTGCGAGCCCCAGGGCGACCGCAACTGCCGGCGGCGTGAAGAGCACGAGGTACCAGACCGTGTTGAACAACGCGGAGAGAATGTCGGCATCGGCGAAGATGCGTGCGTAGTTGTCGAACCCCACCCAGTTCTCGACGCCGAAGCCGCTCGCGTCGGTGAACGAGAGTCGCAGCGCCGACACCATCGGCCACGCGACGAACACGCCGAGCACGATGAGTGCTGGGGCAAGAAACAGCAGTGCTGTGCGGTCGCGCTTGTCCTGTGCCGACCGGCGCCGGGGGCGGCCGCCGAGCGGTGCCGGTGGGCGGTAGGTGGGTCGCGACCCGGTGAGTGACGTCATGGTCTTTCGTCTCGCTAGGTGGGGGCGGCGTCACTGACGACACCGCCCCCACAGGGTTCGAGCGTGGTGCGGGAAGGTTATCCCGCGAGCGCTGCCTCGATCTCGGCTTGCGCCTCAGCGAGCAGTGCATCGATGTCGCCGCCAGCCATCACCTGCTGGGTGAGGTTGTCGACGGCCGTGAGCACGTCGACGCTATTGACGACGCCCGGCAGCAGCGGGCGGCCAAACTCGGCCATCGACGTGAGCGCTGCGACCGTGGCGTTGTCGGCCACCGAATCGGCCGCGATGTCGGTGCGCAACGGAGGCCAACCGGAACCGAGCGACCACGCCACGGCGTTGTCGTCGTTGAGGAAGTACGCGAAGAACTTCTCGGCAGCTGCCTGGCGGGCAGGATCTTCCTGCTGCGTGATCGCCATCGACACTCCGATGGCAGATGCGGCCTGGTCGACAGGACCGGCGGGAATCGGCGCGATGCCGTAGTCGATGCCGTTGTCAGCAGCGATGAAGACCATCCACGGACCACCGATGGTCATGGCGGCTCGACCCGAGGAGAAGATGCTGTCAGCTTCGATGCCATCAACACCGGTGGGCGAAATCGCGCTCTCCACGATCGCGTCGCGCCAGAACTCGAGAGTCTCGGCGTTCTCGGGCGAGTCGATGACCGCGGTGTCGCCGCCTTCGACGATCTCGCCGCCGTTGCCGTAGAAGAGCGAGGGCCAGAGGCCGTTCGCCACCGTGGCGTGGTCGGGAAGAATCACCCCGTACTGCTCGGGCGTGCCGTCGCCGTTCTCGTCGATCGTGAGCTGCTCAGAGACACTCACCCAGTCGTCCCAGGTGGTGGGAGCCTCGGTGATGCCTGCCGCCTCGAAGAGGGCCTTGTTGAAGTAGACCGCGAGGGGCACGAAGCCGGTGGGAACACCGTAGGCGGTGCCGTTGACCGTGATCATGTCGACAGCGCCGGGGTTGACGGCGCCAGCGTTGTTCGCCGGGTCGGCGTAGAACTCGTCGAGCGAGGCGAACGCGCCACGGTCGGCGTACACGGGCAGGCGCTCGGCCGGCATGGCCACGATGTCGGGCCCGGTGCCGGCGGAGAGTGCGGGCAGCAGAGTGTCGTCGATGACAGCCCACGGGTTGATCTCGGTCGAGATGACGATGTCAGGGTTCTCAGCGTTGAAGTCAGCGACGATCTGCTCGAGCACGTCACCATCGGCCTCGGTGTAGCCGTGCCAGAAGGTGAGCTCGATCGGGCCGTCGCTTGACTCGGTGCCGTCCGCCGAGCAGCCGGCGAGCATGAGCGCGCTCGCGGCGGCCACAGCGGCGACAGTTGTCACTGTGCGGTTGCGGGTCATGGGTCTTCCTTTGAACGTGTGCGGGACTTCGGTGTCTACTCGGTCGGGAACCATGGTGCTCGCAGTCCCTGACCGAGATCGCAACGTCTATTACAACGTTGTAATGGATTGAGTATGCGGTCGGAATGCGTCGCTGTCAAGACGGGATGCTCGTCAGCGTGTCACGGCCGGCGTCGACTCGCGCTGCACGATGCGAAAGCCCGATCGCACCTCACGCTTGGGCGGCGCATCGCTGCCGGCTCCGATGCGCTCGAGCAGAACATCCACCGCGATGTGCGCGATCTCGCGCCGACCGGGGTCAACGGTGGTGAGGCTCGGCAGGGAGTATTGCGCTTCGTCGACGTCGTCGAATCCGATGATGGCCACTTGCTCGGGTACGCGAATGCCGCGTTCGTTGAGCACGCGCAAAGCGCCGAGCGCGAGCTCGTCGTTGAGGGCGAACACGGCATCGAAGTCAACGTCGCGCTCGAGCAGCGTGCGCATAGTCTCGGCACCGTTCACACGGTGCCACGGCCCCGCATCGACAACGAGACGCTCGTCGTACGGGATGCCGCGAGCTTCGATGGCCGCTCTATACCCCGAGAGTCGCAGCCCTGCCGAGCCAATCACCTCGCCCGTGTGGGCACCGATGACGGCGATGCGGCGACAGCCGGCGTCGAGAAGGTGATCGGTGGCGGCGCGGGCCGCATCCACGTTTTCCATCGTGATGTGGTCGACGGGGCCGTCGAAGATGCGCTCACCGAGGAGCACGAGCGGAAAGCCGACGTCGAGTTTGTCGGCGTCGTCATTGCCCAGTCCCAGAGGGCTGAACAGCAATCCGTCGGTCATCTGGCGGCGGCTGCCGCGCAGGGCTTCGAGTTCTCGTTCGGGGTCTCCCCCGGTCTGCTCAATGAGCACGACGGTGTCGCGCTGTTCGGCATAGGAGATGACTTCATCGGCGAGCTCGGCGAAGTAGCTGAGGCTCAACTCGGGCACCGCGAGACCGATTGCTCCGGTGCGGCCGGAACGCAGGCTGCGTGCCGAACGGTTCGGGCGGTAGTCGAGTTGCTTGATGGCTGCCTCGACCTTGATGCGCGTCGCCTCGGCCACATGAGGGTGATCGTTGATGACGTTTGACACCGTCTTGAACGAGACGCCAGCAAGCTTGGCGACATCGTGCAGGGTGGGCGAGGTCATGAGAGTCACTCTAGAGGCGGGGCTTCGCCGAGCCGAGACTCCGCCAACGCAATGCGTGTCAGCGGGTCGCCGGTGTCGACGTACAGGCTCGCTCCAGGCACCAGCGCAGCCGACACTCGCGCGATGGCCTGCTCATACTCTCGAGGATGACGGCCATCGAGCACGCCGACTCTGCACGCGAACGCGAGGTCGAACGGTGGGCAGCCGGGTGGCAACGTGAACGACTCGACCGATGCGCACAGCACGCTCATCAGACCAGCATCGATCTGATCACGACAGGCTCGTTCTGTGGCCGCGATTCCCGTGACGGAACGGTCGACGACGAGCACGTGGCCGTGCGGGCCGACGCGCTCGACAACACGGCGAGCCGCGGCCCCCGGAGCGCCGCCGATCTCGAGCACACGCATTGCAGGTCGCAAAGGTAGCGCTTCAATGACCGCTTGCAGTCGGGGCGAGAGTGCCGAAGAACTCATGACCGATTCAGTGTGCAGGTTGGCGCGCGGGCGACGCAATCGTCGGGCCGCGCAGCTCGCGTTTCGACTCACTCATGAATGGGTGAATCCTCCCCAACTCAAGGGGACCGCTGTCGCCGCGGTGCATGATCGCTCACCCGACAGTTCTTGCGCCCTACAGTCGAAGTCATGCGCGTGATTCCCAACACGATGGATTCCGAGACCGTCGCCGCCGTCGACGACCGCTTGCGCGGCGTCTCGTCTGACAATCACGTGGTCATTCCCTGGGCGATCGAGAGCGGCAGCCGTGCATGGGGGTTTCCGTCACCCGACAGCGACTACGACTGCCGCTTCATGTACGTGCGCCGCCGCAACGATTACCTCAGCCCGTGGCCCCAACGCGACGTCATCGAAACGCCCCTCGACAAGATCTTCGA
The DNA here is from genome assembly GCA_005777405.1 of Actinomycetota bacterium. GTDB lineage: Bacteria > Actinomycetota > Actinomycetes > Actinomycetales > Microbacteriaceae > Microcella. The sequence goes on from SXMH01000156.1 coordinate 55,421, forward strand.
CGTCAACGGTTGGGATGTCATCAAGGCCGTGCGTTTGCTCGTCAAGGGCAACGCGACGGTCACCGAGTGGCTGCGGTCGCCCATCATCTACAGCGGCGATGAGGCGTTTCGGGACGGGATGCTCGAGCTCGCAGCATCCGTCTACGACCCGGTAAAGGCGGCGCGCCACTATCGTCATGTCGGCTTGCGGCAGCGAGGGGGAGCCACCGAGACGCTCGCGCTCAAGCGCGTCTTCTACGCACTGCGGCCCGCGGCAACTCTTCACTGGCTCCGCGCCCATCCGAATGCTGGGGTGCCGCCCATGGACCTCCCCAGCCTCGTCGAGCAGGCCGACCCGGGCCCAGTGCTGCGTCACCGTATCGCGGAACTGATCGCGCTCAAGAGCACGACGCGCGAGTTGGGCGCGGGTGAAGTGCCGCGCGAGATTCTCGACTTCATCGAGCGAGAGCTAGAACTCGCCGCGGTGTTCGACGAGCTCGACCCGGCGGTCAATCCTGATGCAATTGCATTGGCCGAGAAGTGGTTTCTCGACACGCTCGACACGTGGGGCCGTTGATGGTTCCTATTGCCGTCGAGGTCTAGCGGCCGAGCAGCTCACGGAACCGCTCTTGCGAGATCGCCGTTCCGCCGGCCTCACGAATCACCATTCCCGACGTGGGGTGACGTTGCTCGAGGTGCAGGTGCTTGCCGTTGAGGGTCGTATAGCCGGCGGCCTCTTCGCGCGAGACGGCGCGATTCTCCCGCCACAACAGCAGGCCGATCGCGGCCAGCTGAACAGCGATCACGCTGACGAGAAAGCCCACGTCTCGCATGAAGGAGGCCCAGAGCACGAGAGGGGCAGCGATGATCCAGAGAGCGGTGATGACCCGCTTGACCGGGATACCCCACAGGCGTGCGGCATCGTAGGCAGTCGTGCCCGGTTCGAGCGTGCCAGGTCGGGACCTAATCGTCGGAGCCGATTGCGACGGCGCTCGTGACGCATAGTGGCCGCCACGCAGTGCCTCGCGCGCCTGCGCCGCGAGGTCTTGCACGCCCGGTTCGTCGAGGTAGCGAGCGATGAATGGCCCCGTCGTCAACTTGGTGATGCCGAACTGCACGTCAACCGGCGACGCCGCCGAGTCTTGCAGCTGCGCAACGGTGAGCTTGAGGCGGGGAAGCGAGGGCTGACGGTACTCCGGGCTCTCGGTGTAGGTGCCGAGATCGACTCCGAGCACGCGATCGGCAGAGATCGTCTCAAGAACGCGAGGCGAAAAGCCGCCACTCCACAACCTCACGCCGTCGGTCGAGAACGTGACGATGAACGGGTTCGGCACGCGAGCGGGGCTGAGCCCGCCGTGTTGCGCACGCGCAAGCGCCCCGGAAAGGTCTTTGTCTCGAACCCCAACGACGGTGAGCGTTGATGCAGGTTGAGACGCGGCGAACTTGCGGTGCGCCGACCTCAAACTCCCCACATAGATCCAGATGGGAATCATCAACGCAATGACGACGCCCAACACGATGAGCAGACCAGTCCAGCGTTCCACCGCGCTACTCCCCTGCCGTCGTTCTCGAACTCTTGTCACAGATTATGTCGCGACACCCACGAGTACCGCCCCCGCTCAGGGGGTGCCGCTAGCGCCGCTCCCCCGCCAGACTGGAGCGAGGCTCGACTTTCTCGTCGTGCCGCGGCAACGGGGGCAGCATGAGCGAGGCAGGTAGGTCGGCGGGCATCGAGGCGAGCCGCCAGGTGGCGCTCGCTGACGCTCTCGAGGCACGGGCGGCTGAGGCGCGCGCCGCCGCCGAACGGTGGATGATCGCCCACAAGACCGAGCGGCAGGTAGCAGGCACGCTCTCGGTGTTGTCTGCCTGCGGCTACACCTTTCTGCACGACCGCGGCTGGCCCGGCGCCCGGCGCGGCAGTCGCGCGCAGATCGACCACGTGCTCGTTGGACCGGGCGGCGTCTTCGTGGTCGACACGAAGGGCTGGCGCGACGTGACCGTGGCGGGAGGCCGCATCTTCCGCGGTCAAGCCGACGTCACCGACGACCTGGCAGGGCTCGCCGACGTGGGCGTGAGCACCGAAGCGGCGCTCGTCGACCTGGGGCTTGCTCCGGGTGAAGTGCGCGTGGTTGTGGTGCTTGCGGGGTCAGCCATGAACCCGGTGCCGCTCGCGAGTTTGGGCGGCCTGGTGGTGGTCGGCGAGCGGAGAGCATCCACGTTCATTAATGGGTTTGGTCGGCGACTCACTGAGCGGCAGCAGCGACTAGTGCTTGGCGCGGCGAACGATCACTTCCCGAACGTGGGTGACGAGCCGGTGCCGCTCGACCTCAGCGAGCCCGAGCCGATCGTCGAAGAAGCGGCGCTGCTCACGGTCGACGAGGTGGCCGACACGTTCTTGGCCGGCATGCTCGCCGCGCCTATCGAAGAGTGGATGGCTTTCCTTCACCCCGAGCAGGCCAAGCTCGTGCGGCGCAGCTTCTCGGGGCCAGCGAGAATCCGCGGTGCGGCGGGCACCGGCAAGACGGTCGTGGGGCTGCATCGGGCGGCGTACTTGGCGCGAGCATCCACCGGGCGCATCATCGTGACCACGTTCGTGAAGACTCTTCCGGCGGTGCTCGGCACGCTGCTGCAGCGGCTCGCGCCCGAGACGGTTGAGCGCGTCGAGTTCACGGGCGTGCACGCCTTCGCGATGCGCGTGCTGCGCGAGCGGGGGCAGCAGGTGACGCTCGACCTGAGCAAGGCGACCGAAGCGTTTCGGTTTGCGTGGGGCACTGTGGGCAAGCGTGGGCCGCTGCACGCGATCGACCCGAAAAGTCGCTACTGGGGCGACGAGATCGCGAAGGTCATCAAGGGCCGCGGGCTCACGACCTTCGAGCAATACGCGGACCTGCCGCGCGCGGGCCGTCGCCGCCCGCTGCGAGTGGAGCAGCGCCGTGCGGTGTGGGAGCTCTACCTCGCCTACGAGGCAGCACTGCGTGAGCGCGGGCTCATCGACTTCGAAGACGTCATTCTGCGCGCGGAGGCGTCGTTGCGCGGGATGCCACTGGAGGGCGTGGACCACGTCATCATCGACGAAGCCCAAGACTTGTCGTGCGCGATGCTGCGCATGCTCTACTCGATCGTCGGCGACCGCCCCGACGGCCTGACGCTCATCGGCGACGGCCAGCAGACCATCTACCCCGGCGGCTACTCCCTCGCCGAGGCGGGCATCTCGGTCGCCGGCCGCGGAGTCGTGCTCTCGACCAACTACCGCAACACCCGCGAGATCGCGGCGTTCGCGGCTTCGGTCGTCGACGGTGACGAGTTCGTCGACATCGAAGGCGGACCCGGGCGAGCGGATGCTGCGCTCGACATTCCGCGCACCGGCCCAGCGCCGCAGCTCTCGTCGTTCGAGTTTGTGGCGGCGCACGACTTGGCTCTGGTGTCGCAGGTTCGGTCACTCATCGAGGCAGGCATCGATCCGGGCGACATCGGCGTGCTGACGGCAACCAATCGGGATGCTGATGCCATGTCGAAGGCGCTACGCGTAGCCGGGTTTGGCGTGATCGAGTTGGAGAGCTACACGGGCTCGCCCGCGCCGTTGGTGAAGGTCGGCACGATCAAGCGGGCGAAGGGACTCGAGTTCAAGCAGGTGCTGCTCGCGCGGGTCGACGGGTCGCTGCTCTCTCCTGCTGCCGCTGGCCTCGACGAGGGCGCACTCGAACGGCGCGAGATCGAGCGGCGGGAGTTGTATGTCGGCATGACCCGCGCCCGCGATGGGTTGTGGGTCGGCTCTTTCGAAGCATGAGGATCAATCGCTGGTCCAACTAGAATTCCTCTCATGGCGGAGATGATGGGCTTCTGGTCGTATGTCCACAAAGACAATCAGCTTGACTTCGAGCGAATTGCGGATCTTGCTCGCGACATTGTCGCCAACTACGAAGCAATCCGAGGCGAAGGCATCCAGTTGTTCTTGGACAGCGATGAGCTTCAGTGGGGCGACAAGTGGAGAGAGAAGATCGATAGGTCACTCTCGAATGTGGCCTTCTTCGTTCCCGTGCTTACGCCCCGATTCTTTCAGAGCGTTGAATGCCGTCGAGAACTCCAGTTCTTCCTGGACCAAACTGAGAAGTTGGGCATTCCTCAACTAGTGTTGCCGATCCTGTACATGGATGTCCCCGCCCTTGCGGACGAATTTACTACCGACCCTTTGGTCATAGCCGTGCGCGAGAGGCAATGGCGTTCGTGGACCGAGCTCAGATTCGCCGAAAGGAGCTCCGGCGAATACCGCCAGGCCGTCTATGGACTCGCAAGTGAAATTGCGGATCGAGTGGGCCAAGCAGAATCGACGACTGTTGTAGCACTGGATACAGCATTGGCCGACGTTGATGAGGACGACGAACAGCCAGGATTCATCGACCTCGTTGCCGAGCTAGAGACCGCGATGCCACGCTGGAACTCCACTCTTGAGGGAATCAGCGCGCAGGTACAGACCATTGGGCAGATAATGCGGAGCGCGACCGAAGACATGGGGAAAGGGGAGAAGTCGGGAAAAGGCTTCGCGGCGCGTCTCGTGATCGCCAGACGCGTCGCCTCGGAACTGGAAGACCCCGTCGCCCGCATTGAGAGCCACGCCCAAGACTGGGTAAAGGATCTCGACTCGGTAGATGCAGGTGTTCGAGCGCTCATGTCTCGAATCCCCGAAACCTACCTAGAAGACGCTGCCACCACGACAACGTTCCTCAGGTCCATAGCGAACCTGTCCAGAACTGCTAATCAAGGCTTGGGTTCGACCCAACTAATGGCAGATTCCCTTGAACAGATATCGACCCAGTCTCGCGACCTTCGACCGGTCGTGCGTCGCCTCCGTCGAAGCTTGGTTTCAATGGGCGAGGCAAGGGAAATCACTGACAGCTGGCTGGCGCTAGTCGAAGAGACAGGTATCGACTATTCCGAGTAAAGCTGCCGGGCGATCGATGTTTCGTTTCGTGAACGCGCTGTGCCGGCGTAGAGGTCGGGCCAGCCTCAAGACGGCTGGACGAGTAAGGCTTTCGACTGACTAATTCATTGCCCCCGTGCAGCATAGGTCGACAAAAGCACTTCACCCACCTTGTCTCGAAGTGTGATCCCTGCGCCTTCGGCAACGCCAAATGCGCTGAGCAAAATCAGTGCGCGTTCGGAGCAATCTGTGCGAGGTCCATTCTTGGGGTCTCAGCCACCGCTATCTACGATCTCGCAAAGGTAGTTGTCAGCTGATCTAAGAGCTGCCGGACTTCCCGCTCACTACGTACCTCGCCGGGGCGCTCGAGGCTCATGAGGTGGTCAATATGGATGACAAGCGTGCCCTCCGCATCATGCACGGTGACAAGCAACTGGGGTGTCGCCTCGCTGCGAGGCTTAAACGGCAGACCGCCCGGGCCACCGCCTTCGAATGACACATCTTCTGCGGCACGAGCGACCAGCACCCGAGAAACCTACGAAGCTGGATGAGCGTTGGATGCTGCGGCGACTTTGACTTGACCGTCCCTGCGAACAACACAGCGGGTGCTCCGCCAACCTCCGCAAGGTGCTCATGAAGCAGACGATGCGTCTCGTACGCGCCGCTCGTTGGTCGCGCTCGGACGATGATGGCGGCTGCCGCGACGACTCCCGCTACCGCGAAGGCCACCCCGATTGGAACTCGATAGTCGCCGTAACGCATTGAAAGCGGAGCCGAAAGGAAGAATTCGCTGGCGCCAACGAAGAAGACGATCACCACCACGAGACGAGGACCAAGTCATGCTCGTGAGGTGCGCTGTTCGGTCATTTGAGCGAAACGCCTCTCTCACCGACACGCTCGGACACTGAGCTATCGATGTTCATCGGTCGGGTCAGGCCTGAGCCCGCTCCAGCACCAGCTCGCGCACGCGTGCCGCATCGGCCTTGCCGCCCATCGACTTCATGACGGCTCCGATCACGGCTCCGGCGGCCTGCACCTTGCCGTCGCGGATCTTCTCGAGCACGTCGGGCTGCTGCGCGAGTGCTGCATCGACCGCGGCGATGAGAGCACCGTCGTCCGAGACGACCTCGAGACCGCGAGCGGCCACGACCTCGGCCGGAGTGCCCTCCCCCGCGATGACGCCCTCGACCACCTGGCGAGCAAGGCGGTCGTTGAGAGCACCTGACTCGACGAGCTCAACCACCGAAGCCACATCAGCTGCGGTGATGAGAGACGCGGGCTCAGCATCCTGAGCATTCGCGATGCGGGCGATCTCGCCCGTCCACCACTTGCGGGCCTGCTGGGGGGCTGCTCCGGCGGCGACTGTGTCGGCGATCTCGACAAGGAGGCCCGAGTTCACCACGTCGCGGAACTCTAGCTCGGTGAAACCCCACTCCTCGCGAAGGCGACGGCGTCGGGCCGCGGGGGGCTCGGGAAGAGCATCCCGCAGTTCGTCGATCAGGGCCGGCGACGGAACCACCGGCAGCAGGTCGGGCTCAGGGAAGTAGCGGTAGTCGTCGGCGTCGCTCTTGACGCGACCCGGCGAGGTGGTGCCGGTGTCTTCGTGCCAGTGGCGGGTCTCTTGCTGAATGGTGCCGCCCTTGGCGAGAATCGCGGCCTGGCGCTGGATTTCGTAGCGCACCGCGCGCTCGACCGATCGGAACGAGTTGACGTTCTTCGGCTCGGTGCGGGTGCCCAGCTTCTCCTGCCCGCGCGGGCGCAGCGAGACGTTCGCGTCGCAGCGCAGGTTGCCGCGCTCCCTGCGGGCCTCGCTGATGCCGAGGGCGCGCACGATGTCGCGGATGGTCGACACATACGACTTGGCGAGCTCGGGGGCGCGGTGCTCGGCGCCGAAGATCGGCTTCGTCACGATCTCGACGAGCGGAACCCCGGCACGGTTGTCGTCGACGAGTGAGTACTCAGCGCCCTGGATGCGGCCCGTCGACCCGCCGACGTGCGTGAGCTTGCCGGCATCCTCTTCCA
>SXMH01000157.1 GCA_005777405.1 Actinomycetota bacterium
CGCATCGGTCAGAACTCGAAGGTCGTGCTCACGCACGACGTCGCGCAGCGTGACAACTTGCGAGTGGGTCGCCACGACGGTGTCGCGAGCGTCATCGAGACGCTCAAGGGGCACTCGCTGTTCGGGCACATCACGCTCACGAGGTCGGAGCGCAGCGCGATTGCGGCACTCGTCACCGAACTGCTCGAAGGCAACGAGCTCGCCTGAGAGGTAGCGTGGGCTCAGGCTCGCGCCGGAGAACGAGTGCTTCTCGAACCGGTGGTGCGGATCAGGAGATACCGACTCCGGCGCGAGCCGCTTACGCGGCCTACTCTCGGTGACTCAGAGGCCGGGAGCGGTCATCTTCAAGACGTCGAGCGCGCTGTCGAGCTGCTCGAGGGTGACTTCGCCGCGCTCGACGAAGCCGAGATCGATGACGGCTTCACGAATCGTGAGTCCCTTGGCGACCGAGTGCTTCGCAATCTTCGCCGCGGCCTCGTAGCCGATGACGCGGTTGAGTGGCGTGACGATCGAGGGTGAGCTCTCGGCGAGCGCGCGAGCGCGGTCGAGATTGGCCTCGAGGCCCGTGATGGTCTTGTCGGCGAGAACGCGAGTCGAGTTGGCGAGCAGGCGGATTGACTCGAGCAATGCCGTGCCCATGACGGGAATCGCGACGTTGAGCTCGAACGACCCCGAGGCTCCTGCCCAGGCGATGGTCGCGTCGTTGCCGATGACGCGGGCGCTCACCATGAGCACGGCTTCCGGCACGACAGGGTTGACTTTGCCCGGCATGATCGACGACCCCGGTTGCAGGTCGGGACTGTGCAGTTCGGCGAGGCCGGTGTTCGGGCCCGAGCCCATCCAGCGGATGTCGTTGCAGATCTTGGTGAGCGAGACGGCGATGACGCGCAGCGCGCCCGAGGCTTCGACGAGGCCGTCACGTGCTCCTTGCGCTTCGAAGTGATCGAGCGCCTCGGTGATCGGCAGGCCGGTCGACGCGGCGAGTTCGGCGATGACCTTCTGCGAGAAGCCGAGCGGGGTGTTGATGCCGGTGCCGGTCGCGGTGCCGCCGAGCGGCACTTCGGCAACGCGCTCGATCGTCGAGCGCACGCGAGCGACCCCCAAGCGCACCTGGCGTGCGTACCCCGCGAACTCCTGGCCGAGGGTGACCGGCGTGGCGTCCATGAGGTGGGTGCGACCCGACTTGACGGCGGTCTTCCAGAGCTCGGCTTTCACCTCGAGCGCCTCGGCGAGGTGCTCGAGCGCGGGAATCAGGTCACGCAGCAGGGCCTCGGTCACCGCGAGGTGCACGGAGGTCGGGAACACGTCGTTCGACGACTGCGATGCGTTGACGTGGTCGTTGGGGTGCACCGCGAGCGCCTCGGTCGAGGCGAGGGTGGCGAGCACCTCGTTCATGTTCATGTTCGAGCTCGTGCCCGAGCCGGTCTGATAGGTGTCGACGGGGAAGTGCTCGTGGTGCTCTCCGGCGATGATCTGGTCGGCAGCGCCCACGATCGCGTCGGCGATGCCACGTTCGAGAATGCCGAGCTCGGCGTTGACGAGCGCGGCGGCACGCTTGATCTGCGCGAGCGCGACGATCTGACCGGGTTCCAGTCCGGAACCGGAGATCTGGAAGTTCTCGACGGCGCGTTGGGTCTGCGCGCGGTAGAGCGCGGAACGCGGTACGCGCACCTCGCCCATCGTGTCGTGCTCGATGCGGTAGTCGGTCTCGGTGCTCTCGCTCACAGCGGTGTGATCCTTTGCGTCTCGATGTGCAGGGCGGTGAGGCTCGGTCGCGGTGGCAGGCGGGCGACTTTGCGAGCTGAACGGTGACCGGTCAGCGGGTCAGAGTCGACCGACGACGACGTCGGGCACGGCGCGACCTTCGAGGAGTCGGTAGTTCGCGCCGACGACCCCCAGCGTACCGTCGGCGACCCGGTCGCTGATGAGTTCGCTCGCGGCCAGCAGCGCACCCACCGAGTCTCGCAAGTGCTGCTTGCCGACCTCGAGCGCGTCCACGAGCTCGGCGTCGACCCAGCCCTGAGCGAGGCGCACGCGGTGCACGGCAGGGGCAATGGTGTCGACGATGCGCTGAATGTGCACGGGGAGAGCTGGCGCGTCGGGGTCGACCGCATTGATCGCCGCGCGCACGGCTCCGCACTCGTCGTGGCCCAGCACGACGATGAGCGGCACACCCAGCACCGCCACGGCGTACTCGAGCGAGCCGATGACGCTGTCACTCACGACTTGACCGGCGTTACGCACCACGAAAAGGTCGCCGAGACCCTTGTCGAAGATGATCTCGGCAGCCAGGCGTGAGTCGGAGCATCCGAAGAGCGCCGCGCGCGGTGCCTGATAGCCCGCAAGCTCGGCGCGTCGTTCGACGTCTTGCCGGGGGTGTCGCGGCTCGCCCGCAACGAACCGCTCGTTGCCCCGCAGCATCTCGCTCCACACTTTCGCGGGGCTCAGCTCGGTCTCGGTCATCGATCCTCCAGTTCGGCGGCAACGGCGGTGGCGAGCACCGCGAAGGCGGCGTCGGTGGCCGTTCCGTAGAGCACGATGGTGCTGGCCTCAGTCTCGGTCACCAGTGCGAACTCGCGCAGGCCGGCGGAATCGTCGTCGCGACGGTCGAATCGTTGCCACTCGAGACCGGCGATCGTGACCGCCTCGCTTGCTCCCGGGTTGCGCAGCGCCTCCGCGAGCCAGGTGGGGTTCGCGTCGAAGCCCTGCAGCAGCGCGATGAAACTGTCGTCATCGGTGATGAAGCCGACGACCCACTCGTCGACGCCACCGCTGCCGGTGAGCTCTGCGCGATTGGCGTTCCAACTGGGCGGCACGACCGGTGCGACAACCTCGGTGCCGAGCGACGCCGAGACCTCCGCGGCGACGGCGGTGTAGTCGACCGACTCGGGGGTCGGATCGGGCCGCACGACGACAAGCACAAGGAAGACGACGATGGCGAGCGACGCGATGAGCGAGCCAACCAGGTTGCGCACGTTCTGGTTCGCACGGCGCTTGCGGCGGCTCTCGGCGACGCGCGCCGACTTCTCGTCGGGGGTCTCAGGCCGACCGAGTTCGGCGACGATCGGGGCGTCTGGCATCGATTCAGCCTTCCGCGGCCGCGCGGGCGGCGTCGAGTCGCTGTTTGGCCCCGAGCAGCCACTGCTCACAGCGCCGAGCGAGCGCCTCACCGCGCTCCCACAGGGCGATCGACTGCTCGAGCGTTGCGCCACCCTGCTCGAGCTCGGTGACGACGCGCACGAGCTCGTCGCGAGCCTGCTCGTAGCTCAGGTCGTCAACGCCTGAGTCGGCTGGCAAGGCAGGGGGTGAAGTCTTCGGAGTCACGTCAGCCATGCTACGTCCGCTCTTCTGCGTGGTCGGCGGGTGAGAGATCAGTGGATGCTGCGCTCGCGCCCTCGCTGCGCGCGGTGAGCCGCCCCGCAGCGAGAGTGATGCGCAACTGCGCGCCCGCGGGTGCCGAGGTCGCGTTGCGCACGACGGCGCCGTCGTCGGTCTGCACGATCGCATAGCCGCGGTCGAGCGTGCGCTGCGGTGAGAGGGCACGCAAGTGGGAGCGGCGCTCATCGAGGTCGCTCGTTGCGCGTTCGATGAGGCGCTGCGAGAGTTCGGCACCTCTCGCGACGTAGCGAGTGAGTTCCTCGGCTCGCGAGTCGATGATCCAGGATGGCGAGACGAGAACGGGGCGTGATCGAATCGCCTGGATGCGGTCGACTTCGGTGCTGATGGCGCCAGTCACGCGCGACAGCATGCGCGATCTGGCCTGCTGAACGCGAGCGAGCTCGTCGCCGACATCGGGAACCACGCGCTTGGCAGCGTCGGTCGGAGTCGAGGCCCGCAGGTCAGCGACCTCATCGAGCAAGGGTCGATCGTTCTCATGGCCGATGGCCGAGACGAGGGGAGTCGTGCACGCGGCCGCGGCCCGTACAAGGCCTTCGTCGCTGAAGGGAAGCAGGTTCTGGAAGTCGCCGCCACCGCGGGCGACGATGATGACGTCGACCTCGGGATCAGCATCGAGGGTCTGCATTGCAGCGGTGACCTCGCCCACCGCGCGATCACCCTGCACAGCCGCGTGCACCACGCGAAAACGCACCGACGGCCAGCGCAACTGTGCATTGCGCAGCACGTCTTTCTCGGCGTCGCTGTCTTTGCCGGTGACGAGGCCGATGCAATGCGGCAAGAACGGCAGGGGCCGCTTGCGGGCAGCGTCGAAGAGTCCCTCGGCGGCGAGGGTGCGGCGCAAGCGCTCAAGGCGCTCGAGCAAGTCACCGAGCCCGACGCGACGCATGTCGAGCACTTGCATCGTGAGGCTGCCGCCCTTGACCCACCAGTTGGCTTTCACGAGCGCCGTCACTCGGTCGCCCTGACCGAGGCCGTCTGGCAACCTGCTGCGCACAGACGACCACACGGTGAATGACACCGTCGCCTCAGCGCTGAGGTCTTTCAACTTGCCGTAGATGTTGCCGCCCGAGACTCCCCACTGGGCGATCTCGCCCTCGACCCAGACGCTGCCGAGGCGGTCGATGTACTCCTTGAGCTTCGTCGAGAGCGCCGCGACCGGCCATGGTTGTTCAGCCGTCGAGGGGGACGCCGCTGTCGCGGTGCCGGAGGCAACCGAGCTCGGCTCGTTCACGGCGCCCTCCTTGCCTTGACGACTTGATTGCCTCGATCCACTGACTCCGCCAGGGTAGTCGAGACCGGTGACCCCGTTCGGGCGCTCCGGCGAGAGGTGGAGTTGACGACAACGAGCCTCGCATGCGCGGACTCGTCGATCGTTCTCGGCCCCGGCCTGGGCGCGGGTGCGGGTCGGGGCTGGAGGAGTACGCAGGCTCGCGAGGGGTGGCCCTCGTAGACTGAGCACGTGAGCTCGATCTCGAACGGCGCCCTCGGCAGCACTCTTCTCGCCCCCGTCGTGCCCGCGCGCCGCGAACGCCTCGTACCGAGCGCCGTGGCGGGTCCGCGACGCGTGCTGCTCGCTGCACCTCGCGGCTACTGCGCCGGCGTCGACCGCGCAGTCATCGCCGTGGAGAAGGCGCTCGATCAGTACGGCGCCCCCGTGTACGTGCGCAAGC
>SXMH01000158.1 GCA_005777405.1 Actinomycetota bacterium
AAGAGTCGCTGGCCCACCAAGCACGACACGATCCTCGTGTACGTCAAGAACCCCGACACCTACTGGTTCGACAGCGAATCGGTCGACCGAGAGCCCTACATGGCCCCCGGACTCGTGACGCCCGAGAAGGCAGCACGCGGCAAACTGCCGACCGATGTCTGGTGGCACACGATCGTCGGCACGACAAGCCGCGAGAAGACCGGATACCCCACGCAGAAGCCGCTCGGCATTCTGCGCCGCATCGTCTCCGCCTCGAGCAGGCCGCACGACTGGGTGCTCGACCCCTTCGCGGGCAGCGGCACGACAGCAGCCGCAGCCCGAGAGCTGGGTCGACGCAGCATCAGCATCGACGAGAGCGCCTCGGCCGTGCAGGTGATGAGCGAGCGGCTCGGGATGCCCGTCACGACGCTCGACTGAGCGCCGAGCATCCCCACCCTGCCTGAAACATGACCGCACTAGGCTTCTCCGCATGAGCGACCGTCGCGAGATCGAGTGCTGGCTGACCGATATGGACGGCGTGCTCGTGCACGAGAACACGCCTCTGCCCGGGGCCGTCGAACTCATCGCGCAGTGGCGCGACACGGGCACTCCGTTTCTCGTGCTCACGAACAATTCGATCTTCACGCCGCGCGACCTCGCCGCACGCCTGCGAGCGAGCGGACTCGACGTTCCCGAAGAGTCGATCTGGACGAGCGCCCTCGCCACTGCCGACTTCTGCGCGAGTCAGATTCCGGGCGGGCGCGCCTACGTCATCGGCGAAGCCGGGCTCACCACGGCCCTGCACGAGGCCGGCTTCATCATGACCGAGACCGACCCCGACTACGTCGTCGTCGGCGAGACGCGCAACTACTCCTTCGACGCGATCACGAAGGCAATTCGCCTCATCGGGCAAGGTGCTCGGTTCATCGCGACCAACCCCGACGCCACCGGCCCGAGCGCCGACGGCCCGATGCCCGCCACGGGTGCGATCTCCGCACTCATCACGAAGGCCACCGGCAAAGAGCCCTACGTCGTGGGCAAGCCGAACCCCATGAGGTTCCGCTCGGCCAGGAACCGCCTCGGCGCGCACAGTGAGAACACCGCCATGATCGGCGACCGCATGGACACCGACATCGTCGCTGGCATCGTAGCGGGCCTGCACACCGTGCTCGTGCTCACGGGCATCAGTGATGACAACGAGATCGCGAAGTACCCCTTCCGTCCGGATGAGATTCTCGCGGGCGTGCACGAACTCGTGTCGACGACACCGATCGAGACCGAGCTCTAAGGGCATGACCCGCGCGCCCCGCGCGACTACTCCGTCGCGGGCGGCACGGCGAGCGAGCCGGTCAAGGGCTCACCCGAGGCTCGACTCACGAAGCACAAGAAGTCGGTGAAGCCCGCATCCCACTGCTCGGCCGTGACGGCGAACGCGCCCTGCTGCTGCACGTCTTCCCACTCGCTCGCGGCCTCGAGGTTGACGACCCCGCGGCCACCGCACTGAATGGCGACTTGTGAGGCGAGCGCCTCTTCGCCGGGCCAGGGCCCGTACTCGGTGACGTCCTCCGGCAGAGGAACAGGCAACTTGGCGACGAGCTGACCGCCGTGCGGTTCGGCGCAGTCGACGACCGTGTACTCGTCTTGCCACGCGTCGACGTAGGGCTCGAGACATTCGCCACCGAGCAGCTCATCCCACCACCACACGCCCGGCTCGACCGGTCCCACGGGCTCCACCGTCTCGGTGGGGGTCGGCGTGGGGGTCGGAGTCGGCTCGGCACCGGGCGCGGGGCCCAGCAGGTCGGGAATGCGCGTGCCGAGCGCGAAGAGTCCCACGAGCACGAGCAGCGCCGCGAGGCTTCCGGCAACCCACAGCAAAATTTTCTGGGTGCGGTTCAGCGGCGTGCGCGGGGAGTCTGCATTCTTCGTGGATGCTGCACCGTCGCCGTCCCCTCCACCAGGGCCACCCGGCCCACCACCGGCATCGCCCGCCCCAGCGATCGGCACGCGCGCGACCCCGCCCGGCACCGCCGGAATGAGTTTCTCCTCGTACTCCTGAAACTGGTCACTACCGAAGAGCTGGTCGAGAGCGCCGCCCGCTTCGGGTTCGCTCAGCAGTTCGGTCGCCGCATCGCCGGCGCCGGGCTCGGAGTATCCGGGGTCGGCCGCGCCCACGACAGGTGGCGTATACGCTTCGGTCGGAGCAGGGTCGTACGCGGGCGGCGTGTACGCCTCAGTCGGAGCAGGGTCGTACGCGGGCGGCGTGTACGCCTCAGTCGGAGCAGGGTCGTACGCGGGCGGCGTGTACGCCTCGGTCGGAGCCGGATCAAAGCCGAGCGCTTCAGTGAGCGGCGGCTCCAGCAGGGGCGGCTCGACGAGCGGCGGCGGAGTCGAGCCCGGCGATGGCACAACAGGCTCAACAGGCTCGGATGACACAACAGGCTCGGCGGGCTCGGGCTGTGCAGCGTCATTGCCGCCCCCGAACTGCTCCTTGAACCACGCGTCAGGGTCGAAGGCGCCCGTCTCGGGGTCGCGTTCGTCACCTCTGTTGTCGTTCACCATCAGGCGAGTCCCAGATCGGCGAGCCCGATGGCCGCGCGGTACTCGTAGCCCGCGTCTTCGATGATGCCTTGCGCTCCGGTCGCGCGGTCGACGACGACCGCGACGGCGACGACGGTGGCTCCAACGGCTTCGAGCGCGCGGGCCGCAGTGAGCGGCGAGCCTCCGGTCGTCGAGGTGTCTTCCAGCACGATGACGCGCTTGCCCTCGAGGTCAGGGCCTTCCACTTGCTTGCCACGACCGTGATCTTTCGGCGCCTTGCGCACGACGAAGGCGTCATACGAGAGTCCGCGCGCCGCGGCCTGGTGCAGCACGGCCGAGGCGATCGGGTCAGCACCCATCGTGAGTCCGCCCACAGCTGCGACGTCGGGCACATCAACGATGAGGTCGGTCATGACCTGCCCGATGAGGGGCGCGACGCGGTGGTCGAGACTGACCTTGCGCAAATCGATGTAGTACGACGCCTTCGCTCCACTGGTCAGCGTGAAGTCACCGTGGAAGACGGCCTCATCACGGATGAACTGGATGAGCTGTTCGCGGGCCTCAGACACCCTCGACACTCTAGTTCGTAGGCTGGGCGCATGCGCATCGCCACCTGGACCGTCAACTCCATC
>SXMH01000159.1 GCA_005777405.1 Actinomycetota bacterium
CGCCGCCATTGGTGCCGATGAGCTTGATCGCTTCTTGTGAGGCCACCGGCCCTCCGGGAATCGACTGGGCGGCACCGGTGAGCGTGGTGATCTCGGTGAAGCCCGCAAGGTTCTGCACGACGCCACCGAGAACGAGCACCGTCGCTGCGACGAGTGCGAAGGGCAGCAGAATGCGCACGGTGCCGCGCACGAGGTCGACCCAGAAGTTTCCGAGAGTCTCGCGAGCTGCGGGGGCGAGTGCACGGAACAGTGCCACCGCGACCGCCATGCCCACGGCTGCCGACAGGAAGTTCTGCACGGCGAGGCCGAGGGCCTGCGCGGCGTAGCCGAGCGTGAGCTCGGGCGAGTACGACTGCCAGTTCGTGTTGGTCACGAACGAGATCGCCGTGTTGAGCGCGAGGTCGACCGTGGGGGAAGGGAGCCCCAGCGACCAGGGCATGAAGGGCTGCGCGAGCTGGATCGCCAGCACGAGCAGCACGCCCAGCACCGAAAACACGATCACCGATCGCGTATAGGCGATCGAGCTCTGACCGCTGTCGGGGTCGACGCCGATCGCGCGGTAGATCCAGCGTTCGACGCGCAGGTGTCGCGTGCCTTGGTAGGCGAGTGCCATGGCATGGCCGAGGGATCGGTAGAGCAACGCCAGCACGAGCGCGATGGTGCCGAGTTGCGCGGCGAACACCGCCCAGGGTGAAACGTCGATCATGGGGTCGGGCACGAAACACTCCCGTCGCAGCGCGGGATGCCCTCCCGCTCGGGGCCCGCCAGCTCGACGGGCGCCGCTGACGCTACGAGCCCGCGGCGATGGCCACGCGCATCCTCACGAATCCCTAACGCTCACACCCCCAGAACCGCACATTTCCCATGCGGCCGAGGAGTACCGTGTGCGGGTGCACAGCAGTCCCGTCGGCGTTTCGCCTCGACGTCGCCCTACCGGAGTGACGCCCGCACAGGTCGTCGCACTCGGTTTTCTCGCGGCAATCGCCGTGTGCACGTTGCTGTTGGCGCTGCCGATTTCGCACAGCGGCGAGGTCGAGGTAAGCATGCTCACCGCCGCCTTCACCGCGGTGTCGGCCGTGTGCGTCACGGGCCACATCGTCGTCGACACCGCGACGGCGTGGAGCCCCTTCGGGCAAGCGGTGATCGTCGCCTTCATTCAAATCGGTGGGCTCGGCATCATGCTCGTGGCATCGCTCATCGGCCTCGTACTCGCGCGCAAGCTCTCGCTGCGGGGCCGCATGTTCGCCTCGACCGAGAACCGCGCGATCACGACCGGTGACGCCGGGCGCCTCGCCCGCGGCATCGTGCTGACGACCGTCATCATCGAAGCGGCGGTCGCACTCTCGCTGACGCTGTGGTTCTGGTTGCACTACGGGGTGCATCCCGTCGAGGCCTTGGGTCGAGGAGTGTTCCTCGCCATCTCCTCCTTCAACAACGCGGGATTCGCGCCCTTCAGCGACAACATGATCGGCTTCGCGACCGATCCCGCCGTGCTGCTGCCGATGTGCCTCGCGACGATTCTCGGCGGACTCGGTTTTCCTGTGCTCTTGCAATTGCGGCGCGAACTTCGGCGCCCCCTGCATTGGACGATGAACACGAACCTCGTGCTCACGATGACGGTGTTGCTGCTCGTGATCGGCACCGCTGTCATTGCCGTGTTCGAGTGGAGCAACGCCGCGACGATGGGGTCGATGAACCCGGCCGAGAAGCTGCTCGTCGCGTTCTTCCACTCGGTGCAGTCGCGCACGGCAGGCTTCAACTCGGTCGATATCGGCCAGATGACGAGCGAGTCGTGGCTCGTCATCGACGTGCTCATGTTCATCGGCGGAGGCCCAGCTGGCACTGCCGGCGGCATCAAGGTGACGACGTTCGCCGTGCTGCTCTTCATCATCATCACCGAGCTTCGGGGCGAAGGCGCCGTCAACATCTTTGGCAAGCGCTTGTCGCGTGCGGTGCACCGTGAAGCGATCACGATCACGCTGCTCTCGCTCGCCGCCGTGATGTCGTCGACGATCGCGCTCATGGTCATCACGCACCTCGACCTCGACGTGCTGCTGTTCGAAGCCGTCTCGGCGTTCGGCACCGTCGGTCTCTCGACCGGTATCACGTCATCGCTGCCGCCAGCGGGGCAGCTCATTCTCATGGTGCTCATGTTTCTCGGCAGGCTCGGCCCGCTCACGCTCGGCACCGCGCTCGTGCTGCGGCAACGCCGAGTGCTCTACGAACTCCCGAAAGAAAGGCCCGTCATTGGCTGATCGACTGCTCTCCCGCTCACGCACCGCGCGCATCGCCGAAGCCGACTCGGTGGTCGTTGTGGGCCTCGGCCGGTTCGGCCGCGCCCTCGCTCTCGAGCTCATGGCGACCGGCACCGAGGTGCTCGGCATCGACGGTGATGAAGAGATCGTGCAAAGCCTCAACGGCGAGCTCACGCAAGTGGTGCGCGCCGACGCGACGAAAGAAGAGGTGCTGCGTCAACTCGCGGTGCCGGAGTTTGATCGCGCAGTCGTCGCGATCGGCTCTGACCTTCAGTCGAGCATTCTGACCACCTCACTGCTACTGAAGCTCGGCATCCCCCAGATTTGGGCGAAAGCCGTGAGTGAAGCGCACGGCCGCATTCTCGAACAGCTCGGCGTGCAACACGTCATCTACCCGGAGAGCGACATGGGGCGCAGGGTCGCGCACCTCGTGCGCGGTTCGGCTCTCGACTATGTCGAGGTCGATGCCGACTACGCCATCGTCAAGATGGGGCCGAACGCCGTCGTGCTCGGCCGTCGGTTGGGCGACACCGCGCTACGGCAGAACCACGGCGTCACCGTGATGGCCGTGCAGCGACCAGGGGAGGCATGGGTCAACGCCGATGCCGACACGGTCATCGGTGAGGGAGATACCATCCTCATCGCAGGCCCGAGCGCGCGCGCCGAGGCATTCGGTCAGTTGCGCTGATCACGCGTCGCGCACGGATTCGACAGGAGAAACTCATGCCCTTCAATCTCACCGGCTGGCACGGCGTCATTCTCATTCTCGTCGTGCTGCTGCTGTTCGCTGCGCCCAAGCTTCCCGGCGTGGCTCGCAGCCTCGCCCAGTCGATCACGATCTTCCGGCGCGAGGTCGCGGCGCCGAAGAACGACGGGTCTGCTGAGACGACCACGAGCGAACCCACCGACTCCACGAAGCTCTGACGCCCCTCGTGCCCGTCATCGACAGTGCCGTCTATATCGACGGAGTGCGCTCGACCTCCTCGCGCGCTTCGACGCTCGACCAGACCTTCGAACTGGCTCGAGACTCCGGGGGCACTGCGTGGATCGGACTGTACCGACCCACCTCTGACGAGCTCGCCTCCGTCGCCGACGAGTTCGGGCTCCATCGGCTCGCTGTCGAAGACGCACTGAAGGGGCACCAGCGCTCGAAGCTCGAACGATACGGCGAGACCCTCTTTCTCGTGCTGCGGCCCGCTCGCTATCGCGACGAGTCAGAGACCGTCGAGTTCGGTGAACTGCACGTCTTTCTCGGGCCCAACTTCATCGTGACCGTGCGTCATGCCGAATCGCCCGATCTCACGAAAGTGCGGCAGCGGCTCGAAGCCGATCCTTCCCTGCTTGCGCTGGGCGCCGAGGCCATCCTCTACGCAGTGCTCGACGAGGTCGTCGATGAATACGAGCCCGTCATCGCGGGCCTCGAGAACGACATCGACGAGATCGAAGATCAGCTCTTCGGCGGCACTGATGACGCGGCATTGACCAAGCGCATCTACGACCTCTCACGCGAAGTCATTGGCTTTCAGCGCGCCGTGCAGCCGCTCGTCGGCATCGGAGAAGGCCTTCTGCGCGGTGCGAGCAAATACGGCGTCGACCTCGAGCTCGCGCACCGCTTGCGCGACGTCGTCGACCACGCCACACGGGCAGGCGAGCGAGCTGACGCCTTTCGCGCACTGCTCGACAATGCGCTGCAAGTGCAATCGACACTCATTACTCGGCGAATGACCGAAGTGAGTGTCGCGCAAAACGAGCAGATCAAGCGCATCACCTCATGGGCCGCCATTCTCTTCGCTCCCACGCTCGTGGGCACGGTGTACGGCATGAACTTCAGAGTGATGCCCGAACTCGAGTGGGACTGGGGTTATCCCTTCGCGCTCGGCCTCATGCTGCTCATGGGGGTCGGGCTCTACATCGCCTTCAAGCGACGCGACTGGCTCTAGTCGCTCGCCACCTCCCGGTACGCCTGTCTGCTGCCGCTGTCAAGGGGTGGCCCTCGCGCCGCATCGACTGCGACGGTGGAGACCGGCGACACGATCGCCACTGACAGTGAGGAGTCGATGATGAACGACGCTGCAGACAAGGCCCGTCACAAGGGTGAAGAGCTCAAGGGCTCTGCAAAAGAGGCCGCCGGAAAGGTGACCGATAACGAGAAGCTCGAGGCTGAAGGCCGCGCCGAGAAGTCGGGCGCGAAGCTCAAGCAGGCGGGCGACGACGTCAAAGACGCCGTCACCGGGTAGGTCCCCGCCGGTACGGTTGCGCGGGCGCCTGGGCGAAAGCCTGGGCGCCCGTTGCTGTTTCCGACCCAAGCACTCCCACCCACAGTCTCAGCACTCGCCATGGTCACGGCGCAGTCGCGCGGCTAGGCTCGACCCTCGTGACCGACGTGCTGACGAGCGGCATCGACCGCGACGAACTCGATGAGAGCATCCGACCCCAAGACGACCTCTACCGGTACGTCAATGGAAAGTGGATCGCGCGCACGCCGATTCCCGCCGACAAGGCCCGCTACGGCTCCTTCATGATTCTCGCGGAGGAGGCCGAGCAGGCCGTGCGCGAGATCATCGAGCAGGCGCAGTCAGCCGAGCCCGGCACGCCGGAGCGCAAGGTCGGCGACCTCTACGCGAGCTTCATGGACGAGGCGCGCATCGAAGCGCTGGGCGCTGAACCGCTCGAGCCTCTCTTGGCCGAGGCCGACTCCATCGATTCTTCGGAGGCGCTCGTCGAAACAGTCGGTCGACTGGAGCGCCGAGGCATGCCCGGCTTCGTGCAGCTTTTCGTCGACAACGACCCCGGCGACCCCGAGCGCTACCTCATCTTCGTCGAACAGGGCGGCCTCGGGCTGCCCGACGAGGCGTACTACCGCGAAGAGAAGCACGCCGACACGCTGGCGGCCTATCGCGCCCACATCGAGCGGATGCTCGCACTGGCTGGCCTCGATGACGCAGCCGCTCGTGCCGACCGTGTGGTGCAGCTCGAGACCGCGCTCGCCGCCCACCACTGGGACGCCGTGCGCAACCGGGACGCCCAAGCCACCTACAACCTGCGCACCTGGCAGCAGTGGAGCGACTCTGCACCGACCCTGCCGCTCGAGCAGTGGCGCGAGGCCTACGGCATTCCGAAGGCGGCGCTCGCCGAGGTCGTACTGCGGCAGCCCGACTTCACG
Organism: Actinomycetota bacterium; assembly: GCA_005777405.1. Lineage (GTDB taxonomy): Bacteria > Actinomycetota > Actinomycetes > Actinomycetales > Microbacteriaceae > Microcella. The sequence continues at coordinate 5,419 of SXMH01000159.1, forward strand.
CCCGGCCTTGCGACACTCGTGGCCGATCACGACCTCGAGGCGTGGCGCGATTGGCTGCGCTACGGCATCGTGCGCTCGATGGCGCCGTACCTCTCGAGCGCGTTCGTCGACGAGAACTTCGCGTTCTTCGGCCGCACCCTCACCGGGGCTCCCGAGTTGCGCGCCCGGTGGAAGCGCGGGGTCGGGTTCGTCGAGCGTGCCATGGGTGAGGCCGTGGGCGAGGCCTACGTCGCACGACACTTCAAGCCCGAAGCCAAAGCCGCCATGGACGACCTGGTCGCTCACCTGGTCGAGGCCTATCGTCAGAGCATCGAGGGCCTCGAGTGGATGACCCCCGCGACCCGCGAGCGAGCCCTCGAGAAGCTGCACAAGTTCACGCCCAAGATTGGCTACCCCGTGCGGTGGCGCGATTACTCGACGCTCGAGGTCACGGCCGATGACCTGCTCGCCAACGTGCAGGCTGCCGGCGAGTTCGAATTTGCCCGCGAGATCGCCAAGATCGGCTCGCCCATCGACC
>SXMH01000160.1 GCA_005777405.1 Actinomycetota bacterium
GTGGCCGATACGCGCTTTCGCCATGACGGGGATCGAGACTGACGCAATGATGTCGTCAATGAGGTCTGGGTCGCTCATGCGAGCCACGCCGCCCTGCGCTCGGATGTCTGCGGGAACCCGCTCGAGCGCCATGACCGCAACGGCTCCGGCGTCTTCCGCGATGCGCGCCTGCTCGGCGGTCACGACGTCCATGATCACCCCGCCTTTGAGCATTTCGGCGAGGCCGCGCTTGACGCGGCTCGTGCCCTGAATGCTCGTCGCAGTGGATTCGGTCATGGTGTATCGGCCCTTTCTGGCACAGGATGCGCGCCCGACGCGCGCGGGAATCGGCGAAGGTGGTGACGTCGGCGGCGTCGTCGAGTCTACCGCCGTCAGTCTGAGGGCCAGGCGCGAGCGATCTCGCTCCTGACGTCGCCAAGCAGTCGTGGCAATGACTTCGTTCCCGCGATGATCGGCATGAAGTTCGCGTCGTTGCTCCATCGCGGCACGATGTGCTGGTGCAGGTGCTCCGCAATGCCTGCTCCGGCGATGCGCCCCTGATTCATGCCCAGATTGAAGCCCTCACACTGCGAGGTCTCGCGCAGCACGCGCATAGCGATCTGCGTCAGCTCGGCGATCTCGACCACTTCGTCCCGCGTAGCACGGTCGTACGTCGCGACGTGGCGGTAGGGACACACGAGCAGATGACCACTGCTGTACGGAAAGAGGTTGAGCAGTACATAGGCGTGCTCGCCCCTCGCGACGATGAGCGCCGATTCATCGTCGCGCGCGGGTGCCGTGCAGAACGGGCATGCATCGTCGCTTTCCGCTCGATGGTGACTGTCGATGTACGCCATGCGGTGCGGCGTCCACAGTCGCTGGAAGGCGTCGGGCACTGCGGCGAAGCTCGAGGAGGGTTCTGCCTCCACCCCGTCGAACTGCGGTCGCGGCGCGCTCTGCTCGGTCATCCCGTCGCCTCGATCGCCGCTAGAGCGCCATCGAACGCGAGGCGATCGCGGAAGTGATGCGGTCGATCGCCTCGTCGACGGGAACACCGTTGACCTGGGTGCCGTCGCGGAAGCGGAAGCTCACCGCACCGTTGGCGCGATCCTCTTCACCCACGATGAGTTGGTACGGCACCTTCTGGGTCGTGTGCGTGCGGATCTTCTTCTGCATGCGGTCGTCAGACGCATCGAGTTCGGCGCGCACGCCGAGCCCGCGCAGGCGATCAATGATGCCGCCGAGGTACTCCTGATACTGCTCAGCGACGGGAATGCCGACGACCTGCACGGGCGCCAGCCACGCGGGGAACGCGCCGGCGTAGTGCTCGAGCAAGATCGCGAAGAAGCGCTCGATCGACCCGAGGAGAGCACGGTGGATCATGACGGGCTGCTGCCGCGTGCCGTCGGACGCGGTGTACTCGAGCTCGAATCGCTCAGGCTGGTTGAAGTCGAGCTGCACGGTCGAGAGCTGCCAGGTGCGGCCGATCGCGTCGCGGGCCTGCACCGAGATCTTCGGGCCGTAGAACGCCGCACCACCGGGATCGGGTACAAGCTCGAGGCCTGATTCGACGGCGACCTGGCGAAGCGTCTCAGTGGCGTCGTTCCAGAGTTCATCGCTGCCGACCGACTTCTCGGGATTCCGCGTCGACAGTTCGAGGTAGAAGTCGTCGAGGCCGTAGCCGCGCAGAGTCTCAAGCACGAACGCGAGTTGGCTCGCGACTTCGTCTTTCACCTGGTCGGGGGTGACGTAGATGTGCGCGTCGTCCTGGGTGAGGCCACGCACGCGCGTGAGACCAGAGAGCGTGCCGCTCTTTTCGTAGCGGTACACCGTGCCGAACTCCGCGAGCCGCAAGGGCAACTCTCGGTACGACCGGCCGCGCGCTCGGAAGATCAAGTTGTGGAACGGGCAGTTCATGGGCTTGAGGTAGTAGTCCTGGCCCTGACGGGTGACGTGTCCCTCAGCGTCGCGCTCCTCGTCGAGGTGCATCGCCGGAAACATGCCCTCCTGGTACCACTGCAGGTGCCCGCTCGTCTCGAACAGGTGCGCCTTGGTGATGTGCGGCGAATTGACGAGCTCGTAGCCGGCCTTGAAAAGCTGCTGACGCAGGTACTCCTCCATCTCGTAACGGATGATGCCGCCCTTGGGGTGGAAGACCGCGAGCCCCGAGCCGATCTCATCGGGGAACGAGAACAAGTCGAGCTCGACGCCGCGCTTGCGGTGGTCGCGCTTCGCCGCCTCCTCCAGTCGAGACTGGTGCGCCCGCAACTCGTCTTTGCTCGGCCATGCGGTGCCGTAGATGCGCTGCAGCTGGGGGTTCTTCTCGCTCCCCCGCCAGTACGCCGCGGCGACCCGCATGAGCGCCCAGCCGTTGCCGAGCATGCGAGTGCTCGGCAGGTGCGGACCGCGGCACAGGTCTTTCCAGTGCACCTCGCCCGTCTTGGGGTCGACGTTGTCGTAGATCGTCAGCTCTCCGGCCCCCACCTCCACTCCCGCACCCTCGCCGTCGTCGGCGGCAGCACCCTTGAGCCCGATGAGCTCGAGCTTGTACGGCTCATGAGCGAGCTCAGCGCGCGCCTCGTCTTCGGTGACGACGCGCCGCACGAAGCGCTGCCCCTGCCGCACGATGCGCTCCATCGCCTTCGAGAGCTCGCGGAAGTCATCGACGGAGAACGGCGTCTGCACATCGAAGTCGTAGTAAAACCCGTCGGTCACCGGCGGGCCGATGCCGAGTCGAGCGTCGGGGTTGATCGACTGCACGGCCTGCGCGAGCACGTGGGCGGCAGAGTGCCGCAGAATCGACAGGCCGTCGGCCGAGTCGATGGTGACCGGCTCGGCGACATCGCCAGCGTGCAGGCGGTGCGCGAGGTCGCGCAGTTCTCCCCCGACCCGCATCGCCACGACCGAACGATCGGTGAACACGCCGAAGCCGTCCGTCTCCTCCGTCACCGATACTGGCGGAATGACGGGGTGGATGCTCGCCTCGGGTGCCTCGGACACTCGTGCTCCTTCTTGCTCGCGCTCGTGCGCGTCCCCACTGCCGGGGCGCGTCTGCGGTGCTCAGTGGGCCGCGCCGCGCGCGGTGCGACTGAACGAGGGTCGAGTCTACCGGCGGGCCGCTGCCCTCTCGTCAGCCGAGTAGCGCGAGCGAGGCTGCCGCGATGCCGAGCATCCACTCCACGACGACATCGCGCTCGAGGGCGGCCGTCCAGGCGATGACGATCTGGAGTACTGCAACGAGGTCGACGAGAGCATTGGTGACGCGAGTGCGCGCGGCGGGGATGAGGGTGATCGCGAGCAGCGTGAGCAAGGTGAACGTGATACCCGCGGCTCCGGGGTGGAACATTCCGAGCACGAACCCGACGTTGAGCAAGAGAAACACGATGATCGAGACGGGAATCGCCGCCGGTCGGCGAACGATGAGCGCCACGAGCCACGCGCTTGCGACGGGCGCGATGAGCAACCAGCCGTCGGGGGTCGTGTAGAGCGCGAGCAACCCCACGGCGCGCTCGGGGAAGGTCGTCACGATCGAGAGGAGATCGAGCCCCGGCCACGGCGCGTTGAAGAACGCGACGTTGAGCATCGCGATCGTGGCGAAGGCGCCCACGGTCGGAAAGCCGATGACGAGCATGTTGGCCGCGCGCAGACCGGGGGCATGGGCCCGACCATGCCGCAGGAAGGGCGAGGCGAGCACAGCGATGACCGCGAACAGGATGCCGGAAGGGTCGGAGAGCGCCGCGAGCATGATGAGGATGCCGGCGCGGAAGCCCGACTCAGTGTTACCCCAGTTCACGAAGCGCACGAGGTCAGCGAGCGCGAGGCCGAAGAACGTGATCGCGAGAAAACCGGGCAGGTTCTCGAGCGCGAAGTAGACGAACAGCGGATTCGCCGCGAGGGCGATGACGAGAATGACGCCGGTCGAGACCGGAATTGCTCGCTGCGCGAGAATCTCCGCGACTTTCTGCAGCAGGAAGGCAGCGGCGATCGCGCCCACGAGGCTGAGGCCGAGCCTGCCGAGTGGGTTCGCGGAGGCAATGAGCATCGAGATGTGCGGGTAGAGCTCAGCGAGCCACTGCGCATCGCCTCTCGACCAGTCGATCGCCCTCACGGCGATCATGAGATCAGCGTTAGGAGTGCCGTCGATCGCGGGGCTCAACTGATCGAGGAGAGCGAAGAACACCATCGGCACCGCGAGCGCGAGACGGAGCATCCACCGCCGCACAGGATCTCGCGGGAACGGGTCGAGTCTCGTTCGCCGCGGTCGACGGTCTCTGCGGTCACGCCGCAGCTGCCCGAGCTCAGCCGTGCTGGACATGCGTCGTCAATCCGTGTTCGGTCTTCTCCCAGTAGTGGGGCTTGGTGAGGAGTTGCCACAGGCCCTTATAGGCCGCGATCGAGTGCAGCAACCAGTAGAGCGGGTTGAGCAGGGCCCACAGCACAAGGTGGAAGGTGCCGCGCTTGTACGGCCCCATCATCGAGAGATAGATCATGATGACGTTGCCGATGACGAAGTTCAACAGCGTGATCCAGAGCAGCCACACGGGGAAGAACTGGGCGACGAGTGCGGTCGGCGCGAACAGCGTGATGCCGGTGATCAGATAGAACGGAATGACGCCGAGGAACGTCAAGGGCGTGCCGGCGATGAGCAACACGAAGCTCAGGAACCGCCGGAGACCGATCTGACTGATGAGCGCGAGCGGCTGCCTCGCGTGCACGAGAGTCGTCTGCATGTAGCCCTTGATCCACCGCGAACGCTGGCGGATGAAGTTCGGAATCGACGTGTTCGCCTCTTCCATCGTCGTGGAGTTGATGACTCCCACGCGATAGCCGAGTGCGCTGGCGCGAATTCCGAGGTCGGCGTCTTCGGTGACTTTGTAGGGATCCCAGCCGCCTAATTCGCTGAGTGCGGCGGTGCGAAAGTGGTTCGACGTGCCCCCGAGCGGAATGGGCAAGTCACCGAGGTCGAGGCCGGCGAGCATGTAGTCGAACCAATAGCTGTACTCGAGCGTGAACATGCGCGTGAGCACGTTCTCGCGGTCGTTGAAGTAATTGAGCGAAGCCTGCACGCACACCGTCTCGCTGCCGCCACGACGAAAGGCGATGACCGCCTTCTTGAGTTGGTCGGGGTCAGGCGTGTCTTCGGCGTCGTAGATGACCAGGTAGTCGCCGGTGGCGAAGTACAGCCCCACGTTGCACGCTCGTGGCTTGGTCTGCGGGTGACCCTTCGGAATCGTGACGATGCGGAAGTGGGGCGGCGGGTTCGAGGTGAGAACAGCATCCCGCGTCTCGTGATCTTCCTCTTCGATGAGGATGAGCACCTCGAGCTTCTCGGTGGGATAGTCGATGCCGCCGAGGTTGCGGATGAGCTGACCGACGATGTTCGCCTCGCGGAAGACCGGCACGAGCACGGTGTAGCGCGGCAAGTCTCGGTCGTCGAGAAGCTCGACCTGGTGCTGGGTGATGCGCTCGACGACGTCGTAACGCGCCCCGCGCATCGCGACGATGAATTTGAAGCTCGTGCCCGCCAAGAAAATGAGGCTCAAGAGCGTGATGATGCCGATGACGACCTGCACTGGCCAGACGATCGCGAGCCCGATGACCGCGAGCACGGAGATGATGCCCCCGGCCTTCTGGCCTCGGCTGAACGTGATGCGCGCCGAGAGCGAAGGATTCTGTCGCCACAGTTCGTTCGCTGCTTCGTCGGCGATCTGCGCGCGAAACAGCCGCAGGCAGGCATTCTTGATGTCCCACGAGGTCGTCGCGACGAACTGCACCTCTGCGCCGCCCAGTCGTGCTCTGATCTCAGCTTCGCGCTCGGGAGCGACACCACGAGCCGTCGCGACAACGATGGTGCCCTGCGCATTGCGGCGAATGGGGAGCCAGTTCTCACCCAGATATGTCTGGCCCGGGATGCTGCGCACGAGCTCTTCGTCGAAGGCAACGGCCGCGAGATCGATGGGGTGGATGCCCCACGCGTGTGCTTCGGCGATGAGCAGTGACTCTGAATCGAGAAGCCCCTGGCTGATGAGCACTTCATCGATGTGAGCGCCGGTGCGCTGCTTCACCTGACGAGCGAAATCGAGATTCTGCGGACTCACGAGTCCTGCACTCAACAACAAATCGGCAAACGCCGCGCTGTCGGCTGTACGCGTCGCCGAAGCGTCTCCCCCCAGAGCCATGCGTTCAGCCTAGCTAGCTGACGGCTGCCTCGCGTGCCCCCTCATGGGGGTCGTGAATAACAGCACGAGGGTCACGCCGATCAATGTGCCCAGCGTGTTCGCGACGAGATCGCGCGGGTCGGAGATGCGCGCAGTAGAGATCTGCATGACTTCGATGACGAGCGACAGTGCGGCACCGCCTAGTGCGGCGAGCCACCAGCGTCGGCGCCCGACCACCGCTGCCGCGAGCGCGCCCCACAGCACGAACACGGCGACGTTCGCCAGGAATTCGATCGACCAGCCCGTGCTCCAGGTGTCACGCGACAACCATGACTGGAGAGAGAGGACGCCGTTGTCTGCCTGCGAGCCGGGGAGCCGCTGACGGAAGGTGCCGAGCGTGAGAACCAGCACCATCAGGCTGTAGACGCCGAACGAGATCTGGATAACGCGGCGCCCGAGCATCTGTCCACTCTGGACGACTTCCTGAAGAACAAACTGTGTGGTGGGCGATACTGGGATCGAA
>SXMH01000161.1 GCA_005777405.1 Actinomycetota bacterium
CGAGAAGTGCAGGTTGATCCATCCCAGTCGCGGCCAGCTCAGCAGAGGCTCGCGCACGAGAGCGCCGTAGGCGACGATGACCCCCAGGTCGATCTCGAGCGGCAGGAGTTGCTGCTCGAGCTCACTGAGCCGGGTTGCCTCGAGTACGGGGATGCCGTGCGCTGTCGCCGCTGCAGCGACAGGGGTTGGCGTCAGCACTCGGCGCCTGCCGAGGGGCGCCGCTGGTCGAGTGATGACTCGCGCAATCTCGTGCGACGACGCAGCAAGTACCTCGAGAGTGGGCACCGCCGCGTCGGGGCTGCCGGCGACCACGAGTCGCAGAGAAGTCATGACTCTATTCAACTGGACGCTCGAGGCGAGGCGTGATCGTCGAACGGCTCGGCGTCGTCAAAGCGCACCCGCAGCGCGGGAACACGTCGACGTGGAGGTCTGCCGGGAATCGCCGGTGCCGACGTGGTGGCACCGCGCACCAGCTCGGCCTTGAGTCGAGACGCGACCTCTGAGCCTCGCGCCACATCGAGCCGCACGATCGACCGCACGCGCCCGTCGTCGAGCGCAACGGGGCCGAGCACGTCGACGCCGTCGAGGCCCTCGAGCGACTGCTGAGCCCGGGCGACTGCGTCGGAGGTGCCGATGAGCGCCGCGACTCGCACAGCAGGTGGAAACCGCAGCGTGCGCCGATCGGCGAGTTCACGTTCGGCGATGTCTTCGGGCCTGCCCGTCGCGAGCGCTGTGGCGACCCAACCTCCGACACCGACGAGCAACACGGGGGCGTCCGGAGCGGCAAGAGCGGCAGCGTTGCACCACCACCGCACGCAGTCTTCGACGACCCGTAGGCTTTCGCGCGCGAGCATGCTCTCGCCGTCGAGCAACAGCACCGCCGAGTACCCGCCAGGCACGATCGGCTCAGCCCCGCGCGTTGACACCACGAGCGTGCGACCTCCCGGTGCACGCTGTACAGGCGTGGCTCCGTCGGACACGATGACACGGGCTCCTGGAAATGCTCGACCCAGCTCATCGGCGGTGCGCGTAGAACCGCGTCCTGCCGAACGCCACCGCGCGCTGTCGCAGGTCGAGCACGTCCATCCGACCGCGAGCGAGCCGCACCAGCGGCACGACGGAGTGGAGCCTGCGCGAGGAAGCGCGAGGGGGCCGCGACAGCGTTCGCACCGCGCGGTTTCACCGCACTCTGCGCAGGCCACGCGTGGGGCGAAACCCGGTCGGGCCACTTGCACGAGCACGGGGCCGGTCGCGAGAGCCTCGCTCACGACCTTCCAGGCGCTCGAAGGAATGCGGGCCTGGTGCGCTGGTCCCTCTGCGCTCACCTGATGCACGGTGGGCATGATGCGACGCCGTCGTCGCGGCGAGGGCTCGACCGCACTCAGCCACCCCACTTCGATGAGCCGCTGCACATCGGTGCTGCGCGCGTGCGAGGCGAGCACGAGCGCGCATCCGGTGTCTTCTTGGCGCAAGAGAGCAAGATCGCGCGAGTGCACCCCCGGAGCATGCGGTTCAACGTGCAAGTCGTCGCCGTCGTCCCAGAGCGCGATCAGGCCGAGGCGCGGTGCAGGAGCGAGCAATGCAGAGCGATTACCGATGATGATGACGGGCGCATCGTCGAGCGTGCGCAAGAAGGCACGATAGCGAGAAGCCGGGGGCTGAGATGCGTCGATGCGACTCACGTGCTCCGAGTCGACGAGCTCAGCGAGACAAGCGGCAAGGTGGTCGAGATCGCGGTAGTCGGGAACGCTGATGATGGCGCTCCGGCCCGCTGAGAGTGTGGCCACGGCGAGCTGAGCGAGGGTGCGCTGAGCGCTGGGCACCCACTCCCCTCCCTGCAGTCGTGTCGGCTCGGGGATCGCCGTGAGCGCGATTCTTCGGCCGGGGGCAGTTGCCGGCGCGACACCGGCCAACTCCGTGTGCTCGGCACGGATCAGAGACGAGACATCGTGTTGGGCATAGCCGTCGATGGTCGGTGCAACGGGCAGGGCGCCTCGTGAGTGGTCCCCCGCGAGCCACGACTTCTCGACGCGCACTTGCCGCGGTGGCACGGCGAGGCGCACGAGGTCACTCGCCGTACCTGCCGCGCGGTCGGCCGCGCGGCGGATGAGTCGGTAGATATCTGGGTGCAGCACGGGTGCGACCGATATGACGTCATCGAGCTCGCTCAGCACACCCTCGAACTCGCCATCGTCGACGACCTCGACGACGAAGCCCTTGGCTTGGCGACCCGCAGAGCGCAGAGGCACGAGCACCCGTACCCCGGGACGAGCCTGAGAGTGAAGTGCAGGCGGCACTCGATAATCGAACAGGCGATCGAGCTGGGGCAGCGGCGAATCGAGCAGCACCCTAGCCACGACACCGGTCGCCATGGCTAGAGCCCAGCGGCGGTCCGCAACGCGTCGACGCGGTCGAGCCGCTCCCACGTGAAGTCGGGAAGCTCCCGCCCGAAGTGGCCGTAGGTGCTGGTCTGCGCATAGATGGGCCGCAGCAGATCGAGGTCGCGGATGATCGCGGCGGGCCGGAGGTCGAAGACGTCGCGAATCGCGTCGATGATGCGGGCCTCATCGACGTGAGCGGTACCGAAGCTCTCGACATAGAGTCCGACGGGTGCGGCTGCACCAATCGCGTAGGCGACCTGCACTTCGAGCCGATCAGCGAGACCTGCCGCGACGGCATTCTTCGCGACCCAGCGCAAGGCATAGGCCGCCGAGCGATCGACTTTGGACGGGTCTTTACCGCTGAAGGCACCACCACCGTGCCGAGACGCTCCCCCGTAGGTGTCCACG
>SXMH01000162.1 GCA_005777405.1 Actinomycetota bacterium
CACGCTGCTGCGCATTCTCGCCGGGGTAGATGTTCCCGATACCGGGCAGCTCGAGCCGGGTCATGGCTTGCGCGTGGGCTATTACGCCCAAGAGCACGAGACGCTCGACGTGCATCGCAGCGTGCTGCAGAACATGATGAGCGCGAGCGAGTCGATCACCGAGCGCGAGGCGCGCAGCGTGCTCGGTTCGTTCCTGTTCGTCGGCGACGATGTGCAGAAGCCCGCTGGAGTGCTTTCGGGAGGTGAGAAAACTCGCCTGTCGCTCGCGATGCTCGTGGTGTCGAAGGCCAACCTGCTGCTGCTCGACGAGCCCACGAACAACCTCGACCCTGCGAGCCGTGAGGAGATCCTCGGCGCTCTCGCCAACTACGCCGGTGCGGTGATTCTCGTGAGCCACGACGAGGGTGCTGTCGAGGCGCTCAACCCGGAGCGCGTACTCATCATGCCCGACGGCGTCGAAGATCTCTGGACGGCGGACTACGCCGAGTTGATCTCGCTCGCCTGACGATCGAGAATCGCGTCTTCGACGTCACCATCGCTCGGCCCTGAACGTCGGGGCTTCGGGGCAGGAGGTTCGCTCTCGCCGCGTTCAGCAGCCCGCAGGCCGCGGTGCTCGTTGCGAATCGCCCAGCCGTAGCCGACGAAGCCCAGCAGGCCGAAGAGGTACCACTGGAAGGTGTAGCTGAGGTGCGGGCCTTCGTCGGCCACGGGCCGTGTCGCCGCGACCGGGCGCTCGTCGGGCGCGGGAGTCTCCTCGTCGAGCAGCCCGTAAGCGCCTGTCACGACAGCGCCAGCGTCGATGCCGGGCACACCCTGTTCGAGCCGCTCTGCGAGCTCGGGCAGGTGGATCGTGGCGATCTGGCCGTCGGGCGCGCCGCGACCCGCGATCTCGGGCTCGGAGGGCTTGAGCCGCACGATGACCTCCACCGGGCCGGAAGGCGCGCCCGGCACCGCATCGGGCGAGTCCTGCGCCTCACCGGTGGGCAGCCAGCCCCGGTCGACGATCACGACGCGGCCATCGTCGAGCTGAAGAGGCACGAGCACCTCGAAACCCGGTCTGCCAGACAGCGGGCGGTTGCGAACGAGAACCTGCTCGTCGAGCAGGTACTCGCCCTCGAGCAGAATCGGTGTCCACTCGCGCTCGGGGTCGAGGGTTCCGCCGCGCGGGACGACGTCATCGAGTGACGTGGGAGCAGCATCCCAGTTGGCGGCAACGGTGCGGATCTCGGCGACCGCCTCGAGTCGCCGAGCCCACTGCCACTGCGCCAAACCGACGCACACCAGGGCGAAGAGGATGACGAACGACAGCCAGCCCAGCCAGCGCTTGGTTCCCGCTAGCTTGAGGATGCTCACAACGCCCTATTCTTCCTGCTCGCCCGCGCGTTGCGCGCCGCTCACCGGATCGGGGTCGGGCACGCGGTCGACGACGCCGGCAGGGGTGATCGTGACGGGAAAGCCTCGGGCCTCGACGTAGTCGTAGAGGTAGTCGCGGTGCTCCTCGCAGGCGAGCCAGGTCTTGACGCGATCGATGCCGTGAATGCGCGGGTTGCGCCAGTGCACGGCCCACGTCGCTTCGGCGCGACAGCCCGCGCGCGAGCAGCGCTTGCTCTCGATCTGGCCGGGAAGGTCGATCACGCTTCGCCGTTCCGGCGGACGCGCAGCAGTGCCCCCGGTCGCTCGACCGCGGCACCTTGGCGCCGCACGACCGTGTTCGCCGCGACGACAGCGACATAGGGCAAGACGATCGCTCCGGTTGCGGGAATGATGAGCCACCACCCGGGTACGAAGAAGCACGAGAGGATGCACACGAGGCGAATTCCCATGGCGAGGGCGTACTTCACCATGCGCGCATGGCGCTCCTCATCGGGGGAGGGCGGCAGACTCGTGATGGCGCTCATCGGCGGCTTCGACACATCGCGATGGTAGCCCTCGGGGTTGCCAATATGCTGGGGAGCCATGACCACTCAGCGCACCGTTCTCGTCACCGGAGGCAACCGAGGCATCGGCTTCTCGATCGCCGAAGAGTTTCTCGCTCAAGGCCATCGAGTGGCCGTCACTGCCCGTTCTGGTTCCGGCCCTGCAGGAGCGCTGACCGTCACCGCCGATGTGACCGACACGGCATCGCTCGACGACGCTTTCACGACCGTGGAGGCAGAGCTCGGGCCGGTCGAGGTCGTCGTGGCGAACGCGGGCATCACTCGCGACACCCTGTTGCTGCGCATGAGCGACGACGACTTCACGTCGGTCATCGACACGAATCTCACGGGCGCGTTCCGCACCGTCAAGCGCGCATCGAAAGGCATGCTCAAGGCACGCTTCGGCCGCGTCATCCTCATCTCCAGCGTCGTCGGCCTGTACGGCTCCGCGGGCCAGGTGAACTACAGCGCGTCCAAGTCGGCGCTCGTCGGCATGGCCAGGTCACTCACGCGAGAGCTCGGCGGTCGCGGCATCACGGCCAATGTCGTCGCGCCAGGAGTCATCGAGACCGACATGACCGCCGCGCTGCCCGAAGACCAGCAGAAGGCCTATCAGGCGTCGATACCGGCTGGTCGCTTCGCGACTCCGCTCGAAGTCGCGCGAGTCGTCACATGGCTCGCGGGCGACGACAGCGCGTACATCAGCGGAGCGGTGATCCCGGTCGACGGCGGACTCGGGATGGGGCACTGACCTAGCCGCGCAGCCCCAATGCGGCGAGCACGGCGGAGAGGTCGCGCTCGTCGAGGCAGACATGGGCGTGCTCTCGCACGAGCGGTTTCGCATCGAACGCGATCGCCAACCCCGCTGCGGCCATCATCGCGAGGTCGTTGGCGCCATCGCCGACGGCCACCGTGCGATGCAGGGGGATGCCCGCCTCGGCCGCCCACTTGCGCAGCGACTCAGCCTTCGCCTCGGCGTCGATGATGGTGCCCGCCGTTCGGCCGGTCAACCGACCGTGTTCGCTCTCGAGCCGGTTGGCCCGATGACGGTCGAGACCGAGCTGCGACGCGAGCGGGTCGAGCAGTTCGTGAAAGCCGCCCGAGACGACGCCGATCATGCCACCCGCTGCGTGCACGCCCGCCACGAGTTCTGAGGCCCCGGGGGTGAGGGTGATGCGTGGCGCGACCCGGGCGAGAGCATCCATCTCGAGGCCCTCGAGCGTGGCGACGCGTTCGGTGAGCGATGCCGCGAAGTCGAGTTCGCCCGCCATCGCGCGCGACGTGATCGCGGCGACGGTGTCGAGCGAGCCGGCTTCGGCGGCGAGCAACTCGATGGCTTCCTGCTCGATGAGGGTCGAGTCGACATCGAGCACGACGAGGAAGGTCGGCATGGGGGGTGGATGCTCCTCGCGCGTCAGCAGGCGACCTCAGCCGAACTGCTCGAACAGTGTCGTCACTCGATGCGGACGCCCTTGCCGGCGACCACGATTCCCGTCTCGGTGACGGTGAGACCCCGAGCCCGGTCGGCGTCGTGGTCGACACCCACTTGGGCGCCGGGAGCCACGACGACCTCCTTGTCGAGAATAGCCCGCCGAACGACGGCGCCAGCGCCGATGACCGTGCGTTCGAACACCACCGTGTCGGTGAGCGTCGCCGACTCGATCGTGACCCACGGGCCGAGCACACTGCGTTCGATGTGCGAACCGGAGATCACCGAACCGAGCGAGACGATCGAGTCGATGACGGCACCGGTCGCACCGGAACCATCGCGCACGAACTTTGCCGGTGGAGAGTTGAGCTGCTGCGAGTAGATCGGCCAGTCGGTGTTGTAGAGATTGAAGACCGGCAGCGCCGAGATGAGATCTTGGTGCGCGTCGAAGAACGACTCGATCGTTCCCACGTCGCGCCAGTAGAAGCGATCGCGCTCGGTCGAGCCGGGCACTTCGTTGCGATTGAGGTCGTAGACGAAGGCTTCGCCGCGCGTCACGAAGTCGGGCACGATGTCGCCGCCCATGTCGTGCGACGAGTCGGCGATCTCCGCGTCGCGCGTCACGGCGTCGATGAGCACGTCGGCGTCGAACACGTAATTGCCCATCGAGGCGAGCACCTCGTGCGGAGCATCCGGGAGTCCGATCGCGTTCTTCGGCTTTTCGTGGAACGCGGCAATGCGCTGGGGGTTCGCCGGGTCGGTCTCAATGACGCCGAACTGGTCGGCGAGCGCGATGGGCTGACGAATTCCCGCGACGGTGACGCCGGCCCCGTTGGCGATGTGCGCGTCGATCATCTGGCGGAAGTCCATGCGGTACACGTGATCGGCGCCGACGACGACCACGATGTCGGGCTTCTCGTCGCGGATGAGGTTGAGGCTCTGGAAGATGGCATCAGCCGATCCCGAGAACCAGCGCTTGCCCAATCGCTGCTGAGCTGGCACCGAGGCGACGTAGGCGTTGAGCATGCCGCTGAGCCGCCAGGTCTGCGAGATGTGCCGGTCGAGCGAGTGGCTCTTGTACTGCGTGAGCACCACGACCTGGCGCAGACTCGAATTGATGAGATTCGATAAGGCGAAATCGATGAGTCGGTAACCGCCCGCGAACGGCACGCCGGGCTTCGCCCGGTCGACCGTCAAAGGCATGAGTCGCTTTCCTTCGCCACCGGCGAGGACGATTCCGAAGATCTTGGGGCCGCTCATAGGGGCCACAGTAGAGCCCAGCGGAGCACACGACCAGCGGCTCGCCCGAGTTCTGCGCGAGTTCTCCGCCACGACTGTCCGATGCCCTGCACTAACCTGCACTCATGCGCGTCGACGTCATCAGCCGTGAGTATCCGCCCGAGGTCTACGGGGGAGCAGGCGTCCACGTCGCCGAGCTCGTGCGCGCGCTGCGCCACGAGCTCGATGTGCGCGTGCGGTGCTTCGGCCAACCCAGGCAGGAGGCCGACACTCACGCCTACCTCGTGCCAGGGGCGCTCTCGAGTGCGAACCCCGCGCTCGCGACGTTGGGCGTTGACCTCTCGATCGCCGATGACGTTGACGGTGCTGATCTTGTGCACTCACACACCTGGTACGCGAACGCCGCCGGTCAACTCGCGCAGCTGCTGCACGGCATTCCGCACGTCGTCACCGCGCACAGCCTCGAGCCGCTGCGGCCGTGGAAGGCCGAGCAGCTCGGGGGCGGCTACCGCGTGTCGCGCTGGATCGAGCAGAACGCGTTCGAGAGCGCTGACGCCGTCATCGCCGTGAGCGAGGGCATGCGCCGCGACATTCTGCGGTGCTACCCGGCGATCGACGAAACCAGTGTGAGCGTCATCCACAACGGCATCGATCTCGAGCGCTGGCAGCGCACGATCGATCACGACGCCGTGCGCTCCCTCGGCATCGACCCCGACCGTCCGAGCGTCGTCTTCGTCGGTCGCATCACGCGGCAGAAGGGCCTGCCCTACCTCTTGCGCGCCGCGAGGCAGTTGCCGCCGGACGTGCAGCTCGTGCTGTGTGCAGGAGCTCCCGACACTCCCGAGATCTTGCGCGAGGTGCAGCAGGGCGTGGCCGAGCTGCAGACGGAACGCACGGGCGTGGTCTGGATTGAGCGAATGTTGTCACCGATCGAACTCTCGGCCGTGCTGTCGAGTGCCACGACCTTCGTGTGCCCGAGCGTGTACGAGCCGCTCGGCATCGTGAACCTCGAGGCGATGGCGTGTGGTGTCGCGGTTGTCGGCACGGCGACCGGCGGCATTCCCGAGGTCGTGGAGGACGGCGTGACTGGCCGACTGGTGCCGATCGATCAGGTGCACGACGGCTCGGGCACGCCGCTGGACCCCGAGCGATTCGTCGCTGACCTCGCCGGGATTCTCACCGAGGTCGTCGCCGATCCCGATCGTGCGGCGACGATGGGAGCCGCCGGTCGAGACCGGGCTGAGCGGCATTTCTCGTGGCCCGCGATCGCCGAGAGCACGACCGCGCTGTACCGCAGCCTGCTCTAGGCTGGAGTCATCATGGCCAGTGTTCTCACGTTCGACGATGTCTCCCTCTCCCGTGATGGCAACGCCATCTTGAGCCACGTGACCTGGCAGGTGAACAGCGATGAGCGCTGGGTCGTGCTGGGGCCGAACGGGGCAGGCAAGACCACGATGCTGCAGATCGCCGCCTCGACGATGCACCCCACGTCGGGTCGAGCCACCGTGCTCGACGAGGCGCTGGGTCGCACCGATGTCTTCGAGTTGCGCCCGCGCATCGGCTTCGCCTCGACCGCTCTTGCGCGCCGCATTCCGGGCGACGAGCGCGTGCTCGACGTCGTCATGACGAGCGCGCACGCCGTCACCGGGCGCTGGAACGAGGAATACGACGAGGTGGATGTTCGGCGCGCGCAGCGCGTGCTGCGCGAGTGGCGCCTCGACGGCTTTGAAGATCGCGCGTTCGGCACGCTCAGTGACGGCGAGCAGAAGCGCGTGCAGATCGCTCGCGCGATCATGACCGACCCCGAGTTGCTGCTGCTCGACGAGCCTGCCGCGAGCCTCGACCTCGGCGCCCGCGAAGAACTGCTGCAACTGCTCGGTGCGTATGCAAGCGAGCAGACCTCGCCCGCAATGGTCATGGTGACTCACCACGTCGAAGAGATTCCGGCCGGCTTCACGCATGCGCTGCTCTTGCGTGAGGGTGAGATCGCCGCGGCGGGTCCCCTCGGCGAGGTCATCACCGCCGAGCACCTCGAGGCAGCCTTCGGCTTGCCCCTCACCGTCACCCGCGACGGCGACCGCTTCGCCGCTCGAGCCCGATGAGGTCGGCCGCGCCCACCCTCTGCTATTCTTGATCTTCGGCCTCACGGCCATACAGGCTTGCCCTGCGCCGCCCCGGCGGCACCGCGGGGAGCACCGCATCCAACACCGACACCAAGGACACGTTCATGAAGGCTGAGATTCACCCCGAGTACGCCCCCGTCGTCTTCCGCGACCTGGCTTCGGGTGAGACCTTCCTCACCCGCTCGACCGTCTCGAGCGACAAGACCATCGAGCTCGACGGCGAGACCTACCCGGTCATCGACGTGGAAATCTCGTCGGCATCGCACCCGTTCTACACGGGCAAGCAGCGCATCATGGACTCGGCCGGTCGCGTCGAGAAGTTCAACCAGCGCTTCAAGAACTTCGGCAGCTGAGCGAGACTCCTGCACGACGAAGGCCCCGTCCGTTTCGGACGGGGCCTTCGTCGTTGCTACCGGGAGTAGCGCAGTTCTGTGATCTTTCGACCCTCGCTCCCGGTGATGATCTTCTCGCGACCGTCCGCTCGCCACTCGTGTCGCTCGTAGAAGGTCAACGCGCGTACGTTTCCGGCGAGCACCCAGAGGTAGCACTCCTCCGACCCTGACGCTCGCAGCTCCTGCACGACTCGGTGCAACAGCGCCGCACCGACACCGCGGCGCCAGCGGTCGGGATGCACATAGAGTCCGGCTAGCTCACCTCGACCTTCGTCACCGAGGTCGCGGCCGGCGCCAAACGGTGCCCAGCCGAGCACTTCGCCGGCATCGTGAGCCACGAGCAGGCGATGACTTGGGCCGTCTTCACCATCGGTAGGCATGCCCTTCAGCGAGCGCGTCAGCCATGAAGTCCATGACTTGGCCCGGGAATCGACGCTGAGCTCGTCGAGGAGCTGATCCGGCAGCAGGCCGCGGTAGGCGGCGCGCCACGCATCGACGTGCACGACGGCGACGTCGTGGGCGTCGTCGACGGAGCCCCAACGTATGGCGATGTCACTCACGGTCTGGCTCTCCACTCCGCGCCTGGCGAGATGCGCGAGTGATCGCAACACCCACAGCACCCGCTAGGGCGAGGCCTAGGCCCGCCACGAACGGCACGGTGCCGAAGTCATGGAAGTCCACGGTGGCGACAGCGGAGGCACCCTCGGCTGCGTACTGGCACTCGATGCCCATCGGCACGAGGGGTGCGCTCCAGCTTCGAGCGTACTCACCGAGTTGCTGAGACGAATCGGGTTGCCGGGCCATGCAGAAGCCCAGCGCCTCTCCATGCACCACCACAGCCCGGAACAGGTAGACCGCACACGATGTCAGCAGGCCGGCCACGAGCAGAACCAGCGCCGCCAGTCTCAACTCCTCTCGTCGCACAGTGGGCCTGTTCCCTAGAGGCGCACGGGCCAACCGCGATCGGCGGTGAAGGTGTGGTCGCGCTGTGTGCGCATGTAGTCCTCGAAGCTCGACGCCTGTTGCTCGTGCCACGCGGCCTGCGCCGACTGCAGCTCGTCGAGCGTCGCAGGCAGCGCTGCGGCGTGCGCGACGGCAATGGCACGCGCGACGTGGCCAGCAGCGATTGCGTCGACACCGGCATCGTGAGCGCCGTCGAGAGCCACGCCGTAGTGCGCGCACGCCGCCTCGAGCGTGCGCTTGCCCTTGCGGTACCGGTCGACCGCCTTGTCGATAACGAGGGGGTCGATGATCGGCCGAGGGTTGTTGAGCGGCACCAATCCATATCGGAGGGCTTCAGCGGCCAGCAGGCTCAAGTCGTAGGGGGCGTTGTAGACGACGACAGGGATGCCCGCGGCGAGCTCGGCGCGCACCGCCTCGAGCACCTCCGCCACGACCTCTGCAGCGGGCCGCCCCTCGGCGCGGGCGCGCTCGGTAGAGATGCCGTGCACGGCGGCCGCGCCGGCGGGAATCTCGATGCCGGGGTCGGCGAGCCAATCGCGGCGCTCGAGCAGAGCACCCTCGCTGTCGAGCCGCGCGAGGCATGCCGTGACGATGCGGGCAGTGCGAACATCCACCCCTGTCGTCTCGAGGTCGAAGACGGCCAGTTCGCGCTGAAGGAGGCTCATGACGTCAGCCTAGGGGCGTGCACTGTCACGACAGCGCGAACTACGAGCGGTCGCGATCGCCGCCGACATGCAGCCAGTAGAAGCTCTGCGTGCCGAGCGTCAGCGTGACGCTGCCGTCGGCGTTGACGCCGGGAAACTCGGCGCCGCCGAAGAGGTCGCGCAGGCTCGCACCTTCGAGTCCCTCTGCCTGAATGGTGGCCGCCACCGGATTGTGAGCGAAGGAGAACACGCACAGAATGCGCTCGGCGGAGTCGCCGAAGTGCGACTCGGTGCCGGCGTACTCGCGCACGAACGCGAGTACCGACTCGTGATCGGTCTGCAGCACACGCATCGACCCGAGACCGAACGTGGGGTGCGCTTTACGCACGTGGATGACGTTGCGAATCCAGTGCAACAGCGATCGAGACTGCGCGAGCTGGCTCTCGACGTTGATCTGGTTGTAGTGGTAAACGAGTGATTGCACGACCGGCAGGTAAAGCTTTCCGGGGTCGGCATGGGAGAAGCCCGCGTTGCGGTCGGGAGTCCACTGCATGGGCGTGCGCGAGCTGTCGCGGTCGGG
>SXMH01000163.1 GCA_005777405.1 Actinomycetota bacterium
CATCGTGACGCACAACCTGCAGCAGGCCAGCCGAGTGAGTGACAAGACGGCGTTCTTCACCATTGCGGGCACGGGCAAGCCCGGCAAGCTCATCGAGTATGACGACACCGCGACGATCTTCTCGAACCCGAGCGTGCAAGCGACCGAAGACTACGTGTCGGGCAAGTTCGGATAGAAGGCTCAGGCGTTCTGTCGACGAGCGGCCTGCTCGCTTAGGCGTTCTGGCGACGAGCAGCCTGCTCGTCTTCGTCATGCACGGTGAAGCGGTAGCCCACATTGCGCACGGTGCCGATGAGCGACTCCATGTCGCCGAGCTTCGCCCGCAGTCGCCGCACGTGCACGTCGACCGTGCGCGTGCCACCGAAGTAGTCGTAGCCCCACACCTCGCTCAGCAATTGCTCGCGCGTGAAGACGCGGCTGGGGTGGGTCGCGAAGAAACGCAGAAGCTCGAACTCCTTGAACGTGAGGTCGAGCGTGCGTCCATGCACTTTCGCCGAGTAGCTCGCTTCGTCGATCACGACGCCCGAAGCCTTGATCATCGACGAGCCCTCGTCGCGCGACTGGCGGCCGATGGCAAGCCTGAGTCGAGCATCCACCTCGGCAGGTCCCGCGGTCTCGAGCAGTACGTCGTCGATGCCCCACTCGGCGCTGATCGCCGTCAATCCGCCCTCGGTCAGCACGACGATGATCGGCGAGCCCGCACCCGTCGTGGTGAGAATCTTGCACAAGGCCTTCGCGCTCGCCAGATCAGAGCGCGCGTCGACGATGATGACGTCGGCAGGAGGCGCGCCGACGAGCGCCGCCGGTTCCGCCGGAATGCGACGGACTCGGTGGCTGAGCAGACCCAATGCGGGCAGAACGTCAGTGTTCACCTGCGAGGTCAGGATGAGCAGCTGCGCCATGCGTCCTCCACGGTGTCGACCTCAGTGTACTGGCGCGCCTAGCATGGTCAGCATGTCTCGTACGGTCGCGACCGCCCTGCCCGTGTGGCTCGTCGTCGTCGGGGCTGTCATCGCTCTCGCCGTGCTCGTGCAACCCGCCGACTGGCCGCCCCTGCTCGCCGTCATCGCCGGCGGTGCGATGCTGCTGACGTTCATCATTCAAGTCAGCCTGCAGTCGAAAGACGGGCTCGTGCACCGCATGCTCGTGACGGTCACCGGAGTGGTCATCGTGCTGGCGCTCGCGAGCCTCGTGCCGCTCGTGCCGTTGCTGGCAACAGCGGTCGGCGCGGCCGCGTAGACTGAGCCCATGCTGCTCGCCCTCGAGATCTTCTTCCTCGGCCTGCTGGGCCTTGCGACGCTCGCCATCGGCTTCGTCTCGGCCGTCGTGCTCGTCAACCTCTACCGCGGTCAGCGCTGAGTCGGAGGTCGTCGTGCTCTCGCTCGACGCCGACCTGCCCGCTGAGCTCGCGCCCCTCGCCTGGCTCATCGGCGTGTGGGAAGGCACAGGAGTCGTCCACTACGACGACCGCGGCCGCACGCGCGAGCACGAATTCGGCCAGCGCGTGAGCTTCAGCCACGACGGCCTCAACTACCTCAACTACTCCTCCACGACGTGGCTGCTCGACGAGCAGAACACGCCCCTCAACGCCGAAGCGGGCTACTGGCGGCTTCACCGACCCTCCGAGCCCGGTGATCCCGGCCCCGGCATGCTGCCCGGCGACGGCCCTCGCCCGTACACGACGGCCGCGCAGGTCGAGACTCTGCGGGCCGCCCACGGCGGCTTCGACGTCGAAGTCGCTCTCATCCACCCCGGTGGTGTGAGCGAGCTCTACCTCGGTCGCGTTGGCGGTGCCCGCATCGACCTGCAGACCGACGCCGTCATGCGCTCCGCGAGCGCCAAAGAGTACGCGGCCGCGACTCGCCTCTACGGCCTCGTCGACGGCAAGCTGCTGTGGGCCTGGGACATCGCCGCCCTCGGCAACGACTTGCGCACGCACGCTTCAGGAACGCTGGTGCGCGATGAGTGACACTTCCAGCCTTCCCGCCGAGCACTTCGGTGACCCGGTAGCCGAGCAGCGGATGCTCTCCGCCGGCCGAGCGATCGTCGACCTCTCCGACCGCGGCATCGTGACCGTCACCGGCCCCGACCGCCTCACCTGGCTCGACTCGCTTACCTCGCAGTCGCTCAGCGCACTCACGCCCGGCGAGAGCGCCGAGACCCTCTTGCTTGACCCGCACGGCCGCATCGAGCACGCCATGAACGTGCTCGACGACGGCACGACCACCTGGCTGCTCGTCGACGGAACCGCCGCGGCGTCACTCGCCGCGTGGCTCGACCGCATGCGCTTCATGCTGCGCGTCGAGGTCGCCGACGTGACCCTCGAGTGGGCCGCCCTCGGGCAGGTCATGCCCGAGGGCGCGACCGCGCTCGTGGCGCCGGCAGCCCCGCACGGCGTGCCGCTGCTGTGGCGCGACCCGTGGGTTGGCGTGCGAGCGGGCGGCTGGCAGTACGCGAGCGAGAGCGAGCATCCGGGGGTCGACTTTCCCTTCGCGTGGATGCTCGTGCCCCGCGCATCGCTGCCCGACCACCTCGCGAGCGCACCGCGCGCCGGGTCGCTCGCGCTCGACGCCTTGCGCATCGCCGCGTGGCGCCCCCGCTTCGTCGGCGAGGTCGACGAGCGAACCCTGCCGCACGAACTCGACTGGCTGCGCACGGCCGTGCACCT
Organism: Actinomycetota bacterium; assembly: GCA_005777405.1. GTDB lineage: Bacteria > Actinomycetota > Actinomycetes > Actinomycetales > Microbacteriaceae > Microcella. Next base: position 2,669 of record SXMH01000163.1, read on the forward strand.
CAGCAAGGGGTGCTACCGCGGGCAAGAGACGGTCGCCAAGGTGCACAACCTTGGGCACCCTCCGCGTCGCCTCGCCCTGCTGCACCTCGACGGTTCCGAGTCGCTGCTGCCCGCCCACGGTGCACGAGTGCTGCTCGGCAGCGCACCCGACGCCGCCGAGGTGGGCCACATCACGAGTGCCGCCCGGCACCACGAACTCGGCCCCATCGCGCTCGCGGTGCTCAAGCGCTCGCTCGACCCGGCCGCCGAGCTCGTCGTCGACATCGAGGGCGAAGCCGTCGCCGCAGCCCAGCAGGTCATCGTGCCGCCCGGTGCGGGCGCGGTGGCAGACGTTCCTCGACTGCCCCGGCTCGGAGCCGTGCGGCGGCCCACGTGAGCTCGAGCGGCCAGGGGATGGCGCGGCTGGAGCGCAGCATCCGTCGCCGCATGGATGCCCGCGCCGCGCTCGACCGCGTCGTGCGCTCGCTGCCCGGCGTCGTGCAGATCGTCGTCGCCGCGACCGTCGCGTTCTTCATCGCGCGCGACGTGCTGGGCCATGACGTGCCACTCGTCGCCGTTACCGTGACGATCACCGCGCTCGGGCTGGCGCGAGACGCACGCCCTCGCCGCGTGCTCGAGGCGGTCATCGGCATCAACGTCGGCATCGTCGTCGCGGCCCTGCTCGTGAGCGTGTTCGGGCGCGGCGGATGGCAGCTCGCGGTCATTCTCGCCGTAGCGCTGCTCGTGGCCCGCGCCGTCTCTCCGTCGCCGGCGTTCGCGATCGCTGCCGCCGTGCAGTCCGTCATCGTCGCGGTGCTGCCCGACCCGACCGGGGGAGTCTTCGCCCGCAGCCTCGACGGACTCGTTGGCGGCATCGTGGCGCTGCTCGTGACAGCGCTCAGTCCTCGCTTCGATGTGTTCGCAGAACGACGCGAAGCGAGAGCGCTCTTCTCGCTCATCGATCAGTCGTTGCGCGGACTCGTCGATGCGCTGCAGAACGGCAGCGAGGCGGAGGCCGACCTCGCCCTCGCGCGCGCCCGACGTTCGCAGCCGCTCGTCGATCAGTGGGCGCTCTCGCTCGAGAGCGCGAGAGCCGTGGCGGCGATCTCGCCGTGGTTGCGTCATCGCCGGTCGCAACTGGACGACGAAGCGCGCCTGCTGGCTGCTGCCGACCTCGCGACACGGCACGTGCGGCCGCTCGCGCGACGCATCGACGTGCTCGTGCGCGACGGCCAGCCCCGCCCCGAACTGGCGGCCCTCGTCGATGAGGCCGCCGAGACGCTGCGGCTGCTCGGTCGCAGCCGAGACGACCACGCAGCGCGCTACGCCGCACGAGCCCTCGCCACAGGGCTCGCGAGCCGCTGTAGCCCGCACGATCTCGTCGGGCTCGGCGATCAGACCATCGTGCTGCTGCTGAGACCCCTCGTCGTCGACATGCTCGTCGCGCTCGGCATGCCCGACGACGAGGCGCGAGCGACTCTGCCCCCGATTTGAGCGGGCTGCCCTAGCCCGGCTGCGGCGCCACGGCGGACCAGTCGACGGTGAGCTCACCGAGGCGCCACCGCGCGGGTGCGTCGATCACCGGCCCCCCCGCGTCGCGCAGTCCACCCACGGCGGCGAGCCAGCGCTGGCGAGGCGAGAAGGTCGCGAGCGGAGCGTGTCTCGCCCACTGGGCATCGAGTTCACGCAGCAGATCGTGCACCCCCTCGCCCGGTACGTTGCGGTGGATGAGCACCTTGGGCAGCCGCTCGGCCACGATCGACGGATGCTCGAGAGAGGCCAGATGCAGCGCGACAGTGAGCGACCTCGGGCCGTCAGGGTCGAGCGCCACCCAGCTCGCCACGCGACCCACTTCGCTGCACGTGCCCTCGACGAGCAGGCCGCCCGGTTGCAGCCGCGATCGCAACAGCGCCCATGCTGCGGGTACGTCAGCCTCGTCGTACTGCCGCAGCACGTTGGCCGCGCGAATGACCGCTGCTCGGGCATCCCCGTCGAGCGGCACTTCGAAGCCGCCGCGCCGAAAGGTCAGTCCGTCTCGTTCGTACGCCTGCGCCGAGGCGACCCGCTCCGGATCGATCTCGATGCCGACGACGCGAGCATCGGGCCGCACGCGTCGCGCGCGCTCGAGCAGTTCGAGCGCCGTCCAGTGCGCGGCCCCATAGCCGAGGTCGACGACGAGCGGGTCGGCCGCTCGGCGCAGCACGGGCTGCGCGGCGATCCACCTGTCCATGCGGCGCAGTCGGTTCACACCGGTCGTGCCCCGAGTGATGCGCCCTTCCGCCATGCCTCCGATCCTCCCAGCCCGATCGACCGAACGACGGAGACACACGTGTTCCACACCCCACTCCGGCTCGAGTGTGGTGTTCCACACCCCTGTTTCCGTCGTTCGGCCGAAGGGCTCTCGGTAGGCTGGAGGCATGACGAACACGCTGATTCTCGTGCGCCACGGTCATTCCGAGTGGAATGAGAAGAACCTCTTCACGGGCTGGGTCGATGTCGGACTCACCGAGCGCGGTCGCCAGGAGGCGGCTCGAGCCGGCCAGCTCATCAAGGAGTCGGGCCTGGCTCCCCGCGTGCTCTACACGAGCCTGCTGAAGCGTGCCATCCACACCGCGAACATCGCGCTCGCCGAGGCCGACCTCGACTGGCTGCCGGTCAAGCGCAGCTGGCGCCTCAACGAGCGCC
>SXMH01000164.1 GCA_005777405.1 Actinomycetota bacterium
AAGATGCTCAACGAGCGACTCGGCATGATTCACTTCTGGACGCTCTTCATCGGGTTCCACGCGACGTTCCTCGTGCAGCACTGGCTCGGCGTCGTCGGCATGCCTCGCCGTTACGCGACCTACTTGGTCGAAGACGGCTTCACGTGGATGAACCAGCTGTCGACCCTGGGCTCGATTCTGCTCGCCGCCTCGATGATCCCGTTCCTGCTCAACGTCTACGTCACTGCCCGCAAGGCGCCGCTCGTGACCGTGAACGACCCGTGGGGCTACGGACGCTCGCTCGAGTGGGCCACGTCGTGCCCGCCGCCGCGCCACAACTTCACGTCGATCCCGCGCATCCGCTCGGAGTCGCCGGCGTTCGACCTCAACCACCCCGAGGCCGGAATTCCCATGGGTATCGGACCGCTGAAGGATGCTCCTGACGCCCCGGTGCTCGATCTCGACGACAACACTGTGAAGTAGGTCACGGCATGAAGACCAACATCAACCTCTTCGTCATCCTGTCGATCTTCTTCGGCGCTCTCGCCGTGGTCTACTCGGTCTGGGCGCTCATCGACACCGACCGTGTTGAGCCCGTCGGAACCGTGTCGCTCGCCCTGTGCTCGATCCTCGCCGTGTTCATCGCCTTCTACTTGTGGGTGTCGCTGCGCAACCAGGGCGGTGTGCTCGCTGAAGACCGCCTCGATGCCGACATCGATGACGGCGACGCCGAGCAGGGCTTCTTCCCTCCGTGGAGCTGGTGGCCCGTCGTGCTGGCCGGTGGCGCTGCGATCGCCTTCCTGGGCCTGTCGATCTCGTTCTGGATCGTCGCGTACGCGGTTCCCTTCGCGCTCATCGGCCTCGTCGGCTGGGTCTACGAGTACTACCGCGGCAACTTCGGGCGCTGACGTGTCCGTTCGTCGAGCGGCCTCCACTGACGCCGACGCGGTCTTTCCGCTCGTGCAGCAGCTCGGCGCTGCTTTTGTGCCCGTGCGCAGTGCCTTCGACGAGAGCTTTGCCGCGATCGTCTCCGACGACGGTGAGTCGTCGCTGCTGCTCGTTGCGGAGGACTCCGCGGGCGTTGTGCAGGGCTATGCCCTCGTGACCATCAGCCGATTGCTCTCGACAAACGGGCTGTCTGCGCAGCTGCAAGAGATCGTCGTGGACGATGCCGCGCGAGGTCTTGATCTCGGCACCGCACTGGTTCGCGAGGTCGAGAGCGAGTGTGTGCGCCGTGGGGTGCGTCAGCTCACCGTCGCAGCGCGCCGTGCGGGGGGCTTCTACGACCGTCTGGGCTATTCGCAGGGCGCCGAGTACATGCGCCGCGTCTTCTAGTTTTCTCGCCGCTCCGGAGGCGTTGCGAGCGCCGTCCTCTTCGCGTGCGTGACAGCCGGCGTGGTGTTGCCCGAGAGGTCTACCTGCTCTAGTCTCCCAACAACGAGGAAGGCCCCGACGTTCAGCGTCGGGGCCTTCCTCTCGTTCACCGGTCGTTCTAGTGGTGAGCTTGCGACTCCAGCTCGCCCTTGGTGACGGGGGCGATGCGGTCTTCGAAGAACCAGCGGGAGAGCCCAGCGCGGGCGCGCTGTGCGACCGTGATGCGGCCCTGAGCGTTCGGTCGGATCATGATCGGCTGGTACTCGTCGAAGCTCACGAGGCGCCACCGCTCGAAGTCATCGAGTTGCTCGTGCACCTCGATGTATTCACCGCCAGGAAGTCGCACGATGCGGCCCGACTCGAAGCCGTGCAGAGCGATCTCGCGATCCTTCCGCTGCAGTGCAAGGCAGACCCGCTTCGTGATGAAGTACGCGATGAACGGACCTGCCACCGTTGCGAACTGGAGCGCGTGAATCACGCCCTCGATCGAGAGTCGGAAGTGCGTCGCGATGAGGTCGGAGCTCGCGGCCGCCCAGAGCGCGGCGTAGAACGTCACGCCGGCCGCGCCGATCGCGGTGCGCACGGGGGCGTTGCGAGGACGCTCGGCGATGTGGTGCTCACGCTTGTCACCCGTCACCCACGCTTCAAAGAACGGGTAGAGGGCAACCGCAGCGAGGAATACCAGCAGTCCTACGAGCGGGATGAGCACGCCGAACGGCCAGGTGTAGCCCAGGGGGTCGACCCAGTCGAGGTGAGGCGGGATGAGCCGCAGCGCGCCATCGGCAAAGCCGATGTACCAGTCGGGCTGGGTACCCGCCGAGACGGGGGAGGGGTCATACGGTCCGTAGTTCCAGATCGGGTTGATCGTGAAGAACGAAGCGATGAGCACGATGACACCGAAGACGATGAAGAAGAATCCACCGGCCTTCGCAGCGAAGCCGGGCAGCACGGGCGAACCGACGACGTTGTCGTTGGTGCGGCCGGGAGCGGCGAACTGCGTGTGCTTGTTGACGATGAGCAGCACCATGTGAATACCGATGAGGGCGATGGTGATCGCCGGCAGCAGCATGATGTGCAGCACGTAGAGGCGCGGAATGATGTCGGTGCCGGGGAACTCGTCGCCGAAGAGCAGGTATGAGATCCAGGCGCCCGCCACCGGCACGGCCTTGATCATGCCGTCGATGATGCGCAGACCGTTGCCCGAGAGCAGGTCGTCCGGCAGCGAGTAGCCGGTGAATCCGAGTGCCATCGCCATGACGAAGAGCAGGAAGCCGACGATCCAGTTGAACTCACGCGGCTTGCGGAATGCACCGGTGAAAAACACGCGCAGCATGTGCAGACCGATGGAGGCCACGAAAAGCAGCGCAGCCCAGTGGTGGACCTGACGCATGAGAAGGCCGCCGCGGATCTCGAACGAGATGTCGAGGGCCGAGTGATATGCCACAGACATCGGGATGCCCTGGAGCGGCACGTACGAGCCTTCGTACTCGACTTCGGTCATCGACGGGTCGAAGAAGAAGGTCAGGAAGGTGCCGCTGAGCAGAATGACGATGAAGCTGTACAGCGCGACCTCGCCAAGCATGAACGACCAGTGGTCGGGGAAGATCTTGCGACCGAGAGCCTTGACCGCAGTCGACGCGCTCGTGCGCTCGTCGACGTAGTTCGCAGCCCACCCGGTAAAGCGCATGCCGCGCGAGGGCGCGACGGCCGAGGTTTCGGCCTGCGGTGCGGTAGTGCTCACAGTGCACGCTCCCAGAAGCTAGGTCCGACAGGTTCGGTGAAGTCGCTTTGCGCGATGAGGTAGCCCTCGTCGTCGACAGCGATGGGAAGTTGCGGAAGAGGTCGTGCGGCCGGGCCGAAGATGACCTCGCAGTGGTTCGCCACGTCGAACTGCGACTGGTGGCAGGGGCACAGCAAGTGGTGGGTCTGCTGCTCATACAGAGCGACAGGGCAACCGACGTGCGTGCAGATCTTCGAGTACGCGACGATGCCGTCGTACGACCAGCTCGCGCGGTCTTCCCGTTCGTTGAGCTCGTCGACGGGCAGGCGCATGAGCAGCACTGCTGCCTTCGCCTTCTCTTCGAGGCGGTGCGACTCGAGCTCGGCGAGACCCTCGGGGATGACGTGGAACGCCGAGCCGATGGTCACGTCGGAGGCCTTGATGGGAGTGCCCGAGGGGTCGCGAGTGAGTCGCACTCCCGCCTCCCACATCGTGTGCTTCAGCAGCGCGACGGGGTCTTCGGCGGGCGCCAGGTCACGGAACAGCGCAATCGCGGGAATCGGAGTCGCGATGAGTGCGCCGATCATGGTGTTGCGCATGAGGCTGCGACGCGTGAAACCCGACTCCTTGTTGGCCTCGCTGAAGATCTCGACGGCGCGCTCGCGGGAGGCATCGCTACCGCGCGTGAGGTGACGCTCTTCGACCTCTTCGTGACCGTGCATGAGGGCCTTGGACCAGTGCACGGCACCGATACCGATGCCCAGCAGGCCGAGCGTGATGCCGACGCCCAGGAGCATGTTGTTGATGCGGATCGTGCCGAAGTCGCCCTCTTCGATGGGGAAGAGGATGTACGCGGCAACGGCCAGCACGCTGCCGATGATGGAGAGGAAGAACAGCAGAGAGATGGTGCGCTCTGCCTGCTTCTCCTTCTTCGGGTCGAGGTCGGTGACACGCAAGCGCTCCGGTGGGAAGCCGGGGTTCTCGATGCGATCCGCGCGCACCACGGCGACTGCGGGAGCCTGCGCCTGGTGGTCGTCCAGCTGTGCGACAGCCGTGCCCGCGGTCTCGCCGCCGGGGCCGTCGTGAGCGTCAGACATTGTGGTCCTTTCCTCGGTACGTGCTGCGGGCCTAGTTCGACTTCGCGGTGAGCCAGATGGTCACACCGACGAGGGCGCCGAGGCCGAAAATCCAGATGAAGAGGCCCTCAGACACGGGGCCGAGCGATCCGAGATCCCATCCACCAGCGGAGGGGTTCTCCTCGACGTACAGCAGGTACGTGATGATGTCGTTCTTCTCTTCGGGCGTGAGGTTGAGATCGCTGAACACAGGCATGTTCTGCGGACCCGTGACCATCGCGCCGTAGATGTGAACCGGTTCGACGCCGAGCAGACCCGGTGCCCACTTGCCCTCGGTCAACGCTCCACCGGCGCCGGCCACGTTGTGGCACATCGCGCAGTTGATGCGGAAGAGCTCCGCGCCGTTCGCCGCGTCACCGTCGCCGGCGAGGTAGCGGTCGGCAGGGATGCCCGGTCCGGGTGCGAGCGAGGCCACCCAGGCGCCCATCGCGTCGATCTGGTCTTGCGTGAACTGCACGGGCTTCTGCTCGGCCTGCGGCCCGGATGCGGCCATGGGCATGCGGCCCGTACCGACCTGGAACTCGACCGCGAGGGAGCCCGCGCCGATGACAGTGGGGCCAGCAGCGGTGCCTTCACCGTTGAGGCCGTGGCAGCTCGCGCAGTTCGCCGCGAAGAGCTTGCCGCCCTCGTCGACCTGGGCTTCGCTCGTTGCCGTCGTCTCGGCGGTCGCCGTCGTCGTCGCGAGTGCATAGGCACCACCGGTCGCGACGAGACCGACGACGAGAAGGGCAGCGGCGGCCAGCGGGTGACGTCGGCCAGCGCGGCGTGCGGGGGAGTGGCTGCTGTGTGCCATGGTGCTGTTCTTCTCGATTCTGCGATTCATCGGAGCACGTAAATGACGAGGAACAGGCCGATCCAGACCACGTC
>SXMH01000165.1 GCA_005777405.1 Actinomycetota bacterium
AGACGACGCTGCTCAACCTGCTCGGCGGCCTCGACGCCCCCAGCTCGGGTCAGGTGTGGATCGGCGAGCGCGAGATCACCGCATCTGCCGAGTCTGAACTCGTCGAGGTGCGCCGGCACGATATCGGCTACATCTTTCAGACCTTCGCGCTGCTGCCGGTGCTGTCGGCCGCCGAGAACATCGACCTGCCCATGCGCATCGCCGGAGTGCCCGCGGCCGAGCGTGACGAGCGAGTGCGCGCCCTGCTCGCTCTCGTGGGTCTTGCCGACCACCCCCATCAGCGCCCCGATGAACTCTCGGGAGGGCAGCAGCAACGGCTCGGCATCGCCCGCGCGCTCGCCAACGCGCCCCAGCTGCTCATCGCCGATGAGCCCACCGGTCAGCTCGACAGCGTCAACGCCGAAGCGATGATGTCGCTCATCGCCTCGCTCGTGCACGAGCAGGGCGTCGCGGCGATCGTCTCGACGCACGACCCGCGCATGGCAGCGCACGCCGACCGCATCATCGAGATTCGGGATGGCCGGCTCGCGCCCACCGCTGGCAACCACGAAGCCCCGGCTGCGGCAGCAGACACCGCGTAAAGAAAATTGTGCTCATGTTGTCGAACGATCGTGAGCCCTGCGTCATCTGAGTGAGAGCAAGCAGATAGCTCGCCTCAGAAGGAGACGCACATGTCGATCGACATCAACCTGTTCGCTGTTCTCGGAGCCGCCGTCGCCGCCATGGTGGTGGGCTGGCTGTGGTTCGGAGTGATCTTTCGCAAGCCTTGGGCTCGCCTCGCGCAGCTTGATGAGCGGCCGACCGCCAAAGACGCCGTGCAGTATCCGGTGGCGTTCGTGGTCAACCTGCTCGGCGCCTTCGTGGTTGCCTACATCGGGTCAGCCTCGCAGATCGCCAATGGCGTGAGCCTGCTCGAAGCATCGCTCTATTCGGCCGTATTCGGCTGGCTGGCATTCTCGGCGGGTCGCGCACTCATCACGACCGTCTTCGAGTCGCGCTCTGTGAAACTGTTTCTGATCAACACCGGTCACGACCTCGTCGTGCTCGTGACGATGGCCGTCGTCATCGGTCTCGTCGGCAACTGACCCCCTACCCTCAGCACACCTTCGAGAAAGAGACAACGAACATGGAATTCATGATCCTCATCCACGGCGACGAGTCCTCCCCGCGCCTCGCCCCCGGCGACCCCGGCTTCGACGAGTTCATGGGCAGCTGGATGGCCTACAACCAGATGCTCATCGAGGGCGGCCACTGGGTCAGCGGCGCGAACCTTGCCCCGACGAGCTCGGCCACGACCCTGCGATGCAGCCCCGGTCAGACCCCCGAGATCGTCGACGGCCCCTTCGCCGAGACGAAAGAGCAGTTCGGCGGCTACTACCTGATCTCGGCCGAGAACCTCGACGAAGCCATCGCGCTCGCGAGCAAACTGCCGATGGACTCCGGCTCGCTCGAGATTCGACCCGTCGCGTTCCGGCCCGACGCGGCGTAACCAGAGCGTGACACCCTCGGCGGAGATCGCCGACGCCGTCACCCGGCTGGCGCGTGAGGAGAGCGGGCGAGTGCTCGCTCTCCTCACGCAGCGCTTTCACGACCTCGACGCCGCCGATGACGCGGTGCAGGATGCCCTCATCACAGCCCTGACCGCGTGGCAGTCGGGCATTCCCGACAGCCCGGCCGCGTGGCTCTACACCGTGGCCCGCAACAAGCTCATCGATCAGGTGCGGCGAGACCGGGCATCCCGCCGCCAGCTGCACAATTCGGCCCCCGAACTCACCGCCCACCACACGACCGCTGACACCTACGCCGATGCCGGCACCGCCGAGGAGGGAGAGCTGATCATGGACAACTCTTCGTACGGCGACGAGCGATTGCGGCTGCTCTTGCTGTGCTGTCACCCCGCCCTCGACCGCGACACCCAGGTGGCCCTCACCCTGCGGCTGGCGGGAGGGCTCACCGCGGCGGAAGTCGCCGCCGCCTACCTGCTGCCCGAGGCCACGCTCACCCAGCGCGTCGTGCGGGCCAAGCGCAAGATTCGTGAGGCGGGCATGCCCCTCTTGATTCCCTCGAACCTCGAAGAACGCGTCGGCTCGCTGCTGCGAGTGCTCTACCTCATCTTCAACGAGGGCTACCTCTCGCGCGGCGCCGAGCACGTGACGCGCGTCGACCTCATCACTGAAGCGATTCGGCTGACGCGTCAGGTGGTCGACGAGCTGCCGTCGAGCGCCGAGGCTGAGGGGCTGCTCGCCCTCGAGCTCTACCACCACGCGCGGTCGGGTTCGCGCGTCACCGGACTCGGTGATCTCGTGCTGCTCGAGCGTCAAGATCGCTCGGGCTGGAACCTCGATGTCATCGCCGAAGCCAATGCGCGGTTGCACAGTGCGATGACGCGCATGACGCCCGGGCCCTACCAAGTGCAAGCCATCATCGCCGGGCACCATGCCAACGCCCGCACCGCTGCCGACACCGACTGGGGAGCGATTGCGGAGCTGTATCGGCAGCTCGGCCGTATGGCGCCCAACCCCGTGGTCGAGCTCAACCGCGCCGTGGCGATCGCCATGGCTGACGGACCACTGGCGGGGTTGGCCGTGCTGAACCGATTGACGGGGCTCGAGCAGTACCACCTGTTTCACGCGACGAAGGGTGAGCTGCTCGCCCGCGCAGGACGCCCGGCCGCGGAGAGCTTCGAGCGCGCCCTGCAGTTGACGAGCAACGAGGCTGAGCGTCGGCACCTCGAGCGACGCCGTGCTGAAACAGCAACGGCCGAGACAGCAGCGGCGGAGACAAGAGCGGCCGAGACAGCGGACTAGCGACCGCCGCCGCCTCCACCCCCGCCGCCACCGCCCGAGAAGCCGCCGCCGAACGAGCCGCCCGAGAAGCTACCCCCCGAACTGCCAGACCACGTCGAGGTCGACACCGGCGCAGTGGTGGTGGCGGTCATCCCGCGCACGGCGCTCGAAAAGAGAGCGACCTCGAAGCCGTTGCGACCCACGAACCAGTCGGGGGTGGTGTCGGTGGCGGCGACGCGCACCTGCAGTTCGCGCATCCACTCGTCTTCGACACCCCAGACGACCGCCCACGGCAGCAGCTTCTCGTAGAGCTTGATGAGTTCGAGGTTGTCGCCGACGTCGACGCGCTCAGCGCCGCTCGGGCTCTGCAGCACGCGCAGTCGTTCTTCTTCGGCCACCGTGAGGTAGAGCTTCATGCCCTCCAGGTAGTCCTTCGCCTCACGGCCCTTCTCAGTGAGCTGTAGCGGGCGGATGGCGAGCGCGAACGCCACAAAGCCGCTCGCGAAGGCGATGGCGATGGCGAGCGCGGCGAGCGGACTCGGTTCGACGAAGGCCGCCGCCGCGACGACGAACATGCCGAGGCCGAGCGCGATGAAGACCCACTGGGCGACGAGCAGCAGCACGCCCGTCACACGACCGGTGGGCTTGCGCTTGAAGCCCTCGGTGCTGATCGACGTGCTGGCAGCGGTCGAGAGTGCGTCAAGTCGCGCGGCGAGGGCCGAGTCGTATTCGCCGTAGGGTGTGAGCGTTCCAGGTTCACGATCAGCGCCGAACAGTGCGTCGAGCAGTGCGAGGTCGAGGTCTTCTGCCCGCTCGTTGCTGAGAAACTGCAGCGTGTAGGGGGCGTTGTCATCGTCGCCCACGGCATAGGCGAGGATGCGCAGATTCTTGCGCACGGCCAAGCGCACGACGGCGGCCGGAATCGCCGCTGCGGGGCGCCCGACGAGGTGCGCCGATTGCAGGATGTCGATGCCGACTGGCTCGGAGTACTGGGGAATGATCACGCCACGCCCGGGGGCGTTGCGGCTCGAGCGCACGCGCGAGACGATCGCCGCACCGAGGGCGCCGAGACTCGCGAGGCCGACGCCGCCCGAGAGCACATGCAGCCACAGAGGAGTGGGGCCGGGCTCGGGCGGCAGCACGGGCTCAGGGGTCAGGAAGGTGTCGGGGGCGAAGCCGATCGCGACCGTGAGCGTCTCTTCCGGGGCAAGATCGGTGGCGCTCGCCGTGAAGGTGTTCTGCGTCTGCTCGATGGGGCACTCGGTCTCGTCGCCGAACGTGCCGACGTAGCAGGCCGCGTTGCCCGTGAGCTCGGGCGCGACCTCGTCGTCGACCGTGACCGTTGCGCTCACGCGACCGAAGGGCTGGGCCCAGCCGGTGCCGTTGACGTCCCAGTAGAACTCGTCGGCCGCGGTGTCGTCGAACGAGCGCACCACGTTCTGGTGCGTGTAGGTGATGACGTAGGTCTGCACGCCGCGTACGAACTCGTCGGTGCCGAGCGCAAGCTCGATGAACTCGCCCGAGTCGACGGCTTCGAAGTACACCGGGGTGCCGTTCTCGTCGACGACCCCGCTCACGACCGTGTTGAGTGGCACCCCGTCGTAGTCGTTCGGAATCGCCCGGATGATGCCGCGATTCTGGTCGAAGTCAGGAAAGCGGGCGACGATCGTCTCGACGACCTGCAGTGTCGCGGTGCCGTCGGCCTCGCGACTCAGGGTGTAGTCAGCGTCGAACGAGTCGAAGGTGAAGTCGCTCGTGTCGGAGGCGAGCGGTGCTGCTGCGGCGGGGCTCGGCGCGAGGGCGGGAGTGAGCACGGCGCCGGCGAACCCGGCAGCGAGCAACAGAGACAGGGTGAGCCGAGCGACGGAAGGCATGCGGGCAACCCTAGCGAGCATCCCTCGCCGGGTCATGGGCGTCGAACCGTCCGAGCGCTCCGTCAGACTGTGGTCATGAGCGAGCACTCGGCGAATGACGCCCTCGCCGCGCGGCGCGCGGAAGCGGCCGCGCGGGTCGAGCGGCTGCGCGCCGAGCTCGGGGCCGTGCGCCAGGCCAGGTCTGAGAACTCTGACGACGATGAGCATGATCCCGAAGGCGCCACGATGTCGCAGCTCTGGTCGCAATCGTCGGGCCTGCTCGACGACGCGGTGCGCGAGCTCGAAGGGCTCGACGCTGCGCTCGAGCGTGTCGCGAGCGGAGAGTACGGTCTGTGCCAGCGCTGCGGAAGAACCATCGACCCCGCCCGTTTGGATGCGCTTCCGGCTGCCGCCCTCTGCATCGACTGCGCCCGACTGCTCGGTTGAGTCGCGCGCGGTCGACAGAGCCCGATCATCGCGGGCATCGAAAGTCGCCCCCGCGCGCGGGCCGCTTTCTACGCTGGGAGCACCGCAGCACGACAGGAGGCCGCCCATGCTGGAGCGTTGGAACGACGCGATAACCGCGATCGACGCACGACTGAGTGATCCCGACGACTCTCTCGAGATCGACGTCGCTGACCTCGCCCGCATGACGCTGACCTCGGAATACCACTTTCGCCGAGTGTTCTCGACCCTCGCGGGCATGCCCGTCTCGGAGTATGTGCGCCGACGTCGCATGTCGATCGCCGCGGCCGATGTGCTCGAGGGGGCGGCGCTCGCCGACCTCGCCGTGCGCTTCGGTTACGGCTCGGCCGATGCCTTCAGCCGCGCGTTCCGGGCCGTGCACGGCGTCACCCCCGAGCAAGCACGTGTGCCCGGCGCCTCGCTGCGGTCGCAGCCGCGACTGCGGTTTCACCTGACCTTGGAAGGAGCATCCACCATGCGACACCGCATCGAGACCCTCAACCCGTTCCGCATCGTCGGAGCCACCACCCGCATTCCGCTCGTTTACTCGGGCCCGAATCCCGACATGATCGCCTTCGTGCGCTCTTTGCCCGAAGGGCTGGATGCTCGCCTCGAGCCCCTCGCGAGCGACGGTCTGCCCGTGGGCCCGTTCTCGGCGTCGACCGGATTCACCGACGATCGCGCCGACGGCAGCCCTTTCGACTATTGGCACGGGGTGGCGACGACGCGCGACGCTGCCGAGCTGCCGGAGGATCTCGACGTTCTCGAGGTGCCTGCGCACACCTGGGTGGTGTTCGAGGTCGAAGCTACGAGTGACTTCACCGGCGCAATGCAGGCACTGTGGCGCGACGCCTACGGCGACTGGTTTCCGTCGAACCCCTACACCGTCGTTCCGGCGCCGGAGATTCTCTGCGTGCTCGAGAGCTCCGACGACTGGTCGGCGGGTCGGGCCGAGTTGTGGTTGGCGGTCGAGCGCGTGCGCTGAGGTCTCAGCTCACTGCGCCTAACTCTCGGCGTCGAACATGAACTGCCGCAGCTCTTGCGGGCAACGGCAGGCGACGGCGACCCGTCGGGCCCACTCGATCGCCTCGTCGCGCGTGGCCACCTCGATGACGGTGTGCCCGCCGTCGAGGCGATCGAACGCCTGATAGCGCGGCCCGTCAATCGAACCGTCGGCGGCCACTGCCACGGGCTCGACGTCTTCGTCGATGCCGCCGCCGAAGACGTAGACGCCAGCGGCCTTCATGTCGCGCACGACCTGGTGCGACTCTTCGACGACCTGATCCCACTCGCCGTCAGCCACCTGCATGACGCCGCTGGGAAACGAGATGAGGTACTTGGTCATGGCGCGACGCTAGCGCACGAGGTCGAGCCGAAGCCATCGTGCGAGGCGCTCGAGTTCGAGGTCGACGGCATCGCGCACGGCAGGGCTGAAGGGCGTATCGGCGGTGATGCCGTGCACCACGAGGGAGCCGGCGCGGCGGTCGGCACGGGCATCCACTGACCCGATGAGACGATCGCCGTGAAGAATCGGCAGCGCGAAAGGGCCGCGCCGACGCAGTTGCTCGGGCTTGTACATCTCGATGCCGTAGTCGAACTCGAACAGTCGCAACTGTCGCTGCTTGTCGGTGAGCAGGCGATCGAAGGGCGAGAGCAGCGTGATGCGATCGGGCAGATCACGATCGCTCGCGGCGGGCTCGAGCTGCGCGGGGTCGACGCGCCAGCGGCCGGCAACGCCTTCGATTGTGGCGGGCACTCCCACGGGTACGACTCCGTGCAATTCTTGCGGCGACACGGCGATGCTGTCGCGCATGATGCCGCACGCCGCGAGCAGATGTTCACTGCGTAGCCGTGCCGCCTGCTCGCGCGGCACCTCGGCCGCGGGGTCGAGCAGTGCCGCCGGCAGCACGTTCTCGGCGAGATCCCACACGCGATAGCGGCCGGCCCGGCCCACGACCGCGAGTTCTCCGGCACCGTGCAGCAGTTCGAGCATCTGGGTGACGTTGCGGTCGTTCGTCCACCCCGTCGACGGCCACGGAGCCACGGCTTCGTCGGGAATATCGGCTGACGTCAGTGGGCCGACATCACCGATGCGGTCGAGGATGCTCTGCCGAAAGTAGGCGTTCGCCTCGACCCACCCTCGCGCACCCGCCCGGTCAAGCCACGTGCGAAAGCCTGCGGTGAAGAGGGGAAGGTGCTCGAGCGGTCGCAGCATCCACGTGCGCTCCCACAGACCGCCACGTGCGAGCACTCGCTCCGCGTCGCCGGGTCGCACCGCATTACCCAGCCGGGAGTAGAGCACGTGATCGGCGGCGGGCATGACGATCGTCGTCAGTTCGACGCGCACCATCGCAAGAGCTCGAACGACATCGTCGAGGGCGCTGTCGGTCGCGGTGCCGTCGAGCAACGCGGCGCGCACGGCGATGCGCCGTGCCTCGTCGGCACTGAGGTGCACAGCGGTGGTCACAGGGGCAGGGTAGCCCCGCGAGGCCTAGCGCGGTGAACGGGTGGTGAGTCGAGCGCCGTGTCGAGCACTCGCCACGAGGAGTGCGCCGAGCAGTGCAATGACAGCCGAGGCCGAGATCAACAACGCAAGCTCGCCGCTGAGGTCGAGGCCGGTGTCGGCGAGCTCGGGTTGCTCTTCGGGCTGCTCCGGCGTCTCAACCTCAGCCGTCGGCACCGTGCCCCACGCAACGACGTCGATACCCTCCGGCAGCCCCGTCACGAGTCGACCCGAGAACGACGCGAACTCGACGATCTGCGCGAGAGCGATGGAGAAGGCGGCTTCAGCACCCTCCGGGTCTGCCGTGGCAGGAATCACCATGTGCGTGAAGGTCACGAAGTACTTCGTCTCGCCGGGGGCGAAGATGGAGTCGGCGCTGCCATAGAGGTGCGCGGGGTCATCATTGGCCACGATGCCGTTGTCGGGAGCTGAACCGTTCGGTGCCCAGATCTCGGTCTCGACGACGGACGCGCCCGACGGGTTTACCGAGATGAACCCCGTGTCGTTGGCGGCAAGCGTGTCGGCGCCGAGCGAGGTGAAGAAACCGGATGTGCCCTGCGTGCCCGTGTAGCCCTCGTAGTTATAGGCGAAAAGCGATCCGGTGAGGTCGATCTCCGCGTCAGTCTCGTTGGTGAGGGTCACAAGCTGACGCAGCAAGTATCCGTTGCCGCTCGGGGCGAACATGCGGAACGTCAACTGCGCAGTGAGGCCGGTGCCAGACCACTCGATCGCGGGGCACTCAAAGGTGAAGTCGCCATTCGCTTCGGCGGTACCGACGGAACCGGTCGGGTACGAGTCGCCGCAATAGATGTAGTCGTAGACGTAGAACTCGTTCGGGTAGTAGAGATACCCGTCTGGGTCGTACACGTCAGCGGCATCCCAGCCGTAGGCAAGGCCGTACTCGTCGAACTGCCACTTGGCGTCACCGATCGTCACGACTCCATCGCCGTCAATCGCGGGCGGCGCCGCGTGCGCCGGAGCGGTCGCGACCAGCGCCGATGCGGCAACGATGAGGCCAGCGGAGACGCCGAGGACGGGGCGAGAAGTCTTCACGTGCACAACGTAGCACTCCCAGGTCTTTCTCAGAGTCGCGCGCGAAAGCCCGGTTTCTCGGGGCTGACGGGGTGGTCTGCGCTTACCGCATCCGCCACGGCGCGAGCACGTGCACGAGGGGCAGCGCTGAGGCCCCGATGAGCACCCAGCCGAGCACCTCGTCGGTCGAGCGCAGCAGGATGCCGCCGATGAGCAGCGCCGCGAAGAGGATCGCTGAGGTCGTGCGCCGCAGACTCGCGTCGAGCACGCGCAGTCGCTGCTCGACTTCAGGGCTGCGCACGGCGAGCTCGCCGCGGTCGATGCGCGTGGCGAGAGCATCCACGCGTTGCGGCAGGCGGGCGAGCGCCGACGCGATCGACACCGCCTCGCGCCCGATGCTGCGCAGCGTGCTCTGCCCGCCGCCGTTGAGCAGGGTGCGGGCAAAGGGGTCGACGGCGTCCCACATGTTGAAGTCGCGGTTGAGTGCGCTCGTGACGCCCGAGATGAGTGAGATCGTGCGGATGAGCAGCAGGAAGCTCTCGGGCAGCTGAAACGGCAGCGTGCGAATGACTTCGCTGAACTGCCGGGCGAAGGCTTCGAGCTCGCGCGGGTCGATGCGCTGCAACTCGGCGACGCCCATGCCGCCGAAGCGGTCGAACAGTGCGGTGACGGCGCGCTCGAGCTCGACGGTGTCGGCCGAGGGCAGCAGCACGCCGAGACGCTGCGTGGCGGCAACCCAGCCGCGAGCATCGCGCGCGACGACGGCGAAGATGAACTGCTGCAGACCTTCGCGCAGCTCGTCGCTGATCTCGCCCATCATGCCGAAGTCGATGAAGGTGAGCGTGAAGTCGTGCTCGGCACCAGGCTCGGCCGGGGTCACGAAGATGTTGCCCGGGTGCGGGTCGGCGTGGAAGAATCCTGCGACGAAGATCTGCTGGAAGGTCGCGCGCGCGAGTTCGGCGGCGACGGCGTTGGGGTCGAGGCCGGCAGCCTGCAGGGCGGCGACGTCGCTCACCTTGATGGCGGTCACATCAGCAAGCGTGAGCACGCGACGAGCGCTGCGCTCCCACACGATGAGCGGAGCCGCGACGCGAGGGTCGTCGGCGAAGTCGTTGGCGAAGCGCTCCGCGTTGCCGGCCTCGCGCACGTAATCGATCTCTTCGAGGCTCGTCGCGGCGAACTCTTCGACGAGCGCGGGCGCATCAGCTCGGCGGTTGACGAGTCTCACCTTCGAGAGCCAGCGGCCCACGCGGCGCAGTGCGGCGAGGTCGACCGCCACGATGTCTTCGATGCCGGGCCGCAGCACCTTCACGACCACGTTCTCGAGGCCGACGTCGGCGGCGATGCCAGGGGTGAGGCGCGCGCGATGCGCTTGGCCGAGCGACGCCGCGGCGATGGGCGTGGTCTCGAAACTCGCGAAGGCTCGCTCGAGCGGGATGCCCAACTCGCGCTCGATCTGCGCAATGATGCTCGCGGTCGGCTCGGGAGCCACCTCGTCTTGCAGGCCTTCGAGCTCTCGCGTGATCTCGGGCGGCAGCACATCGAGTCGTGATGACATGAACTGCCCGACCTTGATCATGAGTCCGCCGAGATCGGCGGCCAGGTCGTGAAACAGCCGGGCGAGTTTCTGCACGCGCTTGAGTCGGCTGCGCGCCGCGAGTGCGCTGAGGCCGAAGCGGGGCAGCACGAGCTCGAACCACCAGGTCTGCACGAGCGCGCGGCTCGCGAAGCGCATGATGCGGCGGTACCGAGCTCGCAGTGCTCGACCGGGTGGTGGCTGCTCGGCCTGGCGATCGGGGGCGGAGGCCACGCCCGTCAGTCTTCGGCGAGGATGGCGTAGAGGCGCTTGCGAGCCTCGTCGAGAATCTGCGCGGCGCGTTCTTGCTGCTCGACGGTGCCGCTTTGCGCGACAACGGCCGCGGCCTGCGCGAGCTTGGCGCCCGCCTTCGGCACGGCGGTGTGCTCGCCCCACGACTGCTCGTTCCACTGCTTGCCGAAGTTCGGCAGGCGCGGCTCCCAACGGTTCTCGCTGCGGGCGGCGTGCTCAGCGGCGGCTTCGTCAGCGGCGGCGCGGCCGGCGTCGGTGAGCGAGTAGACCTTGCGCTCGTCGTGCTGCTCGGCAGTCACGAGGCCTTCGTCAGTGAGCTGCTGCAGCAGCGGGTAGATCGAACCCGCGCTCGGCGTGCGCGAGCCGGGCATGCGCGCGCCGATCGCCTGCATGACCTCGTGGCCGTTCTTGGGCCCGCCGTGCAGCGCGATGAGAATGCCCTTACGCACGTCGCTCGCGCCCCACATCGCTTCCATGCGAGGGGCGAAGGCTTCGCGGAGGCCGTCGACGGCTCCCCTGAGATCGAAACCGGGAGTGCTCGAGCTGCGCATCAGGTGTCCCTTCGGGAGAGGGCGGCGAGAGAGGCCGCCACGTCACTGATGACGCTACGTCGCTTCGCTGGATGCGCGCCGTTTGCCAGCAGTGACCGCGCTCGGAGCGCGGTGCGTGCCCGCGAGAGGCACGTGCCCGGCGCGCTGTTCGTAGGCGCGCGGAGACCGGCCGCCCATGAGCAGTGCTTCCACAACCGCGGAGCCTCCTTCCACAACGGCGGAGTCTCCTTCCACAACGGCGGAAGCACCTTCCACAACCGCGGAGCCTCCTTCCACAACGGCGGAGCCTCCTTCCACAACGGCGGACCGGGTGCGATGCGAGATCCGCGGTTGTGGAAGGTCCTTCCGCGGTTGTGGAAGGAACTCCGTGGCCGGGGCCGTCGAGAGGGTTGTCTATGCCCGTTGAGTGAAAGGCAGCGCGCTGAGGAGGGTGAGTGGCAGCGAGCGCGCGGTGCTAGCTCTTCGGCCGGTCGGCGAGCTTGCCGCGCAGGAACAGCAGCGGCAGCAGCCATCCGCCGAGTGCGGTCACGAGCCACACGATGAGGCTCGCGAGCACCCAGGTGTCGATGCCGCTGAGCGTGATGCCGCCCGGAAAGAAGCTCGCGATGAGCAACGCTACGAAGGTCGACACGAGCCCGATGCCGCCGAGCACGGCGGGCGCGTACTTGCGGGCCATGTTGACGACGAAGGGGGTGAGAATGCTCTGCGCGAGGGCGAACACGAGCACGGCGATGATGAAAACCGAGACGCTCAAGCCGAACCCGGGCAGCAGCCAGGCGGCGATGAGCAGAGCGAGGGCTGCGGTGCCGATGTAGATGGCGGCACGGATGAGAATGCGGATCATGGCGATCACTGTACGGCGAAGCCGGTGCACCGTGCGCGACGCACGATGCACCGGCTTCGCCGTGTCGACAGGTGCTACTTCTTGTTGCTGTCACCGTCGTTGTCGTTGCTCACCTTGTCGCGCAACGCCTCAGCGGCATCGCGCACCGACTCGGCGGCGTCGCTCGCAGCCTGCTTGACCTTGGCCGCGGTCTTCTCGACGAAGCCTTCGGCCTGCAGGTGACGGTCTCCCGTCACCTCGCCAGCCTTCTGCTTGGCGGCGCCCTTCAGCTCGTCGGCCTTGTTCTGTGCGTCATCTGCGAATGCCATGACGGCTCCTTTCTCTCTCTTTACTGGTCTCTCTGTACTGGTTTCTCTGTACCGGGTGGGTGGTGTGTGGGTGGTCTGTGGTGGATGCTCTACCGCCCGCGCACGAGGTGCAGCACGAGCGGCACCGGCACTCCGAGTCGAGCGATCGCGGCGTCGGCGGCGGCAGTCACCTCGTCGCGCACGCGGTCGAGCTCAGCGCCGGGGACGACGCGCAGTCGGGCTGCGGCCACGCGCTCGCCGCGCAGTCGGTGCACGCTCACCGAACTCGCGGAGACGGAACGCACCGCCGTGAGTTCGGCACGCAGCAGGTCGTCGAGCACGGCGGCGTCGAGGCGCACACCGGCCTCTGTGTGCAGCACGGCGGTGCGCCCGCGGCCGCGGCTCAGCATCCACGCCAGGCCGCCGATCACAATGAGGGCGCTCGCCGCCAGCATCACCGTGAGCGCGGTCGGCTGCGCGAGCTCGAGCGAAGCGACCGCCGCCAAGGGGTCGATGGTCGTGACGGTCACACCGATCGCGTTGAGTGCGGGCAGTGCGATCGCCACCGAGAGCGCGAGGGCGACAAGCCCCACGAGCGCGAGGATCACGCGGTTCAGCGTGCGGTTGCTGCGAGTCATCGGGCGAGCCTTCCGTGCGATGCGATGGTGGGAGTGAGGCGCAGTCGAGGTGAGGGGGCGAGCGCTGTTTCGAGCTCGTCGACCGCGGTGCTCACCGTTGCGGTGTCGACCGCGAAGCCACTCGTGGCGGTGACGGCGACCTCGCCCCTGCGTCGGCCGAGCGCCGTGCGCACCTGATCGCGACCGATGCTCGCGGCGCGTGCCGCGCGCGCCGAGAAAGCCGAGGCGAGCACGGCATCGTCGACGATGATCACGTGCCGCCCGCTCGACACCCGGCGACGGTCTCGTCTGCCGGGCGCGAGTGCCAGTACTGATGCGGCGACACCCAGCGCGGCGAGCGCTCCGGCGGCGGCGAGCACGATCGGGGCGGATGCTCCGCTCGACACCGACACGAGTGCCTCGATCGCTGCGCTGGGGTCGGCGAGCAGGGGTGCCGCGCCCAGCAGTGCCAGCGTGCTCTCCGTCGCGATCCACACGGCGAGCACGACGACGGGCAGGAGAGCAAGCGAGACCGCAGTGCTGCGAGAGCGGTGCACGAAACGGCGCGCGAGGGTGCGCTCGATGCGCGGAGTGCTCGCGCCCGCTGTCGCGTCAGCCGCCGCGCCCGCTGTCGCGCCCGTGGTCGCTGTCCCGGTTGCGGTCAATGTCTCCGCCACGGGCACGCGCGTCGCGCTCGCCTCGACGCGCGTGACGCGCACGTCGAGCGGAGCGAGCTCTGCCGACGTGAGTTCGGTCAGGTCGAGGGCGATGCGCTCGCGCACCGCCGCGGCGGTCGACGAGACGGAGTTGCCCTGGGCGCCTCCGCGGAGGGCGAGCGGGGCATCCACTCGAATGCCCAGCAGGCCCTCGGCATCGTGCACTGACGCGCTCACAGCACTCGGGGCGACCCCGAGGTGCTGCGCGGCGACGGCGCGTGCGAGTCGCTCGTATGCGCGAGCGCGCACCTCAGTGCGTCCCGGCGCGAGCGGTGCGGAGGTCATCCGACGCGCCGCCCCCGCGCGGCGTCGATGGCAGCGCGCACGTCGATGCGCCCGCTCAGCGCGGCACCGACGAGGGCGCCGAGAGCGCTGAGCGCGGCGACGAGCACCATGCCCCAGAATCCGAAGAAGAGGGCAGCGAAGGCGAGCACGGCGCCCGCCGCTGCTCCGAGCACCGTGCTGGTGCCCGGAGCGCGGCGAGCTGCCGCCCGATCAGTGGTCGAGTCGAAGGTCATCAGCCGGCCTTACTGCACGCGAGGCTCGGCGTCGGCCTCGGTCGACTCACCCGGAATGTGCACGTCGGTGACCGTCACGTTGATCTCGGCGACCTCGAGGCCGACGAGCTCGGTGATGGCGTTCGCCACGGCGAGGCGCACCTGCGCCGCGACCTGCTGCAGCGGCTGCGGGTACTCGACGACGATAGTGACGTCAGCGGCGACCTGGGTCTCGCCGACTTCGACGCGCACACCCTGCGCGAGGTCGGCCTGGCCGATCGCGTCGCGGATGGTGCCGAGCACGCGGGCCGCACCGCCGCCGAGGGCGTAGACGCCGGGAACCTCGCGAGCGGCGATGCCGGCGATCTTGGCGACGACCGGGTCAACGATCGTCGTCGTGCCCGAGGCCGTTGCGGGCGTCGACACCGCGGTGGCCTTGGCCGAGGTCGTGGGCTGGGTCGAGGTTGCCATGAGAATCTCCTTCCGATCGGGCACCCCCACGGTGGGGCTGCCCTACTGTGTGTTTCGCAAGTAAGACGCTCGCGGGTCGGCATTCGTCACGCCGATCACCTGGCAAAAAACCGAGAGGAACCTGGATGCCCGCTCCACGCTCCTCGTCTCCTGAGGCAGAGCGACAGGAGGAACCACGCCGTGCGATGCGCGAGCCGCTCGACACCGCGAGCGATGCGCTGCTGGCCACTCGTGCAGCTGACGGTGACGCCCGGGCCTTCGAAGCGCTCGTGCGTCGCCACGGTCCGTTCTTGCGTGCCTTCGCGCTGCGCCTGCTGAGGTCGAATGCCGATGCCGACGACGTCGTGCAAGAAGCGCTCATCACGGCGTGGCAAAAGCTCGACATGCTCGCTGACCCGTCGAAAGCTCGCTCGTGGCTCGCCACGATCGTGTCGCGCACCGCGACTGATCGAATGCGGTCAGCGCGCCGCACTGAGCCGATCGAGGCGCTCGAGCTGCCGTCACTCGACGCGGGACCCGAGGCGAGCGCGATGGCGTCGTCGCGCGTGCGCGCACTGCGCGCCGTGCTCGCGGAGTTGCCCGAGGAGCAGCGCGAAGTGTGGTGGCGCAAAGAAGTGGGCGCACTCTCGTATGACGAGATCGCCGAGCAACTCGAGATTCCCGTGAGCACGGTGCGGGGGCGCCTCGCGCGCGCCCGCCAGTTCGTGCTCGAACGCATGGAGGAGTGGAGGTGACCATGCAGCATGACGACATCGGAGGGTCGGGGTACAGCCTCGACGACCTCTCTGCCTATCTCGACCGCGGACGCCAGCCCGCGATCGGCGCTATCGACGGCAATGCCGAATGCCAGGCCGTGCTCGACTCGCTCGAACGCCTCGGCGCGCTGAGCCGCGAGCTCGTGGAAGAAGACGCCGGTGAGAACCCCGCGCCCAGCGGCTGGCTCGACCGGGTCATGACCGTCGTCGCAGGTGAGCTCAAGGCGGGCAAAGATATCCCTTTCCCCCCGCTCGACGAGCGCGCCGGTGTGACGATCACCGAAGGAGCGGTGCGCGAGCTCATTCGCGCCGCGGGTGACGCAGTGCCCGGCGCCCTGGTCGGTCGCGTGCGCCTCGAGGGCGACGTCACTGCCGCAGACACCGTGGATGCTGCGCTCACGGTCTCGGTGACGCTCAGCGTGCTCGCCGACCGGCCGATCGCGCTCGTGGCCGACGAAGTGCGCGAGGCCGTCTCGATCGCTCTCGAGCGCCGCACGCCGCTGCGCGTCGACCGCATCGACATCACTGTCGACGACGTGCACCTGCCGGTGATCCCGGCAGCCGCAGAGCCATCGGAGAGGTCGGATGATGAGTGACGAAGCAGCTCGCTCGGTCGATGAGGTCGTGCGCGCAGTGCCCGGTGTCGTGCGTCTCTATGCGCCGACAGGTTTCGTGCGTGGAGCGCGAGCGCTGCTCGATGCCGAGCACGCCGCGATGAGCGAGGTGCACGAGGTCGACGGTGCGCAGAGCGTGCGCGTCACCGTCGGCCTCGCGAGCGATGCCGACCCCGTGATCGTGAGCGCCGCGATTGTCACGGCCGTGCGCACCCTGCTCGGTGATGCCGCCGAAGTCGCCGTGCGCATCGGTCGCGCGATCGGCTAGCGGCTGCAGTCAGGCGGCCACCGTCGCCCTTTGCCACGCTTCGGCGGTGAGCCGCAGCGACTGCAGGCGTTCGGCGACCGTCGTCGCGGAGTGCACGGTGATGAGCTCATCTGCGCCGGTCTGCTCGGCGAGGCTGCGCAAGTGCTGCGCGACGTCGGCGGGGGCGCCGTGTGCGGTCACGCGCATCATGGCGAGCACCTGACGACCCGCGGGATGGTCGACGAGCAACGCTGCCTCCTCCTCGGTGAGCTCGACCGGCCGACCGAGGCTCAAGAAGCGTCGCACGCGCTCGAGCTGCACGCGCTCGAGCAGCGTCGCTGCGGCCTCGCTCGTGGCCGCGGCGACCACGTTGACCGCGACCATGGCGTGCGGTCGAGCGAGTTCGGCGCTCGGGGTGAAGAGACTGCGATAGCGATCGAGCGCGTCGTGCAGAGCATCCGGAGCGAAGTGCGAGGCGAAGGCGAACGGC
>SXMH01000166.1 GCA_005777405.1 Actinomycetota bacterium
AGGCGATGCCGACGCGCTCGCCGACGGGCAGGGAAGTCAAGACCTTGGACACGCATCAAGCCTATCGGCGTCAGATCGTCGCCAGACCCCTGGCGCTTGCCAGTGGCAAAGCCGCTCGCTACGACTTCTCGATCGCTGCGGGGAACGTCACCGTGAAGCGCGAGCCAGCACCCAGCTCGCTCGTCACCGTCAGCCCTCCGCCAAGAAGATCAGCGAGGCGTCGGCTCAGGGCCAGCCCGAGACCCGTGCCGTCATGTCGTCGCGAGAGCGAGGCGTCGGCCTGCTCGAATGGCTCGAAGATGCGCTCAAGATCGTCGGCCGCGACGCCGATGCCCGTATCCCATACCGTCACGGCGACGGCACCCTTCGCCGGCAGAGCCTCGATTCCGATTCGGCCACCCGTCGGCGTGACCTTCAGCGCATTCGAGAGCAGGTTAAGCAGGATCTGTCGAGCTCGGAGCGCGTCGACGTGCACGAACGGAAGGTCGTCGGCGACATGCACACTCACCGTCAGACCTTTGCCCGCGGCGAGCTCGCCCACAAGGCCGAGAGCACTGGTGACAATCTCATTCGGGTCGACGTCGGCGAAGACCGGTTGCAGCTTATGGGCTTCTGCCTTCGCCAGGTCGAGGATGGTGGAGATCACGTCGAGGAGGTGACGCCCGCTTGACTCGATCTGCTCCAGATACCCCTGCTGCTTGGGGGTGAGTTTGCCGTGTGTCCCGCGTTGGAGCACAGCCGACAGCCCAATGACAGCGTTGAGTGGAGTTCGAAGTTCGTGGCTCATGCCCGACAGCAACTCGTCCTTCGCGCGAGCAGCGCTCTGGGCGATGTCTCTCGCCGACATCAAAGCCTTCTCGATCTCTTTGCGCGCAGCGATGTCACGAGCAATGAGGGTGGTCACACTCGAGTCGTTGTACTCTCCGTGCACGAGTGTCGCCTCGATGGGCCGGACAACGCCGTCGGCGCGCAGCAACGGCAACTCGACAATCTCGCCGCGCTCAAGAGCGAGGAGAGAGTGCTCTACTGTCTCCCGGAGCCGCTCAGGTGGAATGAATCGGCGGAGCGGGGTGCCGACGATGTCGCTGGCCTCCAGACCCACAAGCTGCGCCGCCGCACGATTCGCGAACAGGATCGTGCCGAAGTCGCGAAACGTCACGATAGCGTCGGCGGCCTGTTCGACGATCGAGCGATGCAGTGCTTCCTGTCGTTTGTTCCGCTCATGAGCCTTGACCCGCTCACGCTCGATGGTGGCTGCCTCGATCAGGCTTCCGACCGTCGATGCGAGCGGGGCCAAGAAGTGCACCAGCTCGTCATCGAATCCGCCTTCGCGATTCGCGAGCGCGAGCATTCCCATGACTTCGCCGCCCTTGCGAATAGGGAGACCGAAGAACGTGGTGAGAGGTGGATGACCGTGTGGACGTCCTGCGGCCCGCGTGTCGGTCGAGACGCTGTTGGAAATGACGGGCGCGTCGTCGGTGATGACGCGGCCGAAGAGCGTGTCGAGATTGTGAAACTCCATACCGCGAGGACCGTGTTCGGCATACATGGCGCGGGTCACATCGTTCCATGAGATGTCAGACATCGCCCACGTGCGCAGGAAGGGGCCGTCGTCATCGTGCAGCAGCTGCGCGATGAAGCCGTACTCGCTGCGAGTCGTGCGCAAGAGCTCATCGAGCAACCCGTCGAACAGCTCCCCCAGGTCGACGCCGGCCAGGTAACGATCTTGCATGCGCGTGAGCGAATCGAGTAGAGCGTTCGACTGTTGCAATCGAGCGTCGACGGCGTGCAACGAGCTGACGTCCTCCATGACGCCCTCGAAGTAGGCGACAGATCCATCTTCTTCGCGCACAGCATGAGACGACACGCGCACCCACCTCGTCGAGCCGTCGAGACAGTGGAGCTCGAGGTCCTCGACGGGAATCTCCATTCCCGCTTCCGCTCGCTGTACGAGCCAGTCTCGTCGTGCAGGATCGGCGTAGATGCTGCGAACGTCGAGGGCAGCGAGCTCGTCGAACGATGTCGCACCCAGAAGTTTGACGAGCGCTCGATTGCCCGCGACGAAACGGCCTTCGGACGTGGTGCGATACACGGCGGCGGGCAATCCGGCGACGAGCTCGCCCAGCACCTCCGGTCGCAGCCCGGTCACCGCGCTGAGACCTCCGACAGCGACTGGGCGATGACAGACGTGAGTGTGTCGAGTTCAAGCGGCTTGGCGATGACGGCGTTGCCCAGCGCGGCGGCTCGAGAGAGAACGTCAGGGCTCTGAGACGCAGTGACGAACACCACACGAAGCTCTCCGAGGCCCTCCACCGATGGCAGTCGTCGCGCAACCTCGAGGCCATCGATGCCGGGCATCATGATGTCAAGGAAGAGCAAGCTCGGTTGCAAGGAGCCGCATTTCACGAGCCCCTCCCACCCGTCCAGCGCCGACTCGACCGAGACCGCTGCGTCGAGATCGGTCGCCGCTGCCCGCACCAGCTCAGCGGTCACGGGATCATCATCGATCACCAGCACGACCAACTCATGCACGATATCGAGCTCGGCGGCGAGTTCTTCGAGAGTGCGGCGATGTCGCGGAGTCGGCTCGCTGCGACCGCGCTCCCACGCGTTGATGGTGGGGTACGACACGCCCAGCCGACGAGCCAAACCTTCCTGAGTGTCGCCATTGGCCGCTCGGATGCGAGATACCAGGTCAGTGGTGGGAAGCATGATTCCCACTCTACAAAACTTTATGAACTAGCTGCTCCACCGAATCGCAGGCTTCCCCATGCAGAAGGGCTGTCGGTGAGCCGTGAACGATGGCACCGATGTGCAAGAGATACCAATCGGTCACTTCGTCGAGCGACAGACCCATGGCGGCCGTGTGATTGGTCGCTGCAATGCGCGCTCTTTGCTCAGGGTCGTCGAGGAGGGCGGCGATCGCTCGAGCGAGATCAGCGGTGTCGTGGGGCTCGAAGAACGCGCCCGTGTAGCCCTCGTCGACAATGAGATCTTCGAGGTCGCCGAGTCGCGGAAGGATGGGAGGGCATCCGAACGCCCCCGCCTGATGCAACACCCCGGAGCTGCCCGTCGTGGCGGTATAGGGAAACACCGTCACCGTGGCCCCGCGGAAGGTGCGCTCGACGGATTCTTCTGGCACGTAGCCGATGAAAAGCACGTCGTCACCTCCGAGCTCTTCTTCGACCCGCGCGAGGTAACCGGGAGTGTTGGGGCTATCGGTGCCCGCGATGACGAGCGTGAGGCCAGGTCTCCGCAACAAGCGCACTGCCTCGATGAGCGACTCGACCTTCTTGTAGGTGCCGAACTTGCCGAACGTCATGACAACGTGTTCAGCATTGCCACCGTGAGCGGGCGCCACGGGTGCACCAAAGGCGCCGTGGGGAGTCAGCGCGACGTTCAACGCCCCGTACTTCGAGCGCAACACCTCGACATAGCGAGGCATCGTCGTGGTCACGAGGGTCGACCGCAGCACCAGCCAGGTGAGCAACGTGCCGATTGCGCGCAGCACCGCCTCGGTCGGTCGTGACGATCGAAAGCCCGCCGCAGCGAGGTCGACCGTCTCGACGATGTTGTGCATGAGCGTAATCACGGGCACGCCAGCACTCCTTAAGGCGAGGGGCGTGAGCAATCCCAGCGCGGCTGAGACCCGCGAGGCACCGAAACTGCCGAAGTGCGCATTGATGATGACGATGTCGGCACCCATCGCGCGAGCCTCGCGGGCGAGTCTCACGGGGGTTGTGAGAGCGTTGAATCGCCAGGCACGACGAAGCTCGACTCCGTCGATGGACGGGTAATCGAGAGGGAGATCTTCGACGAGCGCGACGACGCGCACGCCGGTCTTGCGTCCGAGCGACGCCAGCAGGTGCAAGCCGTACTCGGCGAGCGTCGTGCCACTCGGACTCAACGCCGTCACGACCGCAATGGTCGTCTCACGCATGGCGGTACGCTCCGTTCAGACTGCGGAAACGAATACGCACGATCGACAACACGAAGCGCACTGCTTCGCGACTCGGGTGCACTGTCGAGCCCGGGGCGTCGAACCAGCGCACCGGCACCTCCGCGATGACGTAGCCGAATCTCTCGGCGAGATGCAGCATCTCGAGATCGAACGAGAAGCCATCGACGGTCTGCGCGGTGCTGATGCGATGTGCCGCCTCAGCCGTGAACAGTTTGAAGCCGCACTGAGTGTCGGCGACTCCGATGCCGAGACCGACACGAACCAGCGCCCGCAGCCCTGCCGTGAGCGTACGACGCACGAGAGTGCGATTCGCGACATCGGCCCCGACGACCGCCCGCGAGCCGATCGCCACATCGGCGCCTGCCTCAATGCGGGCGATGAGGCCGTCGAGCTGATCGGCTGGCGTCGCATTGTCGGCGTCGGCGAAAAGCACCATTCGCCCGCGTGCGACAGCGAATCCACGCTTCACCGCCGACCCCTTTCCCTCGTTCGCGGGCGCTTCGACGACTCGTACGTTGGCATGGTCGAGTACGTCGATGAGCGCGCGCGTGGCGTCACGAGAGCCGTCATCCGACACGATGAGCTCCCAGGTCAGGGAAGAGAGTGCAAGGTGCGCGGCGAAGGCGCCGATGGTCGGCACGATGCGCGATTGTTCGTTGTAGGCCGGGATGACGATGCTCAGATCGATCGGGCCAGTCTGTGCGATATCGCGCCAGGCCGCATAGGCCGCGTAGGCCGATTCGGGTGTGTTGGTCAAAGTACCCTCCGGGTCGCATAACTCTATAGCACTTTATATTGTCTAGTCAAGAGGTCGATCGGCACGCCGTCGAGCGCGCCGGGCGAGGGCCAGCGTCATCATCGCTGTGAGGATGGCCGCGGTGCCGACCACTTGACCTTGCGCGAGGGCTTCGGGGCTGCGGGCCCACAGCCCGAGCGCAGCAGTTTGCACGACAGCCCCCACCATGAGCACGATGGGCCCCGCGAGCCGGGCCCTCGCCAGGTCGGCGGCAGCGACGAGGTTCGCGATAGCGAAGAGCGAGGTGGCCACGAGGTACGGCACGAGCAGGTGCCCTGCGGCCGCGTAGTTGTTGCCGAACAGCGCGCGCACGAGCGCGTTGCCCTCGAGCAACGCCACCCCGACGGCCCCTCCCCCGACGCTGGCGATGATCGCGACTGCAGTCACGAACGCCCTGCGACGATGCGATGGAGTGCTCGATCCCGAGGCGATCACCGGAAAGACGACGTGCACGACCGACCACGAGACGAAGAACACCGACCGACCGAGCACCGCCGCCGCGGCATAGACTCCCGCGACCTGGGCATCGAGCACGGCCTTCGCGATGATGAGGTCGGCATTGTTGAGCAGGGTCTGACCCAGCAGCAGCACCATCGCCGCGATGACGGCCGGACGCACGACCGACCACGGCAGACCCTCGGGGCGGGGCGATCGGGCCTGGCGCTGGCCCCGTGCACGGGCGATCGCCGCCGAGGCAAGAAACGAGAGAAAGATGCCGACGGATGCGCCGATCACGCCGAGCCCCGCGGCGACGAGCGCGAGCACCACGACGACTCGCACGCCTGCCTCGACCCCGTAGCTCAGCGCGAGTCGCCCGAACCGCAGCTGACCTTGCAGCGCGCCGCGGTGCACCGCCTGCACGAAATAGACCGGGAGTCCGAGAGACACGATGACGAGCATCCACGGGTTGGCCACGTTCACGGCGTCAGCGAAGTGCCACGCCCCACCGCCGAGCACGAGCACTGCGAGCGCGCCGGCACCGAGAGCACCGCGCACGAGAGTGCGACGCACCGCTTCGATCGACGCGGGGTCAGCGGCGACCGACTTCGAGGCGACGAGTTGCAAGGTGGCCGCGATGACAGCTGCCGCGAGCACGATCGTGATGGCGAGCGAAGCGTCACCGAACGCCGCAGGCTCGAGCAGTCGGGCGAGGGCAAAGTTGAGCGCGTAATTGGCCGCGCTCACCGCCAGCATCGTGGTCGACAGGAGCGCAGTGCCCGCGACCACGGTGCGCGCGCTCGGGCGACGAGGTGTCGTGGCGGTCATGCGCGCACCCCCGCGAGCCACGTGCGGGCCAGATCGAAGCCCGCGCGCGCCCTCACTGTGAGCGGTTCGACCGCGCGCTCGAGCGCTGCCCTGGCATGGCGCCTGTCGTTGGCCACGCGCGTGATCGTCTCGCGCACCTGAGCCGCCGTGAAAGGTGCACCGAGATCGATGCTCACGTCGTCGAGCTCGAGCGCGCTGGCGATCTGCCGCACTTTCACGTCGTAGGCGAGGGGAATGACGGGCACGCCGAGCTTGGCACTCGTGATGATGGCGTGGAGGCGCTCGGCAACCACGAGATCGCAGTGCTCAATGATGCGTGCCACCTCGGCGATCGCATCCGGGCGATGCTCGATGAACGGCACGGGGGCGATGCGCTCGGCGAAGTCACGCAGCACGGTGGCGTCGTCGTAGGCCTTGCCGCGCGACTGCATGGGCAGCCCGTGCACCTCGATGCTGCGTTCGGCGGCGAGCTCCCGCACCGCCAAGGCCAAAGTCTCGACGACGTGCTCCCAGGTCTCCGGCGTGTCGATGTCGTGATTGAGACTCAGCCCGATGCGCAGTGCGCCGTTCTCGACCGCGGGCTGAGCGACTGCCCCCCGCAGCCACTCCGGCTCGACGGAGAAGACCGCGTCGGTCGAACTCACGACAGAGCGACCCACACCGATGCGCTCGGAGAGCTGCGCCGATGCGGCGTCTCGCACGGTCACGAGCGTCACCTGACGCAGAATGAGCGCCGCGAGCCGACGGCCGCGCCGAGTGCGGATGGGCCCGATCCCGATGTTGAGCATGGCGATGGGCGCGCGACCCATCCACCGCGTGGCCGTGACGACAGCGAGAATCATGAGGAGGGTTGCATAGCGAGGGCGGCCCGTGGCCGCCGACAGCTCTTTCAGAATGCTGCCGCCGGCGAACACGACAGCATCAGCTCGGCGCAGATGGCGCAGCAGCGGCAACCTGTCGCCCGCCGTATCGATCAGCTCGACTCGAGAGGTGCCGTCGAGCCGCAATGCCGTGTCTACCGGGTCGTAGGTGTTGACGACGTACTCGTGCTGCGCGCCGAGCTGCAGCAAGAAGGTGGCCAGCAGCAACTCATCGCCCAGGTTGTACTGCCCGTGCGTGCCGAGCAGAACAATGCGGGTAGGACGGTCGGGCACGCGGGGGTCAGTCATGAGCGGTTCCTCGTTCGGGATCGGCTGAAGTGGTCGTCAGGGTGGTCTGACGCGGTCGAGTACGCGATCGCACGGTAAGGGTCGCCGCGATCAAGAGCAGGGCTCCGAGCACGAGCACGAGCCAGTCGGCGCCGAGGCCGCCGGTGTCGTCAGGCTCGAGTTGATCCACTCCCGCGGCAGCGAGGTTCAACAACTCTTCCTGGGTCAGGTCGGCGTGCGCCTCGTTGGCGGCAGGATCGACGTAGCCTTCGCTGTCGGGACCGAACACGTCGTACGTCGTGCCGCACTCCAGCTGTGCGACATCGGTGATGATCGTTGACGAGCCGACCTCTGCCAGCGCGGTGTACTCGACGTCGGGCACGAGCACGACTCCTTCAACGAGCAAGGGGTTGCCGTCGAGCTTGTCGAACCGCAAGCTGTGGCTCCCCGCAGAAACGTCGAGCACACCGAGGTCGTGGTACTCGTTGCGCGAGTTCACGGCGACGAGATCGGAGTCGAGTCGCTCATTGAGTTCGGCCACCGAGAGGTCGGCGACGCTCTCCGGCACGCGATCGCTGGTGTACACGGTGTCTCGAGTGAAGAAGTCGACAGCACCCGCCGTGGGCTGAAGCTCGACCGATCGCACCACGTCGAGCGTGGGCGAGGTGACCGTGAGCGCGTTGCCCGTGGCCGCCCCCCGTAGCAGCACGCGGTATCGACCGTCGGCGGGCACCGTCACCTGAATCGTCAACCGTGTTGCGCGCGGCACGGCGACGAACGAGCCATTGAGCGTGCCGAAGACGCCTGGCGTGATCATCTCGGTGCGGTTCCACTTGGTCGTCGAGAACATCAAGAAGGCGCGGAACATGGGCGAGAGGTAGTAGCTCGAGGCCACGATGTCGCTGTCGAAGGGAAACATCTTGGGCGATGGCGTGAAGAACGACTCTCGATGCTGCAGAGTCCACAGGTCGAGAGCCGTCTCGGGTGAATCACCGGCGTAGACGAGGGCCGGCTCCTCTCCGGCGACACCCTCGATGACCTCGGGCTCGGCAAACGGAAGGTACTCAAGGTCGTAGCAGCGCGTGAGTTCGAGCCGGTTCCAGACGAGGGCGAGGTAGTCGCTCCAGCTCGAGTCGACGAGCAAGGTGGGGCGATCATCCGGCGCGCGATCGACCAGTTCGTACAGCACGTAGCTGTCGTTCTCGAAGCGCTGCTTGACGAAGCCCATGGCCTCTTGGCGCTCCATCGCCGGTCCGATGAAGGTCTCGACGTCGGGCAGGTACTCCGCGCCGACGCCGCGGTTGTCCCGCAGCTTCTTGTTGACGACCATGTAGCGCAGGTCGATATCGCGCGCCACGTTGATCCACCAGTCCTGCTGGTAGTAGAGGCCTCGCAACAGCAGAAAGAACTCGAACTTGTTGTAGCTGTCGCCCGTGAGCCCGTAGTAGTAGCTCGGCAGGTCGAGGTAGTAGATGAAGAACTTGTCGATGAATTTGTGGTCGACGCCGTTGTCGTCAGTCACGAGCTTGGCGGTCTCGGTCGGCGGCAGCACCACAGTCTTGCCTTCGTCGAGTTCAAAGAGAGCGCTCTTGAGTTCGTCCAGATCGTCGACGGGATACGCCGCCAGGAAGGTACCGAAATCGCCCGAGAAGAGCACCTGCCGATAGTTCTCGTTCGAGAGCAGGGGCGCGAAAAACACGGTAGCCACGGCGACAACGGCTGCGGCGCGCAGCACGAGATCGTCGCGGCGACGGCGACCAGCGTCGTGCGTGCGCACGACCGCCGTGTTCGCTGCGATCGACGCCTCGATGACGGCAGAAGCGTCGCGCCGGCGCATCCACCGGTTCAGCAGCGCGTCGATCGTCCAGGCGATCGTCAGCGACATGACGAGCGGGGCGAACACGAAGAGCAGCAGTTGAAAGCGATGCGGAAACCGCAGTACCTGCACGATCGACGACGAGACGTCGAGCGCCAGGGATCCGAGCGGCCCCTCTTGAGCGGCGAGCGTGCGCGTGACTGCCGCGAGGGTGCGGTGAAAGCTCGGAAACCACTGCGGCTCGGCGTAGCCGATGGTCGCCCAGACCGCGAACACCGAGACCACCGCGAGAACGCCGAAAAGCTGGCGGTGCGCGCGCGTCACGAGCAGCGAGCGACGGATGCGCGGCACGACGAACGGCGCAATGAAAAGCAGCGAGTACGCGAGGTTGCTGACGCGCGGCACCTTCGCGAGGTAATCGCCGTAGAGGATCTTGTCCATGATGCCCGCGAGATCCCAACTGAGAACGTGGAGCCACGAGACGGAGGCATCACGGATGAAGTAGTAGTCGCCCGGTACGGTCTCTGACAGGTTCTCGACCCCGCGCAACGCCACGAAGTTCACGAACAGCACATACGGAATCAGCGTCACGACAACGAAGATCGCGACGGCGACAACACCGCGACCGAGAGTCGTCTGGCCTGCGCGCTGCAGTCGGATGCGTAGGCGTCGCCAAGGTCGATGCGGTCTCGACGGGTGTCTCATCCACCCCATGAACGAACGCACGCGATTCGGCATCCCCGACACCCACAGCACGATGCGGCTCGGGCCACCCGAGCGAATCCAGGCCGCAAGTTCACCGAGCAGCAGCGTCACGCCCGCGACAGCGATGAAGACTCCGAACAGCACCAAGTAGTGCACCGCGGGGTTGAGCAGGGTGACAACTGAGGCGATCACGGCGCGGCGTACCCAGCCGCGTCTCGAGAAAAGCAGGGCGTGCAGCATGAGCAGCACTGAGATGGTGACCATCGCCAGGCCGAGCGCGAGGGTGTAGAAGTGCGTGATCTTGGCGTACAACGTGATCGCATAGATCAGGCCCACAGGCAAGGCTGCGCCGAGGGCCACCGTCACCGGCGAGAGCATGCGGAACACATCGGTGATGAACCACACGACAGTGCGGTACGCGGCGATGACGATCGCCGGAATGACGAGGAGAATCGCGAAGGGAAGCACTTGGTAGTGCCGCAACCACGTCGTGAGAAACGAATACCGCACTCGAAACTCATAGCCGTGGGTGAGCTGATTGAACTCGCCTGCTGCTTGCTCGAGCAATTGGCTGTTGACGTTGAAGAACGGCACGAGCTCGTCCCCGACGATCACTGAATCGCCGCGGAGCACAGCCGGAATCGCGACGAGCACCTCACGAAAAATCACCAACGCGACCAGCACGTAGACCGCGGATACGACGTGGACGATGAGGCGCGCGGTACGCACCTCACGGGCCCGCGCCACCGAAGGTCGCGCGAGGTCTAGGGGGGTCATCGCGGAGTCACATCCGCGGCGTGCACGGCGAGCACCCACTCATTGCGCCCTGACGAGCGTCGATACTCGACCTCGCTGAACACGTGATCGATGATGCCGAGCCCGTAACCGCCGCGCTCAGACAGGGTGGGGAGTGCGCGTCTCGGCACCTCGGTGAGCACAGAGCCCCAGTCGGTGACCATCACCGTCAGGCCGCCGACCGACACGGTCATGCCCACGCTGATCGGACCCGATGCACCGCTGTAGGCGTGCTGGCGAATGTTGACGAGAAGCTCATGCAAGCCCAGTCGGGTTCGCCGGGCGCCGTCGGCGTCGAGCCACGGCGCGGCGCCGGCGAGCAAGGCGCTCAGTCGAGCGTCGAGCACCGAGAAGTCGAGCCCACCGTCAACGAGGAAGTCGTGGGTTCTCGAGGTCATTCTTCTGACCTCACGATCACGATCGCGCGATCGTCGACAGCATCGACGACGCCCGCGTGAGCCTCGACGCCCGCGAGCACCTGCTCGATCGCCTCGTCGGGGCTGCAGAACCGTGAGGCGTCAGCAAGACGCCCCAGTCGGGCCAGCCCGAACTCCTCCCCCGCCAGATTGGGCTGCTCGGTGATGCCATCACTCACGATCACGAGTGACGCAGAGCGCTCGAAGCTCTCAGTGAGTTCGCTGCGGCACGCCATCGCGGCCCCCAGCGGAGGGCAGGTCGGACCGAGCCGGCTCACGGCCGATGTCGTCGCGAGCATCACGGGATGGTGGCCTGCCGACGCCAGTCGCACGGTTCGAGCCTCGGGCTCGACGACCGCAATCGCCATGGTCACGAGGGCCCCGGTGCGGTCGAGCATGGCGCAGACCGAGTTGTCGACTGCGGCGAGCAGCGCACCCGGGCGAGCCCCCAGCAGCGCCACGTGATGCTGAACGCTCGACAGCACGACGGCCGCGACGAGAGACGCTGCGACGCCCTTGCCCGACACGTCGCCCACGACGGCCAGCAGGCGCCCGTCGCACGCGATGAGGTCGACAAAATCACCACCAGCACCGAACAGGCCGTTCGACCGAGAGGCCGCGCTCACGGGCCCCACCTCGAGGCGATCAGTCGTCGAGAGGGCTCGCTGAACCGAGGCAGCATGCTGCACGTCGTACGTCGGGCGACGCACGGCTCCACGAGACAGCATCCACTCGGTCGGCGCTCGGCGCGTTGCGACCGGCCTCTCAACGATGACAGTCACGGCTCAGGCCACCGAGAGCACTCGAGCGCGCGCGGCCGGGATCGATGGCGCGGTCGGAAAGACGGCATCGAGGCGCGTGAGCTCAAGAATGATGCGTGCTGCGTCGCTCACGTCGACGAGCGTCATCGACCCGCGGTGGGTCATCGTGGCCTTGAGTGTTCGCACGAGGCCGGCGAGCGCGCTCGAATCCATGAACTCGACCGCGGCAAGGTCGATGATCACGTGCGCGTGTCCGTCATCGATCAGCGCCACGACCTCGCGGTCGAAACGATCGATGCCGTGGGCGTCGAACCGACCGATGATGGCAGCGGTCACGACGCCGGGGTCGGTGGTGACGTGCACCTGCATGGTGACTCCTCGGGAAAGCGGCGCGCCGCGCCGCGGTGTCGGTGCGGCACGTCAGTGCCGCGGTAGAAGCGGTCGGGTGGCCGCGATGAGAAACGTTATAGCACTTTATAGTGCCATGTCAAGCAGCCGCTGGCGCGCTAGCCTGCAGCCATGGCAGACCCCACGCCGCCGACACGCACACCGAACACCGTGCGCATCGTGCCCGCGAACCGAGCACCGTGGGCTGACCTGCAGTCGATCCTCACCGGCCAGGCCGCGCGCTGTCAGTGCACGCGCCAAAGACTCGGTGATCGCGAGTGGTGGCACCTGCCGGTCGAGCAACGCCGTTCGATCTTGCGCGACGAGGTCGGCTGCGATCGACCCGACGACGGCCGCACCATGGGCATCGTCGCGTACCTCGACGACGAGCCGGCCGGCTGGGCGGCGGTGGATGCTCGCGCGAGCTTCGAGCGCATCAAGGGCTCTCCCGTCCCCTGGGCGGGAAGGTCAGAGCGCAAGGACGACGAGAGTGTCTGGGCGATCGCGTGCCTGGTCGTGCGCAAGGGCTACCGCGGCCGTGGGCTGACCTACGCCCTCGTCGAGGGAGCCGTCGAGCACGCTCGCGCGAGCGGGGCTGCCGCTATCGAGGGCTACCCGATGCTCACGCACGGCCGCGACGTCGTGTGGGACGAGCTCAACGTGGGCCCGGTCGGGCCATTTCACGCCGCAGGCTTCACCGAGGTCTCACACCCGACCGTGCGTCGGGTGGTCATGCGCCTCGAACTGTGAGCTGACTCAGCCGTCGCTGCCCATCACTGTTGCCCTCGCGCTCACCGGCAGCACGCGTCGCAGCATGTCTTCGAGCGTCACGACGCCAAGCACCCGCTCGCCATCGAGCACGACGGCGAGCTGCTCGCTCGCGGCGCGCAGTCGGGCAAGCACTTCGAACACGGGGGTACCCGCGACGATAGTGAAGGCTGCGCGACTGAGCTCGCTCGTCGGTCGGTCGCTGGGCTCGAGCAGCGCGTCGCGCGCGTGCACGACGTGCGGAGTCTGCCGCGGGTCGCTGACAACGATGAGGCGCA
Source organism: Actinomycetota bacterium (assembly GCA_005777405.1). Taxonomy (GTDB): domain Bacteria; phylum Actinomycetota; class Actinomycetes; order Actinomycetales; family Microbacteriaceae; genus Microcella. The sequence goes on from SXMH01000166.1 coordinate 13,098, forward strand.
AATGGCCAGACTCGCGAGCCACGCGCAGCACGTCGCTGGCCGTCGAGTCGGCGGCCACGCTCGTGGGGGTCACCCCGGGAGCGAGCAACTGCTCGATGGGCGTGCGACCCAGGTCGAGAATGGCGCCGACCTGGCGTTCAAGCGCCGGATCGAGCGTGCCGCGTTCGGCCGAGTGCTCGACGAGTTGGCGAATCGACTCGACGTCGAGCCCGCCGGCAGCGGCGCGATCGGCAGGAGTCACGCCGCTCGCGGCAACGAGTCGGTTGGCGATGCCGTTGATCCAGCGCAGCAGCGGACGCAGCGGCCACAAGTAGGCCTGCGCGATCGGACCGATGAGCATCGCCGAGCGCTCGGGGTGCGCGATCGCCCACGACTTGGGCGCCATTTCACCGATGACAAGGTGCAGGAAGGTCACGAAGAGCAGCGAGATCGCAAACGACGCTCCCCCAGCGAGCCACTCGGCCACACCCCACCCGGTCAACACAGGGCCGAGCCAGGCGTCGATGGCGGGCTTGGTGATCGCGCCGAGTGCAAAGGTGCAGGCCGTGATGCCCAGCTGGGCGCCGGCGAGCATGAGGGTCAGCTCGTTCATGCTGCGCAGCGCGGCTCGCGCGGACGAGCTTGTCTCGGCGAGCTCTTCGATGCGGTGGCGGCGAGCCGCGAGCAAGGCGAACTCCATGACCACGCACACGGCGCTCAGCACGATGAGCGCCACGGTCACGATCGTCACAAGAATCGGGTCACTCATCGGTCGACCTCCGTCTCGCGCTCGACGAGTTCGACGCGCACCTCACTGGGCACGTGACGTTCGATCTCGAGAATCGTGACGTGGATGCTGCGCTCGAGCCCCGGCCTCTCGATGAGATCCCCGGCATCGACCGGAAGCGCCACCTCGAGGGTGTCGCCGCGCGCCGGCAGCGCGCCGCGCTGCTCGATGAGCAGCCCAGCGACGGTCTCCGACTCGGTCTCGGGCAGTGCGTGCCCCAGGGCACGCTCGAGCTCGTCGAGATGCACGTCGCCTCCCAAGAGCCAGACGCCGTCGCCATCCGGCCACACCATCGGTGCTTCGTCATCGTCGTGCTCGTCGGTGATCTCGCCGACGACCTCTTCGGCAAGGTCTTCGAGCGTGACGACGCCCGTGAAGCCGCCGTACTCGTCGATGACGCAGGCGAGCTGGTTGCGATTGCGCGTGAGTTCCGCAAGAGCATCCGGGAGTGACATGACGGCAGGAACAATCGCCGCGGGTCGCATGATCGACTCGACCGGCTGCGCGCCATCGAGCGCCGGGTCGAGCAAGTCGGTCATGTGGACAACGCCGATGGGGGCATCCTCGTCATCGATCACCGGGTATCGCGTGTGCGCGGTCGCCATGAGGCGGCGAACGTCGTCGATGGTCGCGTCGGGACGCACGACGTCGACGTGCGCTCGCGGAATCATGGCGTGCTCGACGTCTTGCTGCGGAAAGTCGAGAATGCGGTCGAGCATGATCGACAACTCGTCGGGCAGGTCGCCGCTCTCACGCGAGACGGCAACAATGCGTTGCAGATCATCGGCCGTAGCGCTGACGTCGACGTCGTGCACGGGCTCGATGCGCAGCAGTCGCAGAAAGGCGTTGGAGGAGGCGTCGAAGACCGACACCAGCCATCCGAAGAGCACGAGGTAGATGCGAGTGGGGCGCGCGAGCGCTCGCGCGAGCGGTTCGGGAGCGGCGATGGCGAGGTTCTTCGGATACAACTCACCGAAGATCATCTGCACGATCGTGGCGGCGCCGAGGGCCAGCACCGTGCCGACCGTGACACTCACCGCTGCGGGCACACCGACCCCGCCCAGCAGCACGCCGAGGCTCGCACCCACGAGCGGTTCGGCCACGTAGCCCACGAGCAGTCCCGTGACGGTGATGCCGAGCTGCGCGCCCGAGAGCATGAACGAGGTGCGGCGAGTGATGGTGAGGGCTCGACGCGAGGGGCGATCGCCCGCCTCAGCGCGCGCCGCGAGCCGCACCCGGTCGACCGACATGTAGGCGAACTCTTGCGCGACGAAGAAACCATTGGCGGCGATGATCACGAGAATCAGCACGATGCCGAGCACGAGGGTGAGCAGCACCTCGATCATCGGTCACCGCCCGAGCACTCTGCCGCCCGGACCCAAAGACGGGTCAGAGGCGGCCAGATCTGTCTATGCGCGGGGTCGTTCGCCGACCCCGCACCTCCGTTCGGGCGTGAGCGATGATCACTGTGCATGGTTCGAAACCCTACGGGGCCGGCCTGCGCTGTCGGGCCGTCTTTGTTGGAGCACGCTGAGAAAACGCTGTGGAAACTTCAGCGAGAGTCCGCTGCACCCGCGACGCCGCTCCCCTACAGGTGCTTGCCGCCTGTGACCGGCACCACCGCGCCCGACACGTAGCTCGCGGCGTCCGAGGCGAGATACACATAGGCCCCCGCGACTTCGGCCGGCTGCGCGGGTCGCCCGAGCGGAGTGTCGTGTCCGAAGCTCTCGACCTTGTCATCGCTCCATCCCGTCGCAGGGATGAGGGGTGTCCAGATTGGACCGGGTGCGACGGCATTGACGCGAATACCTCGAGGTCCCCACTGCTCTGCCATGGCTCGCACGAACGCGACCTGCGCGGCCTTCGTCATCGCGTAATCAACGAGGTTCGGTGAGGGGTTGAAGGCTTGAATCGAACTCGTCACGATGACGCTCGAGCCGGGCTGCAGATGCGGCGACGCCGTGCGCGCCGTCGCGACGAGCGACACGAGGTTCGTCTCGAGAACCCTCAGCAGCTCTTCGCGCGAGACATCTTCGAGCGTCGGGCGATCTCGCTGGTACGCCGCGTTGAGCACGAGGAGGTCGAGGCCCCCGAAAGCGTCAATCGTCGTGTCGACGATGCGCTCGGCGAAACCTTGGTGCCGCAAGTCGCCCTCGAGTGGCAAGGCCGCGCGACCAGCGGCGCGCACGAGCTCGGCTGTCGATTCGGCGTCGTCCGACTCGGGTGCGAGGTAAGTGAATGCCACATCGGCACCTTCCCGTGCGAAGGCGATCGCCACAGCTCGACCGATGCCCGAGTCACCACCCGTGATGAGCGCCCTCCGACCCGTCAGTCGAGCGCTTCCGACGTAGTCGTCTTCGCCATGGTCGGGCGTCGGCGTCATGGCATCGGTGAGTCCTGGCTGCGTCGCTTGCTGCTGCGCCGAGGGGTCGTCGCGCGTCGTCATGCGCGGATCCTTCAAGTGTGTGTCGGTCATGATGCTCCGGTCGCGATAGTGGGTGCTCGGTGTGGGGACTCTCCCCACTACCGTCGCAGTGCGATGCGATCGCCGGCAGGGGGTTGACGTTGAGCGGTGCCCGTGTCAAGCCCTCTGTGCGCTGCCCCCGGGCTTCTAGATTCGAGTCGTCACCAGAGGGAAGGAAGCACTCCATGCCACGCGCACGTCAAGACAGCGTGAAAGACCGAGAGCTCTACGACGCACTGCGCCACGCCGGGGCCTCGGCAGAGAAGGCTGCCCGCATCGCCAATGCCGCCGCGCGCGACGGCCGCTCCGCCGTCGGGCGACGAGGCGGAACCGCCGACGACTACGACGATCGCACCGTGCCCGAGTTGCGCGCGCGAGCGCGCGAACTCGGACTCACGGGCTACAGCTCGCTGCGCAAAGCTGCGCTGATCGACCTGCTGCGCTCGCACTGAGCGCGCCAGCGAATCGTCAGCGCAGGCCGAGTTCGACCGCGAGTTCGTCGCGCACGTGCTCGCGAAGCTCGACGAGTTCGGGGTAGTTCGTGAAGAAGTCGAGCTTGCGACCCGCCACAGTCTCGGTCGACCACGACTCTTCGAGCACGAAGGTCATGAAGCTCTCGGCGAAGTCTTCGCCGATGTTCGTGGCGGCATAGTCGCTGACGAAGTCTTCTTCGTGTCGCTGGTAGAACTCCCACGCCACGTCACCGTCGGTGTTCTCTAGGTCGGGATGCTCGCTGTAGCCAGTCCAGAACTCCTCGTAGAACTGCCACAGGTACGAGGCCTCCTCCGCGCAGCCTTCGACCACGGTGAAGGTCGGGCACGAGCCGCCCTTGGGTTCGAACTGCTCGGGAGCGTACGAGAACACGTGAGCGTACTCGTGCACGAGTGTGGCGATGAGCAGTTGCGGGTCGTTGGCCGTGTCGAGATTGACGACGAGCGTCCAATACTGCGGATCACTGTCTTGATACACGTAGGCGAGGGTGTCGCTTTCGGGGGCGTCGCCGGTCTTGTACTGCAGAATGCTGGCGCCGGCGACGTCGTCGCCCACGATGCGCGTGAAGAGGGTCCACACGTCGGCGGCGGTGCCGGTGGCGGCGGGCACAAGCGCGCCTTGCTCGTCGACGTCGTAGATGTCGACGATGCCGAAGTCGCGGTCTTCTTCGGTGGCCGGCGCGTCGCGGTTGGGAGCGGTTTCGCCCTGTTGCGAGAGCAGCGCGCCGCCGAGAAACTGCCCGAACTGCACCGCGGCGACGCCCGCGAAGCCGAGCACGACGAGCAGAGTGACGCCAGCAAGAACCGAGAGCAGAATGACGCGAGAACGGGGCACGGGCTTACGCTAGCGCCCCCGGGCGCCCTTGCTGCGCGAGGGTTGCCCGCGACGCAGCAGCGCCACGAGAGCAGCGTCACCTGAGCGCTGCACGTCGACCGACTGCCCTCGGCGCCAACGGCTCAGCACTCTCGGGTCGACGTAGCTCGACCGCGCCACCGTGGGGGTGTTGCAGAGCACCGCGGCTGCCTCGGCGATCGCTTCGCGCTCGAGCCGGTCGGCCTCGCGCACGGTGCCGGGCTTCTCGGAGCGCGCGAGCGCCTGCGCCGCCACGACGGTGCCTTTGAGTGTGCGGAAGTCTTTCGCGGTGAACCCCGGTCGACCCGTGGCCTCGGCGATCGCGCGCACGACCTGCGCGGGCGAGAGCGGGCGCGCGGGGCCGTCAGCACTCGGTACGGCGAGCACGTTCGAGGTGGCCGTGGCGGCGGAAGAACCGGAGCCCGACCCCGCGACAAGTCGACGCAACGCTCGCGCGAGCGGAGCATCCACCACCTCCATGACGGCACGCACTCCCGATTTCGCCGGAAAGTCGAGTTGCACACGATCACCCGTGATCGTCACGTCGCGATGCTGCAGCGTGATGAGTCCGCGGGAGCCGTGCAGTCGGCCGTAGCGGGGCGTGCCGAGCCGTGGCGCAGCCAGGTCGAGCAGTCGCAACGCTGCCGCGAGCACGAACTCTTCGTCGATGTGCCGCGCGCGCAATCGCACCGTGACCCACCGGCGCAGCGTGGGCATCGCTGACGCGAGATCGAGGGCCCGTTCGTACTTGCGGCGGTCTCGGCCCGAGCGCCAATCGGGGTGGTAGAGGTACTGCATTCGACCGGCATCGTCGACACCGACCGCCTGGATGCGCCCCGCAGGCTCGGCGCAGATCCACACGTTCTGCCACGCCGGCGGAATCGCGAGACTGCGCGCGCGCTGTCGGTCGGCCTCGCTCGCGGGTGAACCCGAGGGGTCGACGTAGCGAAACCCTGAACCCGACCGCACGCGCCGCAGCCCGGGGTCGACGTGGGGTTGAGTCTTTCGCAGCCTCACCACGTCGTGACCGCATCGCTGTCGAGCCGGGTTGCTCGCTCCCCCGTCATGCGCGGTGCAGCACGACGAGGTGTCGCGCGATCGGGGCGAAGATCGGGGCGCCGAGCACGAGCACGAGTGCGTCGCGGGCGCGCGAGCGTGCGCCGCTCGCGGCCCTGCCGACTCTCATGAACAGTCGCGCTCGACGATGCCCGCGCAGCGCCGCGCGCCGCGTCGACCGGGCGTATGCCGCGAAGCGGGGCTCGCCGTCACGCAGCGATCGCTCGAGCGCCGGCGCGAGTCGACGCGCAGCCGCCCAGCCAAGGCTCAACCCTTGCCCGCCGATGGGGCTCACTTCGTGCGCCGCGTCACCGAGCAGCACGGCGCGACCGCGCGCGAGCGGGTGAGCGAGGTGCTGCTGCGCCGTGAACGTGCTCGCCGTGCCCTCCATGAGCTCGGGGCTCTCGCCGAGCCGCTCGCGCACGAGGGCGGCGAGCTCCGGCTCGGTAGGAGCGGGCTCGTGCGAGCCGAGGCCGACGACCCAGCGCCGACGATGGTCGGGCAGCGGAAACGACTCGACGACACCCGCTCGAGCGCCGTGCAGTCGCACCCAGGGCTCATCGCGCGGCTCGGCGGGAGCATCCGCCATCGCGTACTGACCGGCGCCGCTGCGCCGCTGCCAGCGCACGCCGAGCTGGTCGCGCAATGCGCTGCGCGTGCCGTCGCACACCACGGCGAAACGCGCTGTCGCGGGATGCTCTCCGTGCGCATCGCGCACCACCAGCTGCACGACCTCGGCGTGCGGGGTGACGCTCACGACCGTGACACCGCGCTCGAGGGCGCCCGGCTGCAGCGCGTCGAGTCGCTCGGCGAGCAGCTGCTCCACGCGCTGCTGCGCGAGAACGAGCGGCCGCGGGCTATTCGCGTCGAAGCGCAGCACGGCGAGCACGCGACGCGCGCCCGAGCGCTGCTCGCTCGAGAACTCGCCGCCGCCGATCGCGAGTGCCTCGGCACGCACCTGCGTGCCGACTCCGGCGGCGTCGAGCGCGTCGAGTGCCGCGGGGTGGATGCCGAAAGCGCGCGGCCTCGCGGCAAGGTTCTGCCGCTGTTCGAGCACGCGCACCCCAATGCTGCGCTGGGCGAGCAGGCAGGCCAAAAGCAGTCCGTTCGGGCCGCCGCCGATGATCACGACAGGCGTCGGCGATGCTGCGTTCGCCACCCCGGCCTCAGACATCGCTGCCCCGGTTCGGCGGCGAGTACTCGACGTGCTGCCGCCAGGGCGACACTCGCGTCACACTCCAGCCCGGTGGCACCACGGCCGCGAGCTCTCGCGGCAGAAAAGATCGTCGAATGCTGGCGAGCCCATCAGGCCGAATGAACGAACCACGCAGCACGGTCGGCTGCAGCGGCAGCGTCACCGCAGCGAAGGCGGCGTACGAGAGCCGACTGCGCACGAGGTCGGCGTGAATGACACGTCCACCGCGTCGAACGAGGCGCTCCGAATCGGCGAGCAGCACACCGAGCGCGTGACCGTCGAGGTGATGCAGCACATGGTTCGAGATGACGAGATCGAAGCGCTGGTCGTCGTTGGTGAGATCGCCACTCGTGAGTTCATTCACTAGCTCGCTGCTGTGCGCCCGCCGCACCGTGAGTCCAGGGGTCGGCGGTTGCCGCAGCGCCCACCACGCTGCGCGCGGGTCGGGGTCGATCGCGACGACCTCGAGCGGCACGCGATCGCGCTGGGCACGAGCCAGCAATTCGCGCGCGACATCGGCACCCCCGGCACCGATGTCGAGCACCCGCACCGGTGCTGCGGCATTGCGGGCACGCGGCAGCACTTCGCGCCGGTAGAGGCCGCGAGCGTCGGAGAGCACGGAGTTGATGAGCGTGAAGCGCTCGTAAGTGCGGTGCAGAGTGTCGAGATCGCAGTCGGGGTCGTCCATGAGTTCGCGCACCTCGGTGTCGCGCTCACGAAAGTCGAGGCGCGCGGCTGATGTCACGCTCAGCCTTCCGCGACCTCGAGCAGCGCCGACTCGACGGTGAGGCCCGGGCCGAACGCCATCGCGATGACCCGCTCCCCTGCCGCGCTCTGCCCATGGAGAATGCGCTGCATGACGAACATGACGGTGGCGCTCGACATGTTGCCGACGTCGTGCAGCACGCCGCGCGCGGGTTCGAGCTGCTCTTCTGTTAGTTCGAGCCGGTGTTGCACGCGATCGAGAATGCTGCGCCCGCCGGGGTGAATCGCCCAGTGCTCGACGGCACCGCTCATCGTGTCGGCCTCAAGGGCAGCGGCGAGCGGCTCGTGGTCGGCGAGCAGCGGGCGCAGGGCATCCACGACGTGCTGCTCGATGATCTGCGGAACGTACGTCGAGAGCACCATCTCGAAACCTTCATCGCCGATCGTCCACGCCATGTCGCTCTCACCGAGCGGGGTGATGACCGTCTCGAAACGGTCGAGGCGCAGGCCGCGCTCGCCCGCAGCGAGGGGGCGGTTGGTGACGATGCCCGACGCCGCACCGTCGCCGAAGAGCGAGCTCGCGACGATCGTGTCGGGGTTGTTCGAAGTGCGCAAGTGCAGAGTGCAGAGTTCGACGCTCACGACGAGCACGACCGCCTCGGGGTCGGCGTCGCAGAACTGAGCGGCAGCGCGTAGCGCGGGCATCGCGGCGTAGCACCCCATGAAGCCCAAGTGATACCGCTGCACGCCGGGTCGCAGCTGCAGCTCGCGCGCGATGAGAAAATCGGGACCCGGCGCGAAGAAGCCCGTGCACGAGACGGTCACGACGTGGGTGATGTCGGCGGCGGTGATGCCCTCGGCGCCGTCGATCGCGCGGCGTGCTGCCTCGACGAAAAGCGGGCCAGCCGCCTCGATGTAGAGCTCGTTGCGCGTCTTCGTGCCGGGCGAGAGCAACAGGTTCTGCTCGCCGTCGAAGAAGCGCGGATTCTCGGGCCGGGCCTCGAGCTGCAGCTCGTCGATCACGGTGTAGCGCGTGGCGATGCCCGAAACGTCGAACGAGGTGCCGACGATGCGCTGACCCAGTCGGTTGAGGTCGGGCTGCGCGGCGAAGACGTCGCGCACCTGCTCCTGCACGAGCTGGGTGTCGGGAACGATGGTCTGCAGCGAGCGGAGCGTCGGCGTCATGGTGCTGACCCTACGGCGCGGTGCAGGCGATGTCACTGGGGTTGACGCGGCCCACGGCGTGCTCCTAGGCAGCCTCCGGTCAGCCGAGCGAGATGAGCTGCGTGAGGTCGTCAGTGGGCAACTCGTCAACGACCGCGCCGACCGTGAGGTCGTCGAGAGTCACCGGGGCGCCGCGCACGGTGAGAAAGGCCGTGTCAGAGGCGTCGCGGCCAGCCGCGATGCGCAGCAACGATGACCGCGGTGCGAGCGCGGTGGCATCCACGACGTACCAGTGGCCATCGATCGCGGCCTCGGCGACAGCGTGGAAGTCCATGGGCGAGAGGCCCGGTGCGTAGACCGACGCCAGCCGCGCGGGCAGGTGCATGGCGCGCAACAACGCGACCACGAGGTGCGCGTAATCGCGGCACACGCCCTCCCCCGCGAGCATCGTGCGCACGGCGCCGTCGGTCGGCAAGCTCGACCCCGGCACATACTGCAAGCGCTGCCCGACCCACGAGCTCACCCCGAAGAGCAAATCGGTGCCGGTGAGGCCCGAGAACTCGCGCATGGCCGTCGGCACGAGCGAGTCAGACTCGCAATAGCGGCTCGGCCTCAGAAACACGATCTCGTCGAGCGCGCTCACCTCGAGCGGTTCAGCCCGGCCATCGACGGTCGCCCGGTAGCTCACGTGCACGTCGCCCTCGACGACATCAGCGAGGTGCAGTCGGGCGCCGTGAGCGTCGATGACTTCGGTGACGCTCACGGGCACACCGCCCTGCGTCACCTCGAGTTGCTCATCAACCGCGAGGCCGGTGGCGTTGACGGCGACCGAGAGCACGAGTCGGGCATCCCCCGCCGCGGTGAGGGCCATGTCGGCGGAAGTGTGTCTGCGCATGCGCTGATCATCGCAGGCCATGCTCCACTCGCGCCGCATCGCGTCACGCACGCGCCCCTCGATGCGGCACGATGAAGCCATGTCTCGTCGTGGAGTTCTACTCTTCGCCGCCCTCGGCCTCATCTGGGGAATCCCCTATCTCTTCATCAAGATCGCCGTGGTCGAGCTCAGCCCGGAGTTTCTCGTGCTCGCGCGTTGCGCGCTCGCGGCCGCGCTGCTGCTGCCGATCGCGGCGCGCCGCGGTGCGCTCACGCCTGTGTTGCGGCGGTGGAAGCCTCTCGTCATCTTCGCGATCGTCGAGATCGCTTTGCCCTGGTACGCCCTCGGAGCTGCCGAAGTGCGCTTGCCGAGCTCGACCACCGGGTTGCTGCTCGCGAGCATCCCGCTCGTCGCGATCGGCGTCGCGTTCGCCTTCGGCGGGCGCGACCGCATCGGCGCGCTCAACGCTCTGGGCATCGTCATCGGCATGGTCGGCGTCGCCGCCATCGTGGGGCTCGATCTGGGCGGCTCTGATCTCGGAAGCGTCGCGCTGCTGGGCGTCGCCGTGGTCGGCTATGCAATCGGCCCGGCCATGCTGGCACGGTGGATGCACGACCTGCCGGGCATCGGCGTCATGGCTGCCGCGCTCACGATCTGCGCCGCGCTCTACCTACCGATCGTGGCGATCTCGGGCGGCTGGCCCACCTCGGTGCCGTCAGCACCCGTGATCGTCTCGGTGGTCGTGCTCGCTGTCGTCTGCAGCGCGCTGGCGTTCGTGCTTATGTTCGCTCTCGTCGCCGAGATCGGCCCGATCCGCATGACGGCGATCACCTACGTCAACCCGGCGGTGGCCGTCGTCGCGGGGGCGCTCGTGCTCGGTGAACCCGTCACCGTCTGGACGATCGTCGGCTTCGCGCTCATCCTCGTTGGGTGCTGGCTCGTGACCAAGCCCGCGCCAGCGCGAGACGGTGCTGTCGCCTCGCCGTCGGCCGACGCCGAGGTCGCACCGCCCACGACGGGCGCCGCTGTGCCCTAAGCGTGCGCTGTGCCTTAGCGCTCTGTCAGCGCAGCCCGAGCTCGACCGCAGCGACCTCGCGCACGTGCTCACGCCAGTCGACGAGCTCGGGATACTGCTCGAAGAACTCGACCTTGAGCGCAGCGGTGTCACCGAGATCGGCGAAGGGGTCGTCGTCGTTCGCGACCACGAACACGGTGACGCTCTCGGCGAAGTCTTCGAGCGGGTTGGTCGCGGCGTACTCGCTGACGAAGTCGGCGCTGTGGGTCGTGAAGAAGTCTTCGGCGAGCACTGGGCTGTCGTTGTGCACGTCAGGATGCTTGCTGTAGCCCGCCCAGAACTCGTCATAGAACTGCCACAGGTACGACTCGTCAGTGAGGCAGCCCTGTGTCAGCACGAGCGTGGCGCAGTCAGCGACATCGCCCTCGAGGCTCGACTCATCGAACTGCTCGACCTCGAGGCTGAGCACGTGCGACCACTCGTGCACGAGGGTCGACACGAGCTGAGCTTCGTCGTCTGCAGCCGAGAGGTTGACCGCGAGCGTGAACTGACGGATGCCCGGGTCTTGAAAGACGTAGGCGAGAGCACTCGACTGCGGGGCTTCTCCCGCGCGGTACTGCGTCACGAGTTGCGCCACGTTCTCCTCGCCCGCAAGCCGCACCCACAGTTGCCATGCCTCTGCCGCGAGGCCCTCGGCCTGAGGTTCGAGTGAGGCGTCGGCGAGCACGTCGAACACCTGCACGTCGCTGAAGCCCTCGTCGTCGTCGAGCACGGTGAGAACGTCATCGGTCGTGCGGTCAGACAGCTCGTCGAACTCGTCAGCGAAACCGCCCGACAACAGGTCGTTCGCGACGAAGAGGAAGATGCCGGCAATGACCGCGATGACGATGAGCGGCCCGAGAAAACGTCGCACTCGCTCACGCTAGCGCAGCAAGGGCCGCACGCACCTCGACCAGGCGCTCGAGAAACGCACGCTCATCGCGGCGGGTGCGCCGCAACCAACTCGTCACCTCGCTGTTTGACTTGCTCGCGTTGCACGAGCCGCACGCGGGCACGATGTTGTCGACGGTGTAGCGGCCGCCGCGCGCGATGGGCTGCACGCAGTCGCGCTGCAGGGCTCGATCAGTCGCGCCGCAGTAGGCGCAGCCGTTCCAGAGACCTTGCAGCAGCATCCATTGCTCGGCGGTCAGGTCGTGCTCGACCGCCGCCATGCGACGCGTGCGACGACGCGCCGCCCTGGCCTTGCGCGAGTTGGGGTGCGGCACGGGCCCAGCGTAGAGCGCGGGCGGAACGCTGAGGGTGAAGGCGATGCGCGATTCTCACAGCCCGCTGCCAGCCTCGCGGGAACCGATTCGCACGTGCGACTGTTGTGCTTCAGTGACGCCGCACCCAGCGGCGAACGTCACGCCGGTGACCTCACACCCGGTGACCTCGAGGAGGAATCATGACCACCGAGTACAGCGCCACACCCGACGCCATCGCACGACTGACGCCGATGCAGTTCAAGGTGACGCAGAAGGATGGCACCGAGCCGCCCTTCCGCAACGAGTACCACGACAACAAGGCGCCCGGAATCTACGTCGACATCGTCTCGGGGCAGCCCCTGTTCTCGTCGACTGACAAGTTCGACAGCGGAACCGGTTGGCCCAGCTTCACGAAGCCGATCTCGCCCAACGCGGTGACCACGAAGAGCGACCGCACCCTGTGGATGACGCGCACCGAAGTGCGATCGACGGGCGCCGACAGCCACCTCGGGCACGTCTTTGACGATGGCCCCCGCGAGGCCGGCGGGCAGCGGTACTGCATGAACTCGGCATCGCTGCGCTTCGTGCCGGTCGAGGATCTCGAAGCGGAGGGCTACGGCGAGTACCGCCGACTCTTCGACTAGAGCGATGACCGGTAGGTTCGCGGCCACGGGTGTTAGCGTCGCGACGTGACTACGACGTCAAGCGCGGGCGGCGTGCGGCTGTTTCCGTTGCGGCCGAGCGACCCGCCGGTGGTGCGCTTCGTCACGCTCGCCCCGCTCGGTCTTGCACTCGTCGCTGGGCTCGGCCTCGCGTTCTTCGCTGAGGCCGGGCCCCTCGCACTCATCGCGGGGCTCGCGACGTTCGCGATCGGAGCCGGGGTCGCGGCGTGGCGCCTGCACCGTCGCCACCCGCACGCTCGACTCGGCTACGCCAATGCCATTACCCTGTTGCGGCTTGCTCTCGTCTCGACGCTCGTCATTCCCCTTGTCGGCGCCTCTCCCGCGCCCATTCCCATCATGATCATCGCGACGATCTCGTTGAGCCTTGACGGTGTGGACGGTTGGCTTGCTCGACGTCAAGGCCTCGCCTCTGACGTGGGAGGCAGCTTCGACATGGAGGTCGATTCGGTCTTCGCTCTCGTGCTCGCCGCCCTCGCCGCGGTGGTCGGTGGCGCGCCGTGGTTCGTGCTGCTGCTCGGGTTGCCGCGGTATCTCTTCTGGGTGGCCGGCGCGATCTGGCCGTGGCTCTACGACCCGCTGCCGCCGCGGTACAGCGGCAAAGTGGTCTGCGTCGTGCAGCTCATCGTGCTCATCGCGCTGCAATCGCCGTGGGTGCCGACCCCGGTCGCGGTCGTGCTCATTATCGGCACGCTCGCGGCGCTTGGCTGGTCGTTCGGTCGCGACATCGTGTGGCTGTGGCGTCGACGCCGGTAGAGCCTGCGGGGCGACGCCGCCGGTGGATGCTCCGCCTCGTGCAAGCACTCGTCACGGTCGCTCTGCTCGCGCTCTTGTGGCAAGTCGCCGACGGCGGGCGCGCTCTCGAGGCTCTCGCTTCAGCGCAGGCGGGCTGGATGCTCGCCACCCTTGCCGCCCTCACCCTGCACACCGTGCTCGCCGCCGAGCGCTGGCGTCTCACGGCGGCCGCACTGGGGCTGCACCTCGGTCACGGCTATGCGCTGCGCGAGTACTACTTGGCGCAACTCGTCAACTCCACCGTGCCCGGCGGTGTCGTCGGCGATGCGGGCCGCGCGGTGCGCACGCGCGAGCAGGCAGGGCTCACGATCGCGGCGCAGGCCGTGGTCGTCGAGCGGTTCGCCGGGCAGGTCGCACTGCTCGCCACGATGATCATCGCGATCACGGTCACCTGGCTCGTTCCGGGCGGGTTCGACTGGCCCCCGTGGATGCTCGGCCTCGCCGCCACGATCACTCTCGCCGCAGTGGCGCTGCTGGGTGTGTTGCTCGCCGCACGGTGGCTGCCCGGTCGCGTCGGGCCGCGCATCGCCGAACTCTCGCGCACAGCCGGCCTCGCGTTGCTCGGCCGCCGCGTCGCGCTGCCGCAACTCGCGCTCAGCGCCGGCACGACGGCGTGCATCCTGTTCGCATTCTTCAGTGCGGCGGCAGCGGTTGACCTGCACCTGTCGTTCGCCGCCGTGGTGACGCTCGTGCCGCTCATCCTGCTGACGATGCTCGTGCCGCTCACCATCAGCGGATGGGGACTGCGGGAAGGAGCCGCTGCGGCACTCTTGCCACTCGCGGGCGCGACTGCCAGCGCGAGCCTCGCGGCGAGCGTCGTCTTCGGCCTCGTCGCCCTCGTCGCGGTGCTGCCGGGTCTCGCGGTGGTCTGGGTGAGGCGTCGAGCCGGCTAAGAAGTCTCGACCGCGTCAGTGAATCGATCGCACACCATGACGAGCGTCGACAGCCCTCGCGAGGTCGCGGGCACGCCGAGCACGAACTCGACGAGCGGTGTGCCGTTGCTCTGCCGATCTCGATGATTGAGCGTCACGACCCAGCCGGGGCCCGAGTCGAGCACCGTGCAATGCGCGCGGCGCTCCGCCTCGATGAGCCGCGGGTCGTCTGACTGCAGCGCCGGGCCATCGTGCAGCGTGAGCTCGCGTCGTTCGGAGTCGCCCTCGACGCCGTGCTCGGCGACGAGAGCACGCAGGGCGTCGAGCGGCATCGAGAACGCCTCGCGCTCGACACCTGCCTCCACCGCGAGCACCTCGACCGCACGGTGCGCGATCGCCGTTGCCTCGTTGTCTGGCGCTTGCAGCACGATGGTGCCGTTGCTGCGAACACTCGTCGCCGACACCGCGCCCGCCTTGGTGAACGCGTGCAGCACCTGCTCGGTCGACGGATGCCCTCGCTGGCCGAGATTCACGTTGCGCACCAGTGCGACATGCAGGCTCACCGCTCGTCGAGGTCCTCATTGAGAAAATCGTTGTCGGCAGCACTCGCCGCGGTTGCCGGGCGCTCACCGATCGCCGAACCGGGCGGGCGACCCGTGCCGGGCGCGTGCTTCTCGCGCTCGTCTACGAGCCACTCGGGCATCTCGTCGAGCAGGGCGCGAATCTCGGCGGTCGTCATCTTGTCGCTCACTCCCCCGCGGGCGAGCGCCGAGTTCGACACGCCGAGCCTGCGCGACACCTCACTGCGCGGGTGCGGGCCTTCGCGGCGGAGGGTGACGAGCCACTCGGGCGGAGCATCCAGCATCGCCTGCAGAGCCGTGCGCGAGATCGGCGTCGCCTGAAACTCTTCGGGCGTGGCAGGGAGGAAGATGCCGAGCTTCTTCGCGGCCGTCGCCGGGCTCAAGAGCTGCTCTTTCGGCGGCTTCGGCTGCTGGCGGCGATCTTCACGCGGGGCATCGGTCATGTGTCGAGCGTACGGGAGGACGGCGTTGCCGCGACGCGCGGCTAGCCTGAAGCCATGGCCGCGCCGCGCAATGCTCCTCTGCACGTGGCATTCGTGCCCGGCGTGACGCCCACCAAGTGGGAACGCATCTGGCGCGAACGTCGACCACCCGGTCACATCTACCTTGAGCCGCACACGCAAGCCGCGGCACTCGCCGCGCTCACGGCAGGTGAGGCTCACATGGCCCTGCTGCGTGACGTCGAGGCCGACGACGAGTGGCATGCGATTCAGCTCTACCGCGAGAACCCCGTCGTTGTCGCACCGCGAGGCTCGCTCGTTGCAGGGCTCGATGACCTGTCGCTCGCCGAGCTCACGGAGCTCGGCGACATCACCGTGCACCCCGTTGACCTCATCGACAGCGACGGCAGCGACGCGATCGAGCTCGTCGCCGCCAACGTCGGTGTCGCGATCATGCCGCAATCGGTCGCTCGCGCGCTCTCGCGCAAAGACGTCGTCGCCCGCCCGCTGCGCGATGCTCCCGACACCAGCATCTCCCTCGTGTGGCCCGTCACCGGGGCGCACCCACTGTGCAACGAGTTCATCGGCATCGTGCGAGGACGCACGGCCAACAGCTCGCGGTGAGCTTCCAGCAACAGCACAATCGCAAAGGTCAACGCGACGCGCGATAAAAGCCCCACACGTTGTTCGAAAGCTCACCAGCTGCAAATGTGATGCTTCGTCCATCGCGCTCGATGACGTAAACGTTGGCATCGTGAATCTGTGTGGGATACGCGGGATGACGAACCTCCACGCGTTCGTGCGCTGAGATCCACGAATGTTCCCACGGGTTGATTCCATCAATGTCGATCGGATCACCTTCGTACACAACGCCTACAGCAACCCAGTTGTCAGAAGGATCGTGCTGCATGGGCAAAGAATACCGGGGCTCGCCTCGCAGCCGAAGCGACGACTAGCCTCGGCGCATGACTGCCGCCATTCCCTCCGACGGGGTCGAGCACCGCCGCGACGACGGCGAACGGCTCGGGTGGATTCACCCCGACGGCGAGCTGTACACCGCCGTCGACGTGCTCGGCCGCGAGATCGTGGCGCACGTCGAGTGGCTCGACGCCGAAGCCGCCCTCGACGCGCACGGCCTCGCCTGGCTCGCCGAACCCGGGGGCATCGCGCTCGACGACGGCTCGCCCCAGCGCGTGCGCATCAGTCAGTTGAGCCCCGCCGGCATCACCGTCGTCGACGACGACTGGGGCGCTGCCGCGGCCGTCGGCAGCGGGATGCTCGAGCGCAGCCTGCCATGGCCCGCGCCCGCGGGGTTGCAGCCGTGGAGTTCGACCGGCACACAGAGCTCGACCGGCGCCTAGACGCCTCGCTACACGTCTTGCGGCGAGACGAGGCTCGGGCGCTGCAACTCGTGCAAGATGATGCCTCGACCCATGGCGTTGGTGTGCCACGAGTCGGGCCCGGCAAGCGGACCCGTCGCACTGACATAGGCGGCATGCTGCAACGAGAGCGGCAGGCTCGCGTACACGTGCCTGCGGTGAAAGCCTGACGAGACGATCGCCACAGGGACCGTGCTGGGGTCGCCCAGGCGCTCGGCGATCAATCGTTCGGCGTGAATGAGGTTGCCGGGAGTGTTCGTTGAGTGCTCATCGATGAGCACACGGTCGTCGGCAACGCCGTGTCGCATGAGCACCGCCTGAATGACCTCGGCTTCAGGCACCCCGTTCGATGCGAGGTTCGCCCCGCACGCCACGAAGATCACGTTCGGCCGGGCACCGAACAACTCTGCGGCGCGCTCCGCTTTGTAGGCGCAATTGCGACTGCCGAGCACGACGCACACCTCGACGTCGGCGAGAACACTCGCGGGCGGGTCGGGCGCGAACAGCACCGCGTTGACCTCGTCGATGAGCGCTAGCGAGAGCGGAGCATCCACGTCGCCGATCGCATTCCAAGCCGGGTTGTACTTCATGCGCCGCGCACCTGTGCTGCGCGCTTCCAGCGCTCGAATCGCTCGAGCAGCGACTCGAACTCGGCGCGCATGCCGTGCCAGCCGAGCAGGCGCCGCGTCATGATCTGCCAGCTGTAGTGAATCATCGGCGCGGCGTTGCCCTCGACGATGACGGGGCCGCTCGGCGTGATGGCGACATCCCAGCCGATGAACGGCAGCTCAGGCACAAACCGCGCGGCATCGCGCACCAGGTCGGCCGCCTCGCGCGTGAATGGAATGACCGCGCCGCGAAAGGGCACGTTCGAATCGGGGTGACGCTCGAACACCTCGTCGGGGGTTCCGTGCTGCACCGAGCCTTGAAAGATGCCGTCGGTCTCGACCCGCCCCGTTTCGAGGTCGAAGAATGCCTGCAGCGACCACGCGTTGCTCGTGACCCCGCCCTTGCTGCCGAAACTCACCGTCGTCGGAAAGACGATCTGCACCTCGTCGCCGAGCGCGAGCGTGTGGATGCGCAACGAGGCGACGGCACTCTCATAGAAGCGGGCGAGGTCGGCATGTTGGTGCAGCAGCTCTTCGACGACGTGCTGCTTGTCGGCGAGCAATCGCTCGTACAGCTCTGCGGCGTCGAGGCCTGGCGCCGCCGTGTCGACCACGTCGACGCCCTTGCCCGAAGCGCCGTCGAAGCGCTTGACCACGATGCGGTCGCGGGTCGACGTGAACTGAGTGAACTCGTCGACCGATGTGCGCCGCAGGTCGAGCCACTGTCGGCCGAGAAAGTCGCGGTTCGTGGCAGAGGCGAGCCGTCGCAGCAGCACCCCCTTATCGCGCACGATGACGCGAAAGCGCTCGGGGTTGATGCGGTCGAGAAAGTGCTCGTAGTCGGCGAGCAGGTAGTACCGCTTCTGCTCTCTCGTGCTCGCCGTCGTGAGTTGCAAGCGCTGCATCGCCTTCGATCGATCGAGCTCAGCGCGTCGGCGGGCGAGCGTCGTGCGGTCGTCGCGCCGCCGCAGCGTGCGGATGAGCGCGGCCGCGGCGCCCGCACTCCGCAGCCTGAGCACGAGCTGCAGCAGGCGGGCGCGGCGCGATGGCGCAGCATCCGCCGATAAGGCATCCACCGGGAACAGGGAGTGATCGAGACGAGCCGCCAGCAGCGCGCGCACCGCCTCGCGCACGCTCGCCGCCCCGCCCCGTCGGTCGAGTCGCATGAGGTCGGCAAGCGTCTGCTCGAGCATCGAGCGCGCATCGCGACGCCGCACCGCCTCGAGTTCGGCCTCGCTCGCGCCATAGTCGCGAAAGAGCTCGAGCTTTGCCTCAGACAGCCGCCGCAACGCGTGGATGCCCTCCGCCGGCGGCACGTCAGACAGCGTGCCCGGCAGCCCGTGGTGATAGCTGAGCAAGCGCTCGCTCATCGTCACCACGCCACCCGCGTGGCGCAGGTAGGCGAAGTTGAAGAGCCGATCTTCGCCGAAGCGCAGCTGCTCGAAGCGCAGGCCGTGAGCCTCGACGAGGCTGCGGCGGTAGAGCTTGTTGCTCTGCGAGTAGACGAGCATTTGCTGGGTGCGCAGGTATTCGCGCATGAACGCTGTGGCGCGGTCTCCCTCGCCCTCGCCCTCGAAGTAGGCGTCTTTCAGTCGCGTGAGCTTCGGCGGCCAGGCATAGATGTAGGCGCGCACGGCGTCGATCGAGAAGATGACGAGGCCGACGCTGTCGTGCCGCTCGATGCGGTGGAGGATGGTCTCGAAGGCCTCGGGCTTGAACTCGTCGTCGGCGTCGAGAAAGGCCAGCCACTCCCCCGTCGCCACGTCGATGCCGGCATTGCGGGCGGCGCCGGGGCCGGCGTGCTGCTGGGTTCTCACTCGAACGCGGGCGTCGCGCCGCGCCCAGAACTCGGCGATCTCGGTCGTGCCGTCGGGCGAGCCGTCGTCGACGACGATGACTTCGAGGTCAGAGTGTGTCTGCCCGAGCACCGACTCGATCGCGCGCTCGATGGTCGCCTCCGCGTTCAACGCCGGAATGACGACTGAGATCACAACGCTGTCCTCCCGACGCGGAACTGGCTGACGCCGACGCGGCGGTGCTCAATGGTCCTCGAGGGTTGAGCCTAGTGGGGCGTGTTCAGTCAGGCGCGCTTGAACCCGGCGGCAATAGCGCTCGTGACGGTGGCGACATCGAGAGAAGGCTCCACACTCCGCCCAATCCACGTCGCAAGCTTCTTCGGCCACACCACGCGCACGCCATTAACCTCGAACGCGTCGGGAAAGAAGCCCCAGTCGGCATCGACGAAACACAGCACGCCGAAGACTGGCACGTCACCAACCACGCGCCGCACGTGCTCGACCTGATTCAGAACCCCGTCAACGAGGGCAGTCTTATCGCGCCCCTTCACCGTCAGCAGCTCAACCCGCGGCCGAATGATGCCACCCTCTACGCGCTTCTGCGGGGCAGGACCCACGTAGCGCTTCGTGTCGATCACCCAGACCCCACCCGGCGTCACAACGATGTGGTCGATGTTGGCTTTCGAGCGAGGAATGCGCCGGTCATGCAAGACCCGGATGCTCTCCGACGCCAACCCGTCGAGCCGAGCCCCCACAGCTGCCTCACCGGCAGCTCCGCTGCTCCACGCTCTTGTGCTCTGCTTCTCGTCCGACAGCGCAACGGCGATGCCGCCGAGCTTGCCCCACTTCGCGCGCAGCTTTGCTTCGTCGTTGGCTTTGCGACGTTCGTACTCGCGCTGCGCGGAGGTGCCAGCGGCGCTGTAGTGATCGTCCATCCTCACCCCTCCGAGGCAGTGGTTGGCACCGGTGCTGAACTGGCCTTGAACTCCATCGCCTCCGGTTCAACGACGAACTCCAGCACTTCGACGGACTCCTCCTTGAGCGCCTCCAACACCGCGTCGGGCGTAACCCTGAAATACTCGCGCCGAAGGTTCACCTTGTTGATGCGGTGCTCATCAAACCTCTGGTGCAGTTTCGCCTCGATACCGACAGCGTCGTCGGCGAAGAACAGCGCGTGCACGTCGAAGCGGAAGGGCACGGAGGCATCGCCCAGTTCGTTGACTCGATCCATCGGCTCGAGTCGCCGAGTCATGCCGATCTTCACGACATCGCCACCGAACGAGCCGACGTTCGAAATGACGTACACGTACCCGGCACGGATGTTCGCCGCTCGGTAGTCGACATCATCGATGGCCTTGTCCACATCTGCCAGTCGCTCGCGCACGCGTTCGGCTCCTTCGAGATCACCCTTCGCTTCTAGAGCGGCCAGCGTGGCGAGATAGTGAGACTTCTCTTTCTCGAGCTTCTCCTTCTGACGCTGGAGTTCCTGCTCCGCTTTGCGCTGCTCTCGAAGTTCTTCGCGGTGCGCCCGCTCGAGTTCTTTCTCTCGCTGCAACGCTTGAAGGTGCTGGGCCGCCAGAGCCAGCTCCTTCATCCGCAACTGGTGGAAATGGGGCGTGATGCGCAAGTCGATCATCGTTCCCTGTCGAGCGATCTGATCGATGACAGTGTTCAAGCGCTTGGTGGCCGTTGCCAAGTTGCCGGCCTTGACCGTCTTGACGCAATTCTCCGCCTCGGCGTTGTACGCACGCAGCAAGAGGTTCGACATGTCGGAGACAAACTTGCGACCCTTGGCGGCGGAACCATTGAAGGTGAAGTTCGACGTGGCTTGGGTCGCGCGCTTCGAACGGATCGTCTCCTTGATCTGAGAACGAAGGGCCTCTAGCTCTGCGCTCAGCATCGTCGACGACTCCGCCGGGTGCTCATAGTCGAAGAGGCCGTACGACTGCAGTTCAACGACGGCCCGCGCGCTCAAGACTTCACTCTGCACTGAGCTCAGCTCGCGCGATGCTTCGTTGATCTTGCCGCGCGCGACAGAGATCTCCGCGTTCGCCGACTCGATCTGCTGACGCAATTCGTCTTTGACGCGATCGAGCTCTGCGACCTCGGCGAGCCCATGCTTGTCGATGAGCGACTGCAATCGTTCGTTCTCGGCTGCATACGCGAGAGCTGCCTTCTTCCCGCCAAAGAAAGAGATCTTTGGCGATGCAGAAACCTCCCGCGATGCAGTGGTCGGCGTCGCGGCGGGCTGTTGATCAGCGAAGTGCTCGGTCCACTTCTCGCCATCCCACCAGCGCTGCCGTCCAGAACCGTCGTCGTACCAACCCGCCGCTGCGTTTGCCATGCGCTGACGGTACTGAAAACTGAGCGTGTCTCTACAGTCCCCATCCGGGTCACACGAGCCCTCGTCACCTCTCACCGCTACGCTGACCACCATGACCGACGCCGCCCGCGACGCCCTCCGCGCGTTCGTGGCCGAGCGCGACTGGGCACAATTCCACTCCCCCGAGAACCTCGCCAAGAGCATCTCGATCGAGGCGGCCGAGCTGCTCGAACTCTTCCAGTGGAACGCCAACGTTGACGCGCAACGCTTGCGCGACGAACTCGCCGACGTGCTCACCTACTGCATCCTGCTCGCTGACCGCATCGGCGCCGACCCGCAGCAGCTCGTCCTCGACAAGCTCGAGCAGACGCGCGCCAAGTACCCGGCAGACAAGGCGCGAGGGCGCAGCGAGAAGTATGACCATCTCTGAGATTCACCGCATCGCCTTCGATAAGGTGGCGGTGCGCGAGTGGGCCAAGACCGACCCGCGTCACCGCAACTGGCCAGTCGTGTACCTCATCGACTCCGGGCGCACCGGGCAACGCCCTGGACTCAGCGACGTGTACGTCGGGGAGACGCTCAACGCTGAAGCGCGCATCCTGCAGCACCTCGACAACCCCGACAAGCGGCAGATTCTGGAACAGTTTCGCGTCGTGCTCGACGACCGCTACAACAAGTCAGCGTGCCTCGACCTCGAGTCGCACCTCATCCGTTTGCTCGCCGGCGACGGCACGTACCGCGTGCTAAACCGCAATGACGGCATCACCGACTCCAACTACTACGAGCGCGATGTGTACCGCGAGTCGTTTCAGCAGGTGTTCGACCAGCTGCTCGACGAAGGCATCTTCACACGAAGCATCCCCGAGATCGAGAACAGCGACCTCTTCAAACTCTCCCCCTACAAGGCGCTCACCACTGACCAGGCAGTCGCGGTCGAGAACATCGTCGAAGGGCTCTTTGACGGGCTCGAGCGCGACACGGGTGAGCTGCTCATCGTGCAAGGCGAACCCGGCACAGGCAAAACGGTTGTCGCGATCTACCTCATGAAGCTGCTCGCCGACATCCAGGCTTCACGCCCCGACGACGAGCCCGACGCCGACTCGATCTTCTCCGACTTCTTCACCGACGAGCACCGGCAGCAGCTCACCGACTTTCGGGTCGGGCTCGTCGTTCCGCAGCAGTCGCTGCGCAAGAGCATCCAGCGCGTCTTCAAGCGCACTCCCGGCCTCAGTGCCGACCAAGTGCTGACGCCCTTCGACGTCGGCGCGAGCGACACCCACTGGGACCTGCTCATCGTCGACGAAGCCCACCGGCTCAACCAGCGCGCCAACCAACCGTCGGGCGTGCAGAACCGCAAGTTCATCGACATCACCACCGCACTGTTCGGGACCGACGACATCACCAAGACCCAACTCGACTGGATTCGCGCCCGTAGCCGCCACCAATTGCTCATGGTCGACCCCGAACAGAGCGTGCGCCCCGCCGACCTGCCGCCCGAACTGCTGCGCACCCTCGTTGACGAGGCGAAAGGCGATGGGCGCCACTACCCGCTCGTCTCGCAACTGCGCGTCAAAGCCGGCGACGATTACATCGCGTGGGTGCGCGGCATTTTCCGCCCCGGGCTACCCGACGTGGATGCTCCGCCTCCCGCACCCCGCACCTTCGAGGGCTACGACCTGCGGTTCTTCGACGACCTCGGCGAGATGCACGACGCCATCCGCGAGCGCGACGCCGAGCATGGGCTCGCGCGCCTCGTCGCCGGCTACGCGTGGGAGTGGAAGAGCAAAAATGACCCCACCGCCTACGACATCGAGCTCGACGGCCGCCAACTGCGCTGGAACACCACCGCCACCGACTGGATCGCCTCGAAGACCTCGCTCGACGAGGTCGGCTCGATACACACCGTGCAGGGCTACGACCTCAACTACGCCGGCGTCATTATCGGCAACGACCTGCAGTGGGATGAAGATGCTCAGCGCCTGGTCGTCGACCGCGACAGCTACTTTGACAAGAAAGGCAAAGAGAACAACCCGACGCTCGGCAAGACGTACAGTGATGAAGATCTGCTGAGGTACGTCTGCAATGTGTATGCGGTGCTGATGACTCGCGGGATTCTCGGGACATACGTGCACGTGCGCGACGACTTGCTGCGCACCAGACTCAACGTATGGCTTAGCGCACATCCTTGATTTTCCCGCGACGCCCAAACCGCCTTCTTCAGGATGACGTCTCGCTTGAACCCATGACCGTATCGACATCGATGGGGCGCGTGCGCTACTCGCAAATGCGCTCGGCCAAGGCCGAACTCGATATCTCCGCTCGACTAGCGCAGGTTGCGGTCTGGGACAACTGCTGAGTGAGTTCACTGTCCATCGTCGGCTGCCAGGGAGACGTACAGGATCGACGGTTGCTCTGCGTCCACCCGTAAATCAATACTGATTCCCGTCTCTAGGATCGCTTGAGTATCCGAATGGTCACCAGTGTTCACCAGGGCAACAAGCTCCGTGTCGCAGTAGAGCCCCAGGGACGCGGGAGGCGGCTCGCCGTCTACGGGTCGCAGTGTGAGATCTCCCGAACTGAAAGCCCACGTCGATAGACCAGTAATCGAGATGCCGATTGAACCTTCTTCCAGTAGCGCACGCAACAAGCTTCGCTGCCGGGTCCGAGTGAAATCAACGAGGTCGAGTAACTCCGACGTTGTCGCACCAAAAGTGGCCCTCCACTCCGCAATGGTCAATCCTGCGAGCCAAGCCCTGGTGTCTTCCACAGACTGGAAATCATCTGGCGCCTCAGCGACAACGACCTTCGCAAGTCGCCTGGATCGGAAACCAGACATCATCAGCTTCAGAGATCGAGAGTCGTCAACTCCATAACGGATCAGCCCGCCTAGCTCTGGGCAGAAGAACTCTTGCGAGCCTTGCGACTCTAAATGCCAGTTCACGAGATCCACTAGGGCGCCTACGGTCCAAGACAAGTAGTGCTCGAATTGCTGAGCGACCGCGGTCACCATTTGCTCGATTCGCCAACCGGGGTCTGCAACATCGGCCAAGTACGACGAAGCTAGATCTGGAAGCGAGGAGCCAGCCATCCAATCTCGCAAGAGCGAGCCCGGATCAACCGATATTTGGTCACCACGCACCGTAGTCCGGAAAAACCAAGCAGGGGCCTCTGGAAGCGCAAGCAGGCTGGCCAACTCCGGGCCGAGCAAGGTAAGCGCGTCCATGGGCGCGGAACCGTCAAACGAAGGGTCAGCCAAAACCTGATCCGCCAACGACTCTGCTATCGCGTCGAGTGAGCGAGCTGATGAAATGGAAGTCCCTGTCCGCGGCCACCTCTGTCTCGCAGATCTCTCAGTCGAGGAATAGGAATCCTTGGTTGCAGAAGCTATCGAGAGGTAGATTCGCCGCGCTTCCGCGGACTGCGACGCCATCAACGTCGAGCCCACTATCTCACCAACATCTATCGACGAGACCAGCGAGCCTTGCTTCTCCTCGGCGGCAAGCATCTGCCAGACGAAGCTTACGAAGCTAGCTGCGGAGCCAGCGGCACTGAAGATGGCATCGTGGCCGTTCCGTAGGGACGATTCGAGCGCCGCTGCGCTTTCCAAGGCGGAGTCAGTCGTCAGCGACGAAGTTATTGCCAGGTCGTCTGGGAGGGGATTCAAGTCGGCAAAGTCTTGTTCACTAGGCTCGGCCGCTCGAACTAGAACTATCCAGCCCTCGGTCTCTCGTCCAGCCCGGCCAGCTCGCCCCATTGCATTGACCAGTCGAGCACCGCGAAGACGGCTGTCTTCGGGCTGTCCTGGATAGCTTTGGTCATAGAGCACGACTGTCCGCACTGGAAGATTGACGCCGTCGGTCAGAGTAGATGTACAAGCCAGGAAAGGAAGTTGATCCGCCTTCACCGCATCTTCGAGAGCTTCGAGTACCTCTGTCGGTAGGCCCGCGTGATGATAGCCAACACCGCATCGAAGTGCCCGAACTAGCGGATGGTCCGACCCCAATTGTTGACGAACGAAGTCAACGAGAGTCGTCAGTTCGCCACTCTCCTCCCCCGACATTGCGAGTGCTTTAGCTAGTGATTCCGCTTGAGATCGCGTGGAAGCCACGATGAGGACTGAGCCGGCGTGCCCCAGTGCCCGGACCATGTCAGCTGCAATTTGGTATTGCTTTGTAGATCGCGTGGAGTCTCTCGTGTATCCATCAGTCCCGGGCGGATCCACCTTGGACTTCCTTACTAGGCGCCAGCCAGTGTCGCCGCGCGTCGACAGTGAAACAGTCTGGCCGTCTGCCGTTCGTACGCGAATCAAACCAGCCAAGTTAGTCGTGTGTCGGTAACGCCATGTGTGCCCCGCGCCACCCTCGACGGTAGTTGAGCCCCAATCGGCTCTCGTGTTGAACACTGCGTGCAGACGGCGTGGGCCGCGCCAGTCTGACTCGTGAAGAAGCCCACTTCCTAGTGGGCTCAACCATTGAGCGATTGAACCGGCGTTTCCCATGGCGGCCGAGATTAAGGCGATTCGATGGTCAGTTCCACGTGTAAGCAGATCGAGTGCTGCGATTACTGACTCGAGAACAAACCCCCTGCCATGCTCCTTCAGGAGTTGCGCTTCGTCGAAAATGAACATTCCGAACTTGTCGACGACTGCCTCGGCATCGTGGCGAAGAAGATGGCCGAGGCGTTCAGGGGTCATGACCTCGACATCGGCCGGCACCGTATCCCAAGTCAGCGGAACTCCAATGTTCCAGAAGGACGAGAAATCGAGGGACTCTGCCGCGGTCTCTTTTTGCAGGAGCCGGACTCTCTGCGACATCGCTCGGCGCACTTCTCTGCCCAGGCCACGCGTCGGGACGACATAGCAGATGCTTCGATCCGTCCGGGCCAAAAATTCAACTGCCAGAAGTTGCGCGACCAGTGATTTCCCTCCGCTTGTCGGCACAGCGAGAACCATCCGCCTAACCTCCGGATCAAGAGGTGACTGTGATCCCGTCAGCAAACCCTTCTGGGGTTCCCAAAGAGTCACAACTGCAGGGCTTCCTGCGGTGAACGATTGGCGAACTATCGCGGGAACGGAAGGCGGCAGTATGTCCGGATTCCAGAGCGACCCATCGAATGCCTCCTCGGCGAACTCAAGAAGGTGCGCTGCCACCCATTTCGCATTGAGGTCCTCCGGCCCCGCTTGATCCCTTACGACAGAGAGCAGTCTTGCCCGACTGCGCTCGCGACGTTCGGAGTTGCCGCGTACCAATGCGACGAACATGTCCTCGGCCCCCAGCGTGAGCATGTGGGTGGGGCCAAAGGCGGTTGTCGTGAGATCGGGCAATTCGGAATCAGTGGCCAGCTTTGCCAGTTGTCGCCGCCAACCAGCGAGCCACCTGAACAGCGACCTGGACTCAAGTCCCAGAAAGGCTAGCCCGACTTCTAGGCTCATTGTCGCGAGGTGGTCCGCGAGCGGCGCTTCCTCACGGATCTCTTCGCGGAGTCGGTTCATGATCGCGGTTGCGTTGGGCTCACGTCCTCCCCTTCGATAGCCGATTGCCGCTGCAAAACCAAATGAAAGACGCTCCTCTCTGCTCAAGCTCGGCTCGAGGAGCGCCAGATCGAACACGTGCGCACTTACTAGAAAGGCTTGGCGCCGCCGTCCAGCGGGATACAAATCGCGGGCTTGGTCTACGGAAGCGATCCCGTGTAGGTACCAGGCCGTGTCCAGAAGAGAGGTGTCGATTTCGTTGCTTCGCAGTATCAGGCCTACTTCGGCTTTTGCCAAAGCCTCTTGGAGCTCTTCAGGACTCGGAAGTCCCGATCTTCCGCCGAGGGCACCCCTCAGCAGTGCGAGGTCTAGAGCCCGCTCCACACAATCTCCTTAACCCGATCGGAGAATCCTGCATAGTCAGGCATAGCAATGACGAGCGCTTCGGTTTGCGTCGATTGGCTGAATTCGGGAAACGCAGTGCGGATAGACCGGAAAGTCCGCGGGCCGCTTGGCGCGTGGACTTCTGAGGTCCCGACTGCCACCCCCACGCCCGCGCGGTCGCTTCGATCAAACCAAAGGTCGACCATGCTGCCGTACAGTTCAGCTAAGTCGTCTTCCTCCACCATGGACTCCGGGGCTGCAAGCTTTGCCAAGTACTCGTGGCCGCGCTGAGCGAGTTGCTTGCTGGCTCGGTTGATCGTGCCAGAGACTCTGCCAGTCGCATCATGCTTCTTGATCTCCCAAAGCCTGAAGACCAAGACTCCCTGATGGTCCGTGTAGATCACCAGACCATCACCACCGGGCTCCAACGGATCCGCCTTCACGCGGTGCACGCGCCTCAACTGACGGCCATCGGCCGTAGGCGATCGCTCGCCCAGCAAGAGGTTCCAGATGATTTCCGCGACGTGCCCTTGGAGGTGATCAGCGTTCGGCGGATTCTCCGGGCTCCCAAATCCGATGCTTGCGTAGGTTTTGACGGTGGCTAGAGCTGTTCCGACTTCTGCAGGCCCACCATCGCGCCTCCGACGCCACCGTTCCAGGACTGGAGACACGCCACACGCAACACTCATTGCGAAGTCAGCGACCAGTTGCGCAGCGAACTCTCGGTCTTGCGCACTCAACGAGAGGCCGCCGACGATGTAGGCCACAGGCGATCCGGCTGCAACGTCTGAGAGGCCCAGCAGCGGTGTCAAGCTAGGCGGAACGGGCATCGTCCTTGCACCTCCTGATCGACACTCATTATTGCCGACGATGGACCCCCTCTTGCTCGTTCTCTGCGCAAAATGCGCGAGCCTGGGTGCGCGGTGCAAGAATGAGCCCTCCTGAGCCACGAGACGGGAGTACTGGAGAGCTCTGCTACTGCAGCCTGAACACTCTCGCGATGTCTAGCACGCGGATCGCGGCGATCTGCGTTGCCGTCACTGGTGAGCGAAGCAAAGTTGCTTGCTCAATGTTCAACCGGCCAAGCCGACGCTAAGCCGCCAGCAGTCTTTCCAAGATGTCCGCTAGGTCCGCGGGAGACCTAGGCAAATGGGTATTCATCGCCTTGTCGAGGCCCGCAGTCACGACGGCATTTCGTACCGAAGCGTCTGTAAAGACGATGTCGCAATATGGAACTGCCAACGCCAGAGCAGCGATGTCGTGAAGGTCGTTGTCTGTCCACAATCGATTGGCGTCACGGTGATACTGCACCTTGAGCCCAACAAACACCGCGCTAGCTGGCATTGAGAGCGGAAGCTCCAGGAACTGGTCCGTGTGTTCCGCAATGTCCGAAAGGGTCATTCCACGAGTCATCAGCTCGAGATTGAGCATGTCAATCAACTCGAGACTCAGGTGTCTTGCTGCCAATACGTCGAGCAAGCGACCCTTGCGCCAGTGTCTGCTCAGCAGGTGGTCCGCAAAGTACTGCTCAATCAGCACATTGTTGTGGTGACTCTCGCGCGATCGTTCAGGTTGGAAGCCGTTGGCGCGAAGCGTCGAAATCTCCGAATCTCGAGGGCCAGCGAGGAGTTCCTTCTCCGCCCTTCTTTCAAGTTTCGAAAGCCAGTCGGGGTCCCCACGGTGCGGCTCTTCACGTGCTCGATCCGTAACGTCGTTCCCGGTATCCTGATCAATCACTCGGAGCCCACCCTTCTTGCCGAACCCGTGCAACATCGACTTACCGACCAGGTCGAAAGAGCCCCAACCAAGCCCTCTGCCACCAATCTTCTCGTCTAGAAGTGCCTGCAATTCCAGACGGAACACCTCAGGCAAACCAGCCAGGTACTCGAAGTCTGTGAGTTCATCGATCAACTCCACTACGTCATCCCGCTGGCGCGGATTCCTGATCGCCGAAAACTCCTCTACAAAAGATGTGGTCAGGACGATCCGAACTGATCGAACACCGCGCGCTGCGCGGAGAGCAGCGAGTAACTGGTCGTAAGCGGCGGAACCTCGCCCAAGGGACGCTTTCGTGAGGTTAATCCAGTGGTTAAGGTCCAAGTACAAGAGAGGCGGAGGGCGGGAAGGTAGGCGTATCCCCGGCGGCCAGATCAGTCCGATGCCGCGGCCCACCGAGGTGCGGTCGTCTGCCATACGTGAAAGCTAGAGGACTCCTACGACCTTTGAGCGATCCGGAAAGAACACCTAAGTGCAGCCGAAGCCGTCGGTGAAAACGAACCAAGAGCACAAGTCAGT
Source organism: Actinomycetota bacterium (assembly GCA_005777405.1). Taxonomy (GTDB): domain Bacteria; phylum Actinomycetota; class Actinomycetes; order Actinomycetales; family Microbacteriaceae; genus Microcella. The sequence continues at coordinate 42,548 of SXMH01000166.1, forward strand.
TTCCCGATCTTGAACTCAAGGCAGATGGAGTAGGCAGCTAGAGCACCGCATTCGCGGCTTTCGGGGTCGAATTGACTAGCGCTTGCTCGTCGTTATGACATCGCGCGCCGACATTCGCGCAATTCAACTAGGAGCGTGCGAGCCGTCGCTGGAGGAAGCGGCGCTCGGGGTCGGAGGGGGCTGACTCGAGGGCTCGACGGTAGTGGGGCAGAGCATCCGCGCGGCGGCCGGCGCGGCGGAGCAGGTCGGCGCGGGTGGCGTGCAGGAGTTGGTACTCCCCCGGCTGCGCGTCGAGGTCGAGGGTGTCGAGGAGGGCGAGGCCAGCATTCGGGCCGTCGTGCAAGGCCACGGCGATCGCTCGGTTGAGGTCGACGATCGGCGACGGGGCCACCTGGCTGAGGTGGGGGTCAAGGGTGGCGATGCGGGCGAAGTTCGTCGCCACTAACCCTTACGCTTCGGGTTGCGCCCAAAGAGCTTGATGATGCTCTTCCAAGCCCCGCCGGTCTTCTTAGTACCGATGTAGTCGCCGCGTTTGTTGTACTTGTCCCAGAGCCCGGTGCGTGAGTTCTGTTTCTGATAGCGGTCCTTGATGAGCCCGACCCGTTTGCCTTTGCCCGTGTTCTTCGCCAACGAATCCTCCTGATCAAATCGTAATGCCGATGATCGTCGAAGGGCGAGAACACGTTTTCTTCAGGGGTGAAGGCGAAGGTCGATTCGCCCATTTCCGACTCGTGGGTCACGAGCAAAAGGCCGGTTCGGCAGCTCTCTCGTGACCCGCGCGGTGCGCCTCGCCGGATGCTGCCTGGCAGGCTTGATTTGTCCCCACCGGCTCCCCCACACGTTGCTACGCAACGCGCGGGGCCCCTCGCGCGGCGTGGGCCCACCTGCTCGCAGGTGCAACCTTGGTTGGCCCGCAAAACGCAGAAACCCTCCCGCTTTGCGGGAGGGTTTCTGCGTTTTGTCGGGCTGACAGGATTTGAACC
>SXMH01000167.1 GCA_005777405.1 Actinomycetota bacterium
ACACGATGTACTCGGCGTCGGGCTTCGTCAGCGCGGCGTTCGCGAGCTGGAAGGAGTCGCCGAGGAAGTCAGCGTGCTGCACGACCTCATCGCGCTGGTAGAAGTGGCCGAGAATGACGAGTCGCTCGCCGAGCGCTTCTTTCGCGGCACGAATGCGCGCGTGCAGCTCGTCGGTGGACGCGTCTTGATACTCGGCCGGCAGCCCGCCCTGGCGAGGAGAACCGGTCGGAATGACGTCGAACATCGACGAACCCGGACCGTAGCCGGGCGTCTGGTCGAACTCCCACGGCCCCTTGGCGAGGTCGGGGCTACACGTCGCGCCCGGCGCCTGGCCGTTCGTGATGAGCTTGATGGTGGTGTCGAGCGTCGTGGTCATGCGGGAACCTTTGCGGTGGATGCTGCGCCCAGGTCGGTCGCAACGGAGGGTTGTGCTGCAGCGGTGAGGGGTCCGGCGTCGACGAGCTGCACGTCTCCGACGTAGCGGTAGAGCTCCGGGGGCCGGTGACGACCGCCGGTCACCACTTCGCCCGTGGGCTCGATGGCGCCCGACGACAACATCTGCCGCCGGAAGTTGGCAGGGTCGAGCGGCTTCTGCAGCACCGCTTCGTAGACCTCGCGCAGTTCGGCCAAGGTGAACCGCGAACCGAGGAAGGCGTGCGCGATGCGCGAGTACTCCATCTTGGTGCGCAGGCGCCACAGCGCGTAGTCGACGATGAGGTTGTGGTCGAAGGCGAGCTCGGGCAGAGCATCCGCCGCGAACCAGCGCACGTTCTCGCCCAACGTGACCTGCTCAGCCTCGTCGGGCCGCACGAGCGCCCAGTAGACGATCGACACGAGACGCTGGTCAGGCGAGCGATCGACGTCTCCGAAGGCGTAGAGCTGCTCGAGGTAAGCCGGCCCGAGGCTTGTCGTCTCTGCCAGGTTGCGACGAGCCGCGTTCTCGAGACTCTCTTCGACCCGCACTGCTCCACCCGGGAGCGCCCACCTGCCGAGGTGCGGGTCTCGAATGCGGCGCACGAGCGGCAGCCAGACGCTCGGAGCCCCGCGCTCGTCGTTGCGCAACGCGAAGATCACGGTCGAGACGGCGAGGCCGAGCCCTGCAGTGCTGGTCATGTCGTCTCCTTCCGCCCGATGCTGAACGATGCCTGCCTGTCACCCTTTGTTAGAGTCAGGCTGACCAGAACAGATTCTAGCACTTCAGGTAGGAGTGACACGAACGCCGCGAAGCGCTCACCACGACCACGCAGGGTTCCCCCAGCGAGGCAGAGCGTCAGCCGCTCGCCGCCTCAGTCACGACGCTGAGACGCCGCGGAGGCCAGGCGATCAATAGCGCGGTGCGCTTCGGTGATCGCCGCGGCGATCTGCTCGCTCGTCCGATCGAGTCGGTGTGACCCCGCGTCGGTGTTCGCGCCCGCCTCATCTCGGCGGGGCGGCTCGACAGTGATGTCGAAGGCGATGACGTCACCGCGATGCCACGTGGCGAAGTGCTCGACGAACGAGCCATCGGTCGCGTAGGTCGCTCCTTCGAGCAGCAACAGCGGTGCTCCTGTGTGCACCCCCAGGACACGCGCGAGCGCGGAGTCTGCCGCAACGGAGCGCACCGTGCGATGGCCTCCTGCGATGGTGAGTCCGAAGCGGGTGCTGACGCGCTCGTGCAGCGAGGCGTTGCGCAGCTCAGACACCGTCAGCTCGGCGCCGAGCCTCTCGGGAAGCCAGGTGCGGATGAAGGCCGCTGGGCTGCCGTCGATCGAACGAACGCGTTCGAGTCGATACGCCTGCTGTCCACCGATCTCGGGAATCGGCTCGGGGGCGCGCTCGGCCGCCAAATGGAGGATGGCCGTGTCGATTCTCGCGCCCGTTGCCCCCACCTGGCTGTAGAGCCCCGAGGCTTCGTTGACGATGCGGTGGTGGGCACGTTCGGGTGCAACGACCGACCCTCGGCCGCGACTGCGCAGCACGAGCCCTTCGGCCACGAGCGTGCTCATCGCCTGCCGAGCGACCGAGCGCGAGACGCCGAACGACTGCTGCAGTTCTGCCTCGGTCGGCAGCAACTCACCCGGGAGGATGTCTCGGTCGTGAATCTGCGCCCTCACGATGCTCGCGAGTTGCACGTGCAAAGGAGTGCGAGATGACGAGTCGAGCGCCGGAGCGCCCTTCTCCGCACGAACTGTCTCAGTCACCGGCCCATGCTAGCCCTGCGTCACCGCGCCACCGCGATTAGGCGGAGAGCGCCTGCGAGGCCTCCTGTGCGGCCTGCCACACTCCATCCCAACCGGGAGCAAGTTCGGCGGCGCGCTCCATGGCCAAGAGCAACGAACCCTCGCGCGCGATCCCCTGGCCCGCGATGTCGAACGCGGTGCCGTGGTCGACCGAGACGCGCACGACCGGCAGGCCGACGGTGATGTTGACACCGTCGTCGCCGTAGACGGCCTTGAAGGGCGCGTGGCCCTGGTCGTGGTAGCACGCGATGACGAACTTCCACTTGCCACGGACCGCTTGCGGGAGCAGAGCATCCGCCGCAATAGGACCGCGCGCCTCGATGCCGCGCTCCAGCGCCCGCGCCACGGCAGGGGCGAGCACATCCGCGTCCTCAGAGCCGAAGAGTCCGTTCTCCCCCGCGTGCGGGTTCAAGCCAGCAACGCCGATTGGCTCGTCGGGTCGTCCGAGCGAACGTGCGAAAGCCCCCACGAGCTGCAGCACGGAATCGGTGCGCTCAGGGGTGATGTCGGTGATCGCTCGAGTGAGCGACACGTGCGTGGTGAGGTGGAAGACGTACAGCTCGCCAGCCGACAGCACTAGGGAGTAGTTCTTGACGCCGAACTCGTGGGCGAGAAGCTCCGTGTGTCCGGGAAACGCGTGCCCGCCGGCGTGCATGGCCGCCTTGTTGAGGGGAGGCGTCACGATGGCGTCAACGGCCCCCTCCTTGGCGAGCCGGCACGCTTCGACCACGAAGCGGTACGCACCGTCGCCCGCCTCGGCCGAGAGCTCGCCGATCGGCACGTGCCGCAGGCTCGGCCCGCACTGCACAACCTCGATCGTGTGAGGGTCGTTGGTGGCGTCACGAGGGTCGTCGATAACGCGAACGGCCGCTGGGTCGCCACCGATGATCTCGACGCCCCGACGCATCGCATCGGCATCGCCGATGACGACCGGCACGAATTGTTGACGCCTCTCGGGGTGCTCCAGCAGCGCACGCGCCAGAATCTCGGGGCCGATGCCGGCGACGTCTCCCATGGTGACGGCGAGTGTGGGAATGGCGGTCATGGCTGAGTTCTCCTTCACGATGAGAGTGCGGCACTGCTGCCGGTGAGGTCGCGGACGATGTCAGAGAGCGAGTCGGGAGCCCCGAACCCGCCAGCCTTCGTCCAAATGCGAAGCTGCGGCAGTTCGCCGTCTTCTGCGATGCCGAAGGGCACGCCCTCGGTGAGGGCGCGCAACACGGAGACGGAGGAGATGCCGAGCGCTCGGAGCGTCGCGCGCGCGCCGTCACCCCCTACGAGGCCGAGCGAGGCGATCGGCTCGCTGCGAGCGAGAGAGGCGGTGGCCTCACCCATCGCTTCGGCGATGCGCTGTGCGGCCGGCGAGCCCGCGCTCGCAGAACGTTCGTCGGGCGCGCGGAGAATGACAACGGTCGCGTCGGGCGCGTCTGCGCGTGAACGCTGAAGTGCGGCGAGGATGCTCTCCGCGCTGTCGACGTCATCAAGGGTCAATCGACAGACGGCGATGGGGGTCGCAGCGCCCGACTCGAGATGGTCAGCTTGCGTGCGCGACACCTCGTTGAGCGAAGTCACTTGCACGACGTGGAGGCCGTCCACACGATTCTGGGTGCCGGCCTCGGCAGGAGTGGTGCTCGATACGTCGTCGACTCCTGAGTCGAACGCTGTATCGACATTTGCGTCGCGGCGAGGATGCCAGTGACGCGCCATGGCTTTCGCGAGACCCGCGGAGCCCACGGGAATGACGCTGTCTGCATGGCGAGCAAGCACCGCGGCGAGCTCATCGAGATCGGCTTCGGTTGTGGCATCGACGAGCAGAACAGCACCGTTCTCCGCCGCGGCGAGTGCTGCGACGTCGAGGCGACCGACGTGCTGTGCGCCGGGAATGAGCTCGTGCATGAGGCTTGAGGTCACCGGCGTGACCGGGTCACGACCGACGACGGTCTCGGAAACGGGCACCCCGTCGACGACGAGTCGCCCGTCGTCAACCATGCGACCCATCGAGGGATACGCCGGGCACACGACGACGATGGCTCGCGCGTGCACTTCAGCCCACGCCGTGCGAGCGCCGTCGATCTGCGCGCCGACGCTGCCGCGCATCGTGGAGTCGATCTTGAGAAACAGACGGTTGGCGTTGTCGTCGAGCGCCGTCGCCACGCGCTGCGCGGTGCTCACTCGGGCCTGCTCAGCGTCGAGCGCACGATTATCGGCCGTCGTCGCGATGGCGCGGGGTCGTGCACTGGGCTGCTCGATCGAGTCGCCGCGGCGACGCGTGAGCGCGGCGTCGTCGATCTCGAGGTGGATCGAACTCGCCCACCCGAATCGAGCGAATTGCACCGCCGTGTCATTGGCGCCGGTGAGATCGTCGGCGACGATGGCGACACGAATGTCGTGGGTGTTCATCCCGTTCACTTTCCTGACCGCGCATCGGCGGCCATCACGACAGTTCGGGTGGCCCGGGCAGAGTATCGGCCCGAGCCACCCGACTGCGTCGATCGCTGGGCTTAGAGCTTCGGATGCTCGGTCTCTGGCGTGGCCGTCGTGGCCTCCGGAAGACCCGCAGCCTCGGCTGCCTCCGTAGCCGCCTGCTCGTCATCCGGGCTCGTGAGTGCGCCGTTGCGCTTGAGCACGAAGGCGGCGATGAGCGGCGCGATGATGGCGGTCACGAGCACCGATGCCGCGACCTGCGCGGTCGCGACCTCGACGTAGGGCGCGAAGGTCGAGTCGATTCCGCCGACGATCGCGGGAGTGGCGATCGCGTTGCCCGCCGTCGTGCCGGCCGCGAACCCGATGCCGCTCTTCACGCCGCGGCGCAGCAAGAAGCGGTAGCCGAGGTAGACGAGGAATCCGGTGAACGGAGCAGCAATGAGTCCAACGATGATGCCCTGAGCGCCACCGGCGACGACGTTGCCGAGGTTGATGCCGGTGCCGAGAGCGAAGGCGAAGAACGGGATGACGATGTTCGGCACCGGCACCAGAATGCTCTTCCACTTCGGGTCGAGGTTGCCGACGATCATGCCGAGAATGAACGGCACGACAGCCGCGAGGAGCGCAATCGCCGGAATGGCTGCGAGTCCGGAGACACCGAGGAAGAGCATCGTGAGGAACGGGCCGTCGTTGACCGCCGAGGCGATGTAGGCGCCGCGGTCGCGGTAGTCGCCGTACTTGCCGGTGAACGCGAGCCACAGGCCGCCGTTGCTGTTGTCGACGGCCACGAGCAGGGCGAGAATCGACACTCCGAGAATGCCGTCGAGCCCCACGAGCAGGCCGAGCACGACCACGATCGAAGCGGGAATGATCGACTTGGTGAGCAGCACGACACCGGCGTGCGCCAGCACCGGCCCCGTCGATCGAGCGGTCACTTGCGTTCCCGTCGCGAAGATCAGGAGTGCGATGAGCGGCAGCGCGCTGTTCTGGAACAGCGCCGTCGTGAAGCTACCGATCGCGAGAGCATCAGCGAAGAACGTGCCGAAGATCGAGCCGAGAATCAGCGGAATGAGCATGAGCCCGCCAGGGAACTTGTTCATTCCGTCGTAGAGGGGAACGTTAAAACGGGATCCAGCTGCCATGGTGAATCCGACTCCTTCTGTCAGTGAGGGGTGACGAGGCCAGAGTGCTCAAACCTCTTTGTCCGTACAACGTGTCATACCTTTTCAGACAACTCATGGGAGTGTCAAGCGAGGGCGAGCGACCCGGTCTGAGCATCCATAATTCAGTCGTGCAGTCACTCTTTGTGATCCCCCTGTGGGCCGACCTGCTTGCCGTCGGCATTGGCGCCCTTCAGGGCGCGATGTTCGCCGCGCAGTTCCGCGATCGGCGACTCGACTGGCTCGGCGTCGCGATCATCGGCATCGCAGTCGGCTTCGGCGGCGGTCTGCTGCGTGACCTGCTGCTCAACGCGCCCCTCGCTCCCCTGCAGTCCAACTGGTACGTCATCGTCGCGACCGGAGCGGCACTGCTCGGCATGCTGCTGGAACGCGTCTTCTCGCGGCTCAGCAAAGTCATCACGGTGCTGGATGCCCTCACCATCGGTCTCTTCGGTGCCATCGGCACTACCAAGGCTCTCGCGCTCGGGCTGCCCGAGGTTGCCGCCGTGTTCGTCGGGGTGCTCGCCGCCGTGGGAGGGTCGATTCTGCGCGACCTGCTGCTCAACCTGCCGATCGCCCTCATGCACGTGGGCTCGCTCTACGCGGTGGCCGCCGCGGGCGGTTCAGCCCTCATCGCCGTGCTGCTGGCGTTCGACGTCGACGTGCTCATCGCCGCGAGCCTCGGTGTGGCGGTGACGTTCGGCATCCGCGTGCTCTCGGTACTCTTCGGCTGGAGCCTGCCCGAGCAGCGCAGCATCACGCAGCTGCCCCGACTCCCCCGCCCCACTCGCCCTTCGCGCCGCGGGCCGGGCGACGGACGACCCCCGGGAGGAACCTCGTGACCCTTCTCATCACCGGCGGCACCGGCACGGTGGGCCGGCCGACCGTCACGGCGCTGCAGCTCGCTGGACTCGAGCCGCGCATCCTCAGCCGCCGCGAGGCGAAAGGCCATATCGTCGCCGATCTGCAGCGCGGTACGGGCGTCGCCAGCGCTCTCGACGGCGTGACGACGCTCTTGCACCTCGCAACGAACCGACGATCGGATGCTCGCGCAACGCAGAACCTCGTGCATGCCGCACGTTCCGCGGGAGTGAAGCACCTCATCTACCTGTCGATCGTCGGCGTCGACCAGATTCCCCTCGGGTACTACCAGTCGAAGTTCGACTGCGAAAAGATCATTGCCGAGTCGGGAGTGCCGCACACGATTCTGCGTGCCACGCAGTTTCACGACTTCGTCGCCGACTTTCTGAGGCCACAACGGCGCCTCCCGCGCGTGATCACCATCGACGTGCCGGTGCAGCCGATCAGCACGGCGGCGGTCGCGGCGCGGCTCGTCGAACTCGTGGCCGCAGAGCCCGCTCGAGGCCGAGTCGACGACCTCGGAGGCCCCGAAGTGCTGCCGCTCGCCGAGTTCGCACGGCAGTGGCTCACCGCTCGGGGCGCTGCGCCCGCTGACGCGCAACGCCGAGTTCTCGAGTGGCATGCGCCAGGGCGACTCGCTGCCGCCTACCGCGCGGGGCTGCACACCACCGGGCGGCCCGGACCGGGCATCCCGTTCTCTGAGTGGGCCGCGACCGCACCCTGAGCGCTCTCGCGTCAACAATTCAGGACTGCTGCACACGACAGGCTGCGCAATGCCGTCGCTGTGGGGTGCGCATGGCCGCGTGCCTCCGCTTGTCCTGAGTTGTTGACGCAGACCTGCGGGGGCTTTCGGCGAGCGGTATCGCGCGGCTAGCATCAGCCCAGCGGAGACCCGAACTCCGCTCAGGGAGGCTCCCCCATGCTTCGCTTCTCTTCACTCGCGAGCCGCGGCGCGTGGATGCTCGCTCTCGCCGCGCTCGTCACGACCCTGCTCGTTCCGCTCGCCGACGGCCAGCCTGCCCACGCCGACACGGTGAACGACGAGACAACGAGCGCCGAGACAAGCGGCACCGAACCCGCGACGACTCCCGGCACCGGCACGCTCGTGTACGAAGGCGCATCGCTGCGCGAGCCGTTCTCGATTGAGGGCGACGACCAAGAACCGATCACGGACGAAGCGAACATCACCATCTCGTGCGTCGAGTTCGTCTGCACGGTGGACGTCGCGCCCTACTGGCTCCGCTACGCGATCGGCGGCACGGCGAGCGACGGAGAGCTCGCCTTCGAGTGGTCAGAGCCCGAGTCCGGAACGCCCTGCGCCGAGGTCGAGGACGACGACTACTACATGAACGCCACCGAGGGGACGGCTGTCGCCACCTCGACGGCATTCATCGCGCAGGCGTATGAAGCGCCGAGCGAGTGGTTCGACTGCAGCGCCACCGAACGCTCAACCCGATGGGGCAGCAACTTTACGCTCGAAGCTCCGCTGGTGAGCGGCGACGCCTGCGTGCTCGATCTCGACGCGTGCCCCGAGCCCGCAGTCGTTGAAGTCCCTGCCGCACCTACGGCGGGCGAGACGGCCCCCACGACGCCGCGCACTCCCAGCGCCCTCAGCAGTCTCGCGACTCCGGCCGAGACCCTCGCACCGCAGCAACTCATCTCGGCGATCGTGCTGACGCTCGTGCTCGTCATCCTGCTAGCACTGCCCACCGCTTTGCTCAACAGCGCTTCGAGCACTGGCGCCGAGCAGCTCTCCCGTTGGCGCGAGCGACTCGCCGCCCGCCGCGCAGCCCTCGGCACGAGCCTGCCCGCCGGCGCCCGCACGCTCGGCGAGCGTGTCAGCAGCGGCTGGAGGCGAGCATCCACGTCGGGTCGCGGTCTGCCGCTCGCGGCTGGCACGCTCCTCGCCGCCGCGATCATCAGTGGATTCGTCGATCCTGACTTCGGCACCGGCGCGAGCACACCACGCGTGCTGCTCTCGATCGCGGTCGGCTTCACGGTCGACGTGCTGCTCGGCTGGGTCGCGATGCTCATTCTGCTGCCGCGACTCATCGCAGGGGTGGATGCTCGACTCGACGCCCGCCCGGCGACGCTGCTCATCGTGCTCGGCGCTGTCGTCGTCACTCGACTCACGGGCTTCGAACCGGGCATCGTGTTCGGCCTCGTCGCGGGAGTCGCCGTGGGCGCGACCCTCGCCAGCGCTACCAAGGTGCGCGTCGCGCTCCTCGGCCTTGGTTGGGGCTACGGTCTCGCGATCCTCGCGTGGATCATCTACGCCGCGCTCGAACCCGCCGTGCTCGACGCCTCGGCGAGCAGCGCAGACGGACTGCCGCCGCTTGCGCTCGTGCTGTTGCGCGAGGCTCTCGCCGCGATGACGATGGCGGGCATCGCGGCCCTACCCGTCGCACTCGTTCCGGTGCGGGGGCTCACGGGTCACGAAGTGTGGCAGTGGTCGAGGCGCGGGTGGGCAGCGCTCTACGCGCTGGGCCTGCTGTCGTTCTTCCTCGTGCTCATGCCCATGCCCTTCGCCTGGGCGGGGGTGCAGGCCGCGCTCGCAACCTGGGTCGCCGGCTACCTCGTCTACGCGGGCGTGGCGGTGGCGCTCTGGCTCGCGATCACCAAGCCCTGGAAGAAGGATGCTGCGCCAGAGCCCGCTGCCCTGGTGTCAACAACTCAGGACTAACGGGCGGCACCGCCGCGCGAACCCGCTCGCTTGCTCGCGTGAGCGCGCGGGAGTCCTGAGTTGTTGACGGGCGCTGTGCGCGCCGTAGTCCTGAGTTGTAGACGACCAGCTAGGCGTTGACGAGCTCGCGGTCGGGGCTCTCGAGCCGGATCGCCCGGTTGACTGCCGACACCACGGCCTTGAGCGAGGCGGTCGAGATGTCGGGGTCGATGCCGACACCCCAGAGGGTGCGCCCGTTGACCTCGAGCTCGACGTAGGACGCTGCGTGAGCATCCCCGCCAGCACTCAGCGCGTGCTCGACATAGTCGAAGAGGCGAATGGCGATGCCCTGCCCCTCCATCATGCTGAGGAACGCCGCGATCGGACCGTTGCCGGTCGCTTCGATCGCGGCGATCTCCTCTCCGTCGCGCAGGGTCGCGTTGAGCTGCACGACTCCCGACATGTCGGAGGCGGTGCGGGTCGAGAGCAGCTCGAAGCGGCCCCACTTGGCGTCGACGTCGGCCGCGGGCAAGTACTCGTCTTGGAAGATCTCCCAGATCTGCTCGCTCGTGACCTCGCCGCCTTCGGCATCGGTCTTCGCCTGCACGACACCGCTGAACTCGATCTGCAGCTTGCGCGGCAGATCGAGCGCGTGATCGGTCTTGAGCAGGTAGGCGACTCCACCCTTGCCCGACTGCGAGTTGACGCGGATGACCGCCTCGTACGAGCGGCCCAGATCTTTGGGGTCGACGGGCAAGTACGGCACGCCCCAGACGAGGTCGTCGACGCTCTTGCCTTCGGCCTGAGCCCGGGCATCCATCGCCTCGAAGCCCTTCTTGATGGCGTCTTGGTGGCTGCCGCTGAAGGCCGTGTAGACGAGGTCGCCCGCCCACGGGCTGCGCTCATGCACCTTGAGCTGGTTGCAGTATTCCGCAGTGCGCTTGATCTCGTCGAGGTCGCTGAAGTCGAGCTGCGGATCGATGCCCTGCGTGAAGAGGTTGATGCCGAGGGCGACGAGGTCGACGTTGCCCGTGCGCTCGCCG
>SXMH01000017.1 GCA_005777405.1 Actinomycetota bacterium
GAGCATCGAGTACTCGCTGTGCACGTGAAGGTGGACAAACGAGTCGGCGCGAGGGGTCACGGGGCCTCCGGGGTCGGGAGCGAGAAACCTCAGTCTAGGCGGGCTCGCGCGGAGCATCCGGTGTCGGCGCGGTGCGTCGGCCTCGCGGTCGACGCTCGACGCGCCTCATTCTGCCAGCACGTCGAGAGCCCGCTGGAGGTCGGCCGGATACGTCGACGAAAAGGTCACATCGTCGCCGCTCGCCGGATGCCGAAATCCCAGCCGCATCGCGTGCAACCACTGCCGCTCAAGCCCGAGGCGAGCGCTGAGGGTGGGATCGGCGCCATACAGCGCATCGCCCACACAGGGGTGTCGCTGCGCCGACATGTGCACGCGAATCTGGTGAGTGCGACCCGTCTCCAGGTGAATCTCGAGTAGGGAGGCGGAGGGAAACGCTTCGAGCGTGTCGTAGTGCGTCACCGACGGCTTGCCATCGGCGGTGACAGCGAATCGCCACGAGCTGCCGGGATGCCGCCCGATCGGAGCGTCGATCGTGCCCGAGGAGGGATCGGGATGCCCCTGCACGACCGCGTGATAGATCTTGTCGACCTCGCGATCATGGAAGGCGCGCTTGAGCTCGTGGTAGGCGTGCTCGGTCTTCGCCACGACCATGAGGCCGCTCGTTCCGGCGTCGAGTCGATGCACAATGCCCTGGCGTTCGGCGGGACCCGAGGTCGCGATGCGGAAACCGGCTGCCACGAGAGCACCAACGACCGTGGGCCCCTCCCAGCCAACAGAGGGGTGAGCAGCGACTCCGACCGGTTTGTCGACGACGACGATGTCGTCATCGTCGTGAACGATGCCGAGGTCGGCGACGGGAATCGCTTCGACGACGGCCGCGCGTCGAGGCTGCCAGGTGACCTCGAGCCACGCATCCACGGGCAGTCGATCAGACTTGCCGACGACTCTGCCGTCGACCGTGACGCCCCCCGCGTCAGCGATCTCAGCGGCGTGGGTGCGAGAGAAGCCGAGGAGCGCGGACAGCGCGACATCGACACGCTCTCCCGCTCGACCCGGCGGCACGGGAAGGGAGCGCGACTCGGTCACCGTCGCGCTCCCTGGGCCGTGCGTCGTGCGGGGTTCAGGAACCGTAGCCCGGGACCTGCCCGGGAGGCGGCGTCTGAGGAGCCGAGGGGTAGCTCGGCGCAGAACCCGGCGCAGGGAAGGCCGGAGCCGAACCCGGGTAGCTGGGTGCGGATGCCTGCTCGTACGCGGGCACCTGCTCGTACGCGGGCACGGCGGCGGGCGCCGAGCCTACGGTCTGAGCAGACCCAGCCGAGGCCGCCGAAGCGGGGCTGCCGGGCTGCGCTGCACCCTCGAGTTCGCGCAGTTGACCCTGGATGTAGGTGCGCAGTTGCTGACGGTACTCCCGCTCGAAGCTGCGCAGCTCGTCGACCTGGTGCTGCAGGGCGGCGCGCTCTTGCTCGAGCGACTGCAACTGACCCTGCTGAGCGCTCGTGGCCTCGGCGACGATGCGCTGCGCCTCGGCTTCGCCCTCAGCGATGAGCTGCTCTTTCTTCGCGAGCCCCTCGCGTACGTGCTCCTCGTGCAGGCGACGGGCGAGCTGCAGCAGGTTGTTGGTATCTGCCGACGGCTCTGCAGCGGGCGCGGGCGCCTCGAAGGCGGGCGTCGGAACCGGCGCGGGCGCCGCCACGACGGCGGGCGCGGGCGCCTCGTACGCGGCAGGCGCGGGTTGGGCGCCGCCACGCTGCAGTTCGGCGATGCGAGCGTCGGCAGCGACAAGGCGCTGACGCAGCTCGTCGTTCTCTTGGCCGAGTCGACGCAGTTCGACGACGATCTCGTCGAGGAAGTCGTCGACCTCGTCCTGGTCGTAGCCCTCACGGAACTTGGTCGACTGGAAGCGCTTGTTGACGACATCTTCGGGCGTGAGTGCCATGTGCGTCACCTCGGAACTTTCTGGAGCGGTTGAATAACGATGGGGTAACGCTAGCAACAACTGGTCACACGCGTCACTCCCGTGTCAGCCAGCGTACAGGCAGTGGTCGCGACGCGACCAGACGTCAGCGCGCGCTGACGAGCGACATGAGAATGAGCAGGGCGATCAGCACGATCGTCCATGCGAGATCGAGGCGGATCTGCCCAATCTGCAGCGGCGGGATCACCCGTCGAACGGCCTTGATCGGTGGGTCGGTGAGCGTGTAGGTCACTTCGGCGAGAACGACCATCGGACCACGGGGGCGCCATCCACGGTTGAGCACCTGCACCCAGTCGAGCACGAAGCGCGCCCACATCGCGATGAACACGATGAACAGGGCGAAGTAGATCACATTGAGAATGATCGAGAGCACGAGCGGCACAGAGACAGTCTTTCAGGTCGGGCTGAGAGCTTCGACCAGTCGCGAAGCGCTGGGTCAGTCGCGAAGCGCTGGGTCAGTCGCGAAGCGCAGGGTCAGTCGCGCGGCAAGAAGGAGGCGTCGACCTCCGGCTCGAGCTCTGCAGCATCGCCGCTCGTCGCCACGTGTGCGGGCGAGAGCAGGAACACCTTGCTCGTCACGCGCTCGATGCGACCGTAGAGGCCTTGCGAGAGACCGCTCGCGAAGTCCACGAGTCGCCGTGCCTCCGATTCGGTCATCTGCGAGAGGTTGATGATGACGGGCACGCCGTCACGGAAGGCTTCGGCGATGCCCTGGGCGTCTTTGTAGGCGCGGGGGTGCACGGTGAGGATCTCGTTCATGTCTGCGGCGGCCTGACGCACCGGTGCGTTTCGGCGCAGTGGGGTAACGGGAGCTCGCTGCGCTGCGGGAGCGGGAGCAGCGGCAGGCGCGGCGGCAGGATGCTCGTACTCGACCTCTTCGTCAGCGAGGCCGAGGTACACCATAGTCTTGCGCAGCGGGTTGCTCATGTTCCGTCCTTACCGGTCGTGGCACTGTCGAGGTTAACGCGGGCTCGGCCGTTCTCCCGTGATTGCCGTGCCGATGCGCAGGTGTGTCGCGCCCTCGGCAATCGCCTCGGCGAAGTCGCCCGACATGCCAGCAGAGAGCTCGCTCGCCTCGGGCGCGAGAGCTCGCACCCTGTCGGAGTAGCCGCGCAGTCGCGCGAAGGCTTCGCGGGGCTCGGCACCGAGCGGAGCCACCGCCATGAGCCCGCGCAGACGCAAGAGGCCTGACTGCAGCACGGACTCGGCCAGCGCCTCGACGTGCTCCGGTTGCACCCCGCCTCGCCCCGGCTGCCCACTGAGATCGAGCTCGAGAAACACGTCGAGTGGCCGCTCAGCACGGTGCAGAGCATCGACGAGCGACGTGCGGTCGACCGAGTGGATGACCGAGCAGTACTCCCCCACCGCGCGCGCCTTGTTCGACTGCAACTGGCCCACGAAGTGCCACGTGAGCGGCTCACCCGCGAGCTCGGCCGCCTTGGGCGCGGCGTCTTGATGCCGGCTCTCGCCGACGTGCTGAGCTCCGAGCTGCACGAGCTGCCGCACGAGCGACGCCGGATGGAATTTCGTCACGACGATGGTGGTGATCTCGTCGGGAGCTCGACCTGCGGCGCGCGCTGCCTCGGCGATGCGCCCGGTCACATCGGCGTAGCGCTGCGCGAGCGCAGCATCCACGCTTCTCGGTGCCTCGGAGGCGCCCTCGCCGTGCTCGGAGGGCTGTGTCACGTCAGCACCGTCCGGTCAACGAAGGAAATCGGGTACGTCGAGCTCGTCATCGTCGTGGTCGAGAGGGTCGATGGGCGCGGTTGCCGCGAGCCCACCGTCATCGCCCCAGGCGCGATCGCCGAGCACGGCCTCGAGCCCCTCAGCGCCAGCGCTCGCACCCGCACCCGTGGTGACGGCGGCCGGCGCGTCGTCACCCGCGGCAACGAAGTTCTGCCGGCGGTCGCGATGCACGACCGTCGGCTCGCCGCCGTCGAAACCCGCGGCGATGACGGTCACACGCACCTCATCGCCGAGCGTGTCGTCGATGACCGCACCGAAGATGATGTTGGCTTCGGGGTGCACGGCCTCTTGCACGAGTTTCGCGGCATCGTTGATCTCGAAGATGCCGAGATTCGACCCGCCCTGGATCGAGAGCAGCACACCGTGGGCTCCATCGATGCTCGCTTCGAGCAGCGGGCTCGCGACGGCGAGCTCGGCGGCCTTGATGGCGCGATCGGCGCCGCGCGCCGAACCGATGCACATGAGC
>SXMH01000168.1 GCA_005777405.1 Actinomycetota bacterium
CGGGAGCCCGACGACGGGCCCGGCCGGCGGGGCGGAATGGCAGACGCGGCGCACTCAACATGCGTTGGCCGAGAGGACGTGTGGGTTCGACCCCCACAGCCGGTACGACAAACGCGAAGAGCGCCGCACCCGATGGGTGCGGCGCTCTTCGCGTTCGTGGTGGGCTTAGTCGGCGTGCTCGCCGCTCTCCCACACGGGCGCCGCGGCATTGATGGCATCGCCGATGACGTGCACGCGCAAGTCGTTCGTGGAGCCCGAGATTCCGGGAGGCGAGCCGGAGATGACGACGACCTTGTCGCCGACCTCGGCGAGTCCCTGCTCGAGTAGCACGGTGTCGACCTGCTTGTACATCGCATCGGTGTGCGTGACGCGGTCGACGAGGAACGACTCGATGCCCCACGTCAACGACATGCGGCGCTGGATGCCCTCCGAGGGCGTGAAGGCCTTCATCGGGATGCGGAAGCGCAGCCGTGACATGCGACGCGCCGAGTCACCCGACTCGGTGAAGACGCAGACGTACTTCGCCTCGACGAAATCGGCGACCTCGGCAGCGGCGAGGGTGATGGCCCCGCCCTGCGTGCGCGGCTTAGTGCCGAGCGGCGGGATGCGCTCGAGTCCGTGCTCCTCCGTCGACGCGACGATGCGTGCCATGGTCGCGACGGTGATCACGGGGAACTCCCCCACACTCGTCTCGCCGCTGAGCATGACCGCGTCAGCGCCGTCGAGCACGGCGTTGGCGACGTCGCTCGTCTCGGCGCGGGTGGGGATCGGGCTGCTGATCATCGACTCGAGCATCTGCGTCGCCACAATCACGGGCTTCGCCATGCGGCGCGCGAGCTCGACCGCGCGCTTCTGCACGATCGGCACGGCTTCGAGCGGCAACTCGACGCCGAGGTCTCCGCGCGCGACCATGATGCCGTCAAAGGCGTCGACGATCTCTTCGAGAGCATCCACCGCCTGCGGCTTCTCGATCTTCGCGATGACCGGAATGAAGCGACCCTCCTCGCGCATGATCTCGTGCACGCGCGTGACGTCGGAGGCGTTGCGCACGAACGACAGTGCGATGTAGTCGGCCCCGAGCTTGAGGCCCCACCGCAGGTCGTCCTCGTCCTTCTCCGAAAGCGCGGGCACGTTGACCGCCACGCCGGGAAGGTTGATGCCCTTGTTGTTCGAGACGGGGCCGGCAACGACGACTTCGGTGCGCACGCGAACGCCATCGGTGTCGATCACGCGCACCTTGACCTTGCCGTCGTCGATGAGCAGGAAGTCGCCCGGCTTCACGTCGTCAGGAAGGCCCTTAAAGGTCGTGCCGCAGAGCTCTTTCGTGCCGAGCACCTCTTCGGTCGTGATCGTGAAGATGTCTCCTTCGGCGAGCTCGTGCGGGCCGTTCTCGAACTTTCCGAGCCGAATCTTGGGTCCCTGCAGGTCGACGAGCACCGCCACCGGCTGGCCCGCGTCGGCCGCCGCTTGTCGCACGTTGCGGTAGACCTCTTCGTGCACGTCGTAGGTGCCGTGGCTGAGGTTCATGCGAGCGACATTGACGCCCGCCTCGATGATCGATCGGATGTTGTCATAGCTGGATGTCGCCGGCCCGAGGGTGGCGACGATCTTGGCGCGTCTCATGAGTTCCTCACGTGGTGGTGGTGGTAGGGGTGGGACGTGATGATGATGGATGCCCGCTCACACGGTGAGCGCGCGGTCGGTCGCCCGCACCGGCGCCGGCAGGTCACTCGAGCCTTGCAGATAGGCATCGACCGCTGCGGCAGCCGCGCGGCCCTCGGCGATCGCCCACACGATGAGTGACGCACCTCGGCCCGCGTCGCCCGCGACGAAGACGCCAGGAACGTTGGTCGAGTAGTCAGCCTCACGCGCGACAGCGCCGCGGGCGTCGAACGGTAGTCCGAGCTGCTGCTCGAGCTCTCGCTCAGCGCCGGTGAATCCGAGGGCAAGCAGCACGAGGTCGGCAGGAATCTCGCGCTCCGTGCCTGCCTTGGGCACGCGGCGACCATCGAGGTACTCGGTCTCTGCTACGCGCAGCGCACGGACCTCACCGGCGTCTGTCGTCAACAGCTCGACGGTCGAGGCCAGGAACACACGCTCTCCGCCCTCTTCGTGCGCGCTCTGCACTTCGAACAGGGTGGGCTGCACGGGCCAGGGCTGATCACTCGTGCGCTCGAGAGGGGGCTGCTTGCCGATCGCGAGGTTCGTGACAGAGAGCGCTCCTTGCCGATGAGCGGTGCCGATGCAGTCGGCTCCTGTGTCACCTCCGCCGAGCACGACGACGTGCTTGCCCTCGGCGGTGATCTGCTCGTCGACGGTGTCTCCCGCCTGCACTCGGTTCGCCTGCGTCAGGTACTCCATCGCGAAGTGCACGCCGAGCGCGTCGCGGCCGGGAACGGGCAGGTCGCGAGGCAGCGGAGCGCCGATCGCGACGACGACGGCGTCATACCGTGCACGGAGGTCGTCCCAACTGATGTCGGTACCGACGCTCACACCGGCGCGGAATCGAGTGCCCTCGGCCTGCATCTGCGTGAGACGCTGATCGAGGTGCCGCTTCTCCATCTTGAAATCGAGGATGCCGTACCGCAGCAGCCCGCCGATGCGGTCGTCCTTCTCGAACACGGCGACCGTGTGGCCGACGCGCGTGAGCTGTTGCGCAGCAGCGAGACCTGCAGGGCCCGAGCCGACGACGGCCACGGTCTTGCCCGTGAGTCGCTCGGGCGGCATGGGCTGCACCCAGCCATTGCCCCATGCCTGCTCGATGATCGAGGCTTCCACCTGCTTGATGGTCACGGCCGGCTGGTTGATCGCGAGCACGCACGATGACTCGCACGGCGCCGGGCACAGCTTGCCCGTGAACTCGGGGAAGTTGTTCGTGGCGTGCAGGCGCTCGATCGCCTGGCGGCCCTCGCCCCTCCAGGTGAGGTCGTTCCACTCCGGGATGAGGTTGCCGAGCGGGCAACCTTGGTGGCAGAAGGCCACGCCGCAGTCCATGCAGCGACCCGCCTGACGTCGCAGCACGCCAGGGTCACCTTGCTCGTAGACCTCTTTCCAGTCCATGAGTCGCAGCGGAACCGGTCGCCGAGGGGGCAGTTCACGCTCGGGAACATTGATGAAGCCGCGGGGGTCAGCCACCGGTCACCTCCAGGATGCGGCCCCATACGACGTCTCCGTCGGGATCGAGGCCTTCGTCGAGTGCGGTCTGACGCGTTGCCAGTACCGCGGCGAAGTCGCGAGGCAGCACCTTCACGAAGCGGTCGAGCGCTGCGTCGCCTTCCGCGATGAGTCGGGCCGCGAGAGCCGATTCGGTCTCGTCGAGGTGCTGCCGCAGCAGTGCAGCAACCGTCGCGCGGTCGTCAGCGTCGAGGGGAACGAGCGACACCTCACCTGAGTCGAGTGAGTCGCGGTTCACGCGTTCGGGCCGCAAGTCGTGCACGTAAGCGATACCACCGGACATGCCAGCGCCGAGGTTGCGACCCGTCGCACCAAGGATGACCGCGAGACCGCCAGTCATGTACTCCAGCGCGTGGTCGCCCACGCCCTCGACGACGGCCGTCGCCCCCGAGTTGCGCACGAGGAACCGCTCACCCACGATGCCACGGATGAACATCTCGCCGCTCGTCGCGCCGTAGCCGATGACGTTGCCGGCAATGACGTTGCGCTCGGCGTGGAAGACGGCGTCGCGCGCTGGGCGCACGATGACGCGACCCCCCGAGAGAGCCTTGCCGACATAGTCGTTGCTGTCGCCGTAGAGGCGCAGCGTGATGCCGCGAGGCATGAACGCCCCGAGGCTCTGACCCGCCGAGCCCGTGAGGGTCACATCGATCGTGTCGGGCGCCAGGCCGTGCTCGCCGTGCAGCTTCGTCACGTGGTGCCCGAGCATCGTTCCGATCGCGCGCTCGGTGTTGCGCACGGGGAGGTCGATGCGAATGGGAGCTCCGTGCTGCAGGGCGTCAGCGCTCAGTCGAATCAGTTCGTTGTCGAAGTGCTCTTCGAGCTCGTGATCTTGAGCCTCGCGCTGCGTGCGCGGCTCGTTCTCGTCGAACACCGGACCATGGAGGATCGGTGCGAGGTCGAGCCCGTCTGCCTTCCAGTGCCGCACGGCACGGTCGACATCGAGCAAGTCGGCACGACCGATCGCTTCCTCGAGCGTGCGGAAGCCGAGCTCGGCGAGGTACTCACGAACCTCTTGAGCGAGGAACTCCATGAAGGTGATGACGAACTCGGGCGTGGCCGTGAAGCGCTTGCGCAGTTCGGGGTTCTGCGTCGCGACCCCCACAGGGCACGTGTCGAGGTGGCAGACACGCATGAGAATGCAGCCCGAGACAACCATCGGAGCAGTCGCGAAGCCGAACTCTTCCGCACCGAGCAGCGCCGCAACGATGACGTCGCGACCGGTCTTCATCTGACCATCGGCCTGCACGGTGACGCGACCACGCATGTGGTTGAGCATGAGTGTCTGCTGCGCTTCAGCGAGACCGAGCTCCCAGGGAGTACCGGCGTGCTTGAGCGAATTGAGCGGGCTCGCGCCGGTGCCGCCGTCGTGGCCCGAGATGAGGATCACATCGGCTTTCGCCTTGGCGACACCTGCCGCGACGGCGCCGATGCCCGACTGGCTCACGAGCTTGACGTGCACGCGCGCGGAAGGGTTCGAGCGCTTGAGGTCGAAGATCAGTTGCTTGAGGTCCGCAACTTTGGTGAAACGACGCTTGCCGAGCTGCGGCAAAAGCTGCGCGAGTTGGGTCTCCA
>SXMH01000169.1 GCA_005777405.1 Actinomycetota bacterium
ATGAGGTTGACGCGGCCAGGGGCCGACCAGAGTCCGTCGGGCTCGCGGCCGAAGACGGCGGCGAAGCCGTCGCGCGCGTCGTCGCGAATGTCAGTCATGGGCTGCGGTGATTCCTTCTCTGATGAACTCGGCTTGCGCCTCGGGCGTGACGTCGCCGATGAACGCTCCCATCGCGGTCTCACTGCCGGCAAGGAACTTCAGCTTGTCAGCGGCGCGTCGCGGCGACGTGATCTGCAGCATGAGCCGCACGGAGTCGCGTGCGACGTGCACGGGTGCTTGGTGCCAAGCCGCGATGTACGGCGTGGGGGTGTCATACAGAGCGTCAATGCCCCGCAGCAGTCGACGATACAGCGGAGCGAGCTCGTCTTTCTCGTCGTTGGTCAGGCCGGCGAAGTCGGCCACGTGGCGATGCGGCAGCAGGTGCACCTCGATGGGCCAGCGCGCGGCGAAGGGCACGAAGGCGGTGAAATGCTGGCCTTCGAGCACGACGCGCGATCCGCCGCGCTCGCGCTCGAGCAACTCGCCGAAGAAGTGCGGGCCGACAGCGTCGATCGAGCGCAGGAGGGCCGTGGTGCGAGGGGTCACGTAGGGGTAGGCGTAGATCTGGCCGTGGGGGTGCGGAAGGGTGACACCGATCTGTTCGCCGCGGTTCTCGAAGACGAAGACCTGCTCGATGCCGGGCATGGCGCTGAGCGCTTCGGTGCGCTGCGCCCAGGCTTCGATGACCGTGCGCGCGCGGCTCACCGTCTGCGAGCCGAAGCTTCCTTCGTGGTCGGGCGAGAAGCACACGACCTCACAGCGCCCCACGCTCGTGCGGCTGCGTTCGAAGCCGATCGAGGTGAGGTCGTCGAGTCCGCTGGGAGCGTTGTCGTCGACGAGGGCCGGGCCGAAGCTGGGGGAGCGGTTCTCGAAGACGGCGACGTCGTAGAGGTCGGGAATCTCGCTCGGGTTCGCGGCAGTCTGCGGTGCGAGCGGGTCTTGGTCGGGCGGCGGCATGAAGGCCCGGTTCTGACGGTTGGCGGCGTGCGAGATCCAGTCGCCGGTGAGCACGTCTTGCCGCATGCTCGCGGTGGCCGGACGCGGGTCGAGCGCACGCTCGTCGAGTCGACGCTCGCTGCCCGGCGGCAACGTCGTGTCGGCGTCGTCGACGTAGATGAGCTCGCGGCCGTCGGCGAGGGTCGAGCTGTGGAAGCGGATCGTCACTGCTCAAGAGTAGGCGCGCAAGCTTACGAATCCGCAACCGCTACGCTTTCGATATCGATAGCTTTCGAAAGGGGGCGCGATGGATGCCGTACCCCAGCGTCGCGAACGCGTGGCGTCGCTCGTGGCCGGCCGTGGTTTCGCTCGAGTGGTCGACCTCGCCCGCGAACTGCGGGTCAGCGAGGTCACGGTGCGCACCGATCTCGCTGCGCTCGAGACCGAAGGTCGCATCACTCGCGTGCACGGCGGTGCGATGCCGCGCAGCGTCGTCGCTGAGCGCGAGTCGAGCCTTGAACAGTCGCGCACGAAACTCGCTCGAGCGAAAGCGGCGATCGCCGAGCGAGCAGCGGCGAGGGTGCGCTCGGGGCAGAGCATCGTGCTCGACGTGGGCTCGACGACCCTCGCGGTGGCGCAGGCTCTCGTCGCCCGCACCGATCTCGACGAGCTCGTCGTCGTGACGAACGGGCTCGCCGTGGCGCTCGCGCTCGAGCCGGGCATACCCCGGTTCACCGTGGTCGTGACGGGCGGAACACTGCGCCCGCTGCAGCACTCGCTCGTCGACCCGCTCGCCTCGCCCATGCTCGAAGGTCTCCGCGTCGACCTCGCGATCGTCGGAGCGACCGGCGTGCATGCCGATCACGGCATCACGAACGTCAACCTTCCCGAGGCGGACGTGAAGCGGCGTATCGTCGCGAGCGCCAGCGAGAGCATCCTCGTCGCTGATGGTTCGAAGCTCGGTCAGGCGCACCTGGGTCTCGTCGCTCCGCTGGGTGCCATCGGCGAACTCATCACCGACGCGGCAGCACCGACCGACCAGGTGGATGCTCTGCGCGCGACCGGGTTGCGCGTCACGCTCGTGCGCCCGCGATCGTGACCATCTCGTCAGTAGGCTGACCGCATGACCACCACCCCCGCCTCCACCCACGTGCCCGCATCACCCACGGGCACGCAGTACCACCTCCGCCACGAGGGGGCTCATGGCCTCGTCGAAGCCTCGATCGCGTCGGTTGCCGCCTCGCTGCGCTCGCTCACGGTCGACGGCCACGACCTCGTGCAGGGCTACCCCGAGTCAGTCTCTGCGCCGTTCGGGTGCGGCATCGTGCTCGTGCCCTGGCCGAACCGCGTGCGCGATGGCCGGTGGATGCTCGACGGCACCGTGCAGCAGCTCGACATCACCGAGGTCGACAAGAACAACGCGATTCACGGACTCCTGCGCAATACCCCGTACCAGCTCGTCGAGCAGCGTGCCGATGCGGTGGTGCTCGGAGCCGAGGTCGTGCCGCAGCACGGCTACCCCTTTCACCTGTGGTCGACGGTCGAGTACCGGCTCACCGGCAACGGCATCACGGTGACCCACGAGGTGACCAACCGCGGTGCAGACTCGGCCCCCTATGCGGTGGGCACCCACCCCTTCATTCGGGTCGGCGCGCACGACGTTGAGACCCTCACGATCTCGGCCAGCACGGTCGAGCACGTCATGGTGGACGATCGCTTGAATCCCGTAGGGCTCGAGCCTGCCGACGGTGACTGGAACCTGCGCGATGGCCGTCGTGTGTCAGAGCTGAAGCTCGACGATGCCTTCCGCGTCGAGCCCGATGCCGACGGCATCATTCGCACCGTGCTCGCGGCCGACGACGGCTCCGAGACCGAGGTGTGGCAGACCGGCGACTGGGAATGGTTGCAGCTCTTCATCACGCGTGCCTTCCCGACTCCCGAGGGCCCGGTGACGGCGATCGCGATCGAGCCGATGACGGCGCCAGCCGACGCCTTCACGTCGGGCGCTGGCCTGCTCTGGATCGAGCCTGGAGCCTCCTGGTCGGGCAGCTGGGGCATCTGCCGCCCGGCGTGAGAAGGGCATCCGCCCTCAACGGTCTGGCTAGGCGCGCTGGCGGCGAGCCGCCAGGATGCCGCCGCCGATCAGCGCGACGACCAGAGCGCCGAGGCCGATCGCACCGAGCAGGTCGTTCGCTCCGGTGTCGGCGAGCTCGGGCTCAGGCTCCTCCGTGTCACCTCCGACGATGAGGCTGTCGGCAGGTCCCCACAGTTCGAAGAGCGCTGTCATCGGCTGCGGCTCCCACGTGTTCTCAGAGACTCCCGACCACGGCGAGAACTGTCCCGCTGCCCACTCTGTGCTGCTCGAGGTGCGGTAGGTCGTGAGCACGAGTGTGTAGTCGCCCGGCTCGAGGGTCGAGATGAACTCGGGCGTTTGGTCGTCAGACAAGTAGGTTGTGCCGCCGTTGATGACGAAGATGTCGTCTTCGTTGCGGTCGTCCGTGCACGTCACAAGGCCTGCTTCCGGGTTGGAGGCGTCGAAGTTCTCGTAGACCGCGAGGAAGAAGTCTTGCGACGGGAAGTACGGCTGGCCCCATTGCACGTCTTCGTCGACAGGCGTGACGTCGATCACTCGGAAGGTGAACTCGCCCTCCGCCGTGATCGTGATGGGCAGCGTGCGGTACGGGTGGTAACCGACCTCGAGTTCGCAGTCGGCGTCGCCGCCGAGAAGCTCGTCGTTATCAGGACCATCGACCATGTCGAGAGCGAACGAGAAGGTGTCGATCTCGACGGGCATCGTGATGCGCGTGGTGGAGAGCAACGAACCGGTCGGCACCGTCGCGGGAGCGGCTTCGACGATGTCGATGTCGATGTAGTCGTCGTCGATCGCGTTGTACATCTCAATGTCGGCCTCGCCGCCGTTCATGTTCGCGGTGTCGACGGTGATGACCAGCGTGGGAGTGTCGCTCGGCACGATGAAGTAGTCGGTGTTGGTGACCCCTGCGTACGACGTCGTCATCGAGTCGAAGCCGTTGGTGTCGTACACCTCCCAGTCTTCGCAGTTGAGCAAGGTGATGGTGAGCACGTCGTCGGGCAGCAGCATGTGGTTGTCGTTCGAGCCTTCGCCGACGGCGCAGTCGACCGTGATCGAGGTGCGCGTGTCGGTGGGTGCTCCTGCCGCAGTGGCGGCGGAGGCGCCAAGGCCAGACGCGGCCAGCACGGCGACGATGCCGGTGCCGAGAACGAGAGGGCGAGTGCGCACGAGTGCTCCATCTGAGCGAAGGGGTAGGACGCTGAAAACGTATCAGGAATGGTCGTTCTACCGATGTCCCACATTGAGGGGACGTTCGCGAAAGGTGATGGTGGGCCCCGTGGGGCTCGAACCCACGACCCGCGGATTAAAAGTCC
>SXMH01000170.1 GCA_005777405.1 Actinomycetota bacterium
ACCTGCTGCACGAGTTTCTCTCGCCGCTGTCGAACACGCGCACCGACGAGTGGGGCGGCAGTCTCGAGAATCGCGCTCGCCTGCTGCTCGAGATCGTGCGTGCCGTGCGCGCCGAACTCGGCGACGAGGTGCCGGTGCTCGTGCGTTTCTCGGGCAGCGACTGGGTCGACGACGATTGGCTCGCCGAGCACGGTCACACCGACGATGGCGTCTTCGGCTGGGACGAGAAGCAGACCGCGACGGTTGCCGCGTGGGCGCTCGACGCAGGTGCCGACCTGTTCGACATCTCCTCGGGCGGACTCGTGCGCGCGCGCATCGCCGTGGGCCCCGGCTACCAGGTTCCTTTCGCGGAGCACGTGCGTCGCGAAGGCGGCGTGCCCGTGAACGCCGTCGGACTCATCACCGAGGCTGCGCAGGCCGAAGAAATTCTCGCAGCGGGTCAGGCTGACGCCATCATGATGGGCCGCGAGTTCATGCGCGACCCGCACGCACCCCTGCGCTTCGCGCGCGAGCTCGGCGTCGAGGTCGACGGGGTGCCCGTGGGCACTCCCCCGCAATACACTCGCGCGTTCCGCTAGTCCGCCACAGCGGTCACGCGATGCGATCGCGGTCGCGCGGCGCCGGCGCGATCAGCGGCGCTGCGTCGCGTCTTGCACCTCGCCGACGAGCTCTTCGATGATGTCTTCGAGAAAGAGCACGCCGGTCGTGCGGCCTTGCTCGTCCACCGACCGAGCAAGGTGCGCGCCCGAGCGACGCATGATCGCCATGGCTACCTCGAGATCGGCGCTCGCGAGGATCGATACCAGGCGACGGATGCGCTTGGGCGGCACCGGGTCGTCGCGCTCGTCGTCGGGCAGGTCGATGACATCTTTCAGGTGCAGATAGCCCGTCGGCTCGCCCTCGTCGTTGACGAGCACGTAGCGGCTGAACCCTCGCTGGGCTACGGCGCGCTCGAGGTCGAGAGCGCTCGCGTCTTCGGGCAGCGCGGTGAGAGCATCCATGGGCAAAGCCACGTCGCTGACGACCTTCGTCGTGAACTCGAACGCGGCCGTCAAGGCGCCGGTCGCGTCGGTCAGAAGACCCTCGCGGGTCGACTGGCGCACGATCGTCTCCACCTCTTCGAGGGTGAACGCGCTCGCGGCCTCGTCTTTCGGCTCGACCCGGAACAACCGCAGCACGCCATTGGCGATCGCGTTGAGACCCCGGATGATCGGCGAGAAGATGCGCGAGACGATCACGAGCGGCGGCGCCAAGAAGAGCACGGCGCGCGTCGGCAGCGAGAACGAGAGGTTCTTCGGCACCATCTCGCCAAAGACCACGTGCAAGTAGGTGACGACGAGCAGTGCGATCGTGAAGGCGATGCCGGCGATCCACTCGGCGCTGAGTCCCGTGAGGCCGAGCGGCACCTCGAGCATGTGCTTGATGGCGGGCTCGGAGACGTTGAGGATGAGCAGCGAGCACACGGTGATGCCGAGCTGGCTTGTCGCGAGCATGAGCGTGGCGTGTTCCATTGCCCAGAGAGCGGTCTTCGCAGCGCGGGAGCCCGCTTCGGCGCGCGGCTCGATCTGCGAGCGCTTGGCAGCGATGACCGCGAACTCAGCACCGACGAAGAACGCGTTCGCGGCGAGCAGCACGAAGAGCCAGGCGATGCCCCACCAGTCAGACTCGGTCATCGTGCACCCCCGTTCGACGCGGCCTGCACTGGCAGCGTGATCTCGTTAGTGATCACGGGTGTGAAGCGCACGCGATCGATGCGACGGCCGTCGAGGCGTTCGATGCGGAAGGTGCCCGTGGCGATGTCGACGGTGTCGCCCACTTCGGGCAGGCGTCCGAGCTCGGCCATGAGGAAACCGCCCACGGTCTCCCAGGGGCCGTCTTCGGGCACCTTGACACCGGCGCGGTCGAGCAACTCGTCGGGCCGCAGAATGCCGGGGAAGGTAAGCCAGTTGCGGGAGCGAACAACATCGACTCGCGCGCGATCGTGCTCGTCGCTCACTTCACCGACGAGCTCTTCGACGAGATCTTCGAGCGTCGTGACGCCTGCCGTGCCGCCGTACTCGTCGACGACGATCGCCATCTGGTAGCCGCGACCGCGTAGCTCAGCGAGCAGTGTGTCGAGTTTCATCGTCTCGGGCACGCGCAACGGTTCGGTCTGCAGGGCCGACACCGGAACGTCGGCGCGGCGATCGCGCGGCACCGCGACGGCCTGCTTGACGTGCACGATGCCGACAATGTCGTCGATCGACTCGTCGACCACCGGAAAGCGAGAGTGCCCCGTGGTGCGGGCCAGTTCGATGACGGCCTGAGCGCTGTCCCCTCGTTCGAGGAAGGCGATGCGCGGTCGGGGCGTCATGACGTCTTGCGCCGTGTGCTGCGAAAACGCGAGCGTTCGCGACAGCAAGGTGGCCGTACCGGTCGCCAGGCTTCCTTCGCTTGCTGACCGGCGCACGAGCGAGGCGAGCTCTTCGGCCGTGCGTGCTCCGCTGAGCTCTTCTTTCGGTTCGACGCCCATCGAGCGCAAGATCGCGTTGGCTGAGCCGTTGAGGAAGATGATCGCGGGCTTGAACACGGTCGTGAACGCGATCTGGAAAGGAATGACGAACTTCGCGGTTTGGCGCGGCAAGCTCAGCGCGAAGTTCTTCGGCACGAGTTCACCGACGATCATCGAGAGCAGGGTCGCGATGACGACGGCGGTGATCGAACCCACCGGGCGCACGAACCCTTCTGGCAACCCGAGACCCGTCAACGGCCCTTCGAGCAGGCTCGAGATCGCGGGCTCCATGAGAAAACCGGTGAGCAGAGTGGTGAGCGTGATGCCCAGCTGGGCGCTCGACAAGTGCGTCGAGGTGATCTTGAGCGCCGAGATGGTCGGACCCAGGCGCTTCTCGCCTCGCGCTTGACGCGCCTCGAGTTCGGAGCGGTCGAGATTGACGAGGGCGAACTCACTCGCCACGAAGTAGCCGGTGCCGATGGTCAGCAGCACGCCCGCGAGCACTCCGATCCATTCGGAATTCATGCGAGCACCTCGTGGTCACCACGAGCATGCCCGGCGGGGCCGCCGATCACCGGCGAGCGTCTATGGCTCGGTTCGGCGTCGGCGCTCGTATCAGCGCTGGTGTCGGCAGGGGCAGGGCGATCGCCCGTACTAGGAGGCTCCATATCAGTGGAGAGTATAGCGAGCCTCACGATCTGCGCACCTGGGTGCGCGCCGCGAGGTGAGCGCGAGCTCACGACCGGGTGTCGTCACCACGAAACGGGCAACGCCTTGCCCTCGTCGTACCCCGCTGCCGACTGCACCCCGACGACGGCTCGGTCGTGGAATTCGGGCAGTGTGGATGCTCCCGCGTAGGTCATCGACGAGCGCAGCCCTGACGTGATCATGTCGAGCAGGTCATCGATCGATGGCCGCTCGGTGTCGAGGTAGATGCGCGAGCTCGAGATGCCTTCGGCGAAGAGCGTCTTGCGCGCTCGCTCGAAAGCTTCGAGCCGGCGGAATCGCTGTTCGACGGCCTTCGTCGACGCCATGCCCCAGCTGCTCTTGAACCAGCGACCCTGCTCGTCGACCTCGATGTCGCCGGGGGCCTCGAGCGTTCCCGCGAACCACGAGCCGATCATCACCGCTGATGCTCCCGCCGCGAGCGCGAGTGCGACATCGCGCGGGTACCGCACGCCGCCGTCTGCCCACACGCGAGCGCCGAGCTCACGGGCGGTGTGGGCTGTTTCGAGCACGGCCGAGAACTGCGGCCGACCGACCGCCGTCATCATGCGCGTCGTGCACATCGCGCCAGGTCCCACACCGACTTTGATGACGTGCGCGCCGGCCTCGACGAGATCACGCACGGCCTGAGGCGTCACGACATTGCCGGCGACGATCGGCACCGACAGGTCGCGGGCAGCGACCTCTCGCACGGCTCGCACCGCTTGCTCTTGGTGGCCGTGCGCCGTGTCAATGACGATCACGTCGACACCGGCCTGCACGAGTGCGGCGGCCCGCTCGGCTGGGTCACCATTGATGCCGACCGCGGCGGCAACGCGCAAGCGGCCGTGAGCATCCAGTGCTGGCGGATAGATGGTGGCGCGCACGGCGCTGCGCGCGCTCAGCGAACCGATGATGCGACCGTGCCGGCGAACGGCGACGGCCTCGACTCCCGCGGCCTCGATGAGCGCGAATGCTTCTCGGGGATCAGTGACGTCGTCGGCATCAATCGCGGGCACCGCTTCGGCGACGAGATCACCCACTGTCGAGTCGGGCAGCGCGTGCGCGAGAGCCGATGCAGGGATGCACCGCTCGGGTTCGCCGTGCTCGTCGACGAGCGTCAGCAGCGCGCCGCGGGTGTCAGGCGCGAGCGCACGAGCCTGCGCGATCGTGTGGCTCGGGCGAGCGAGCACGAGCGGGTCGAGCAACGGCGAGGCCTGCTTCACCTGGTGGATCGCCGCGTCGAGTTCTTGCAACGCGACGTCTTGCGGCAGCACGGCGAGGCCACCTCGACGCGCGAGTGCTGCGGCGAGTCGGGGGCCGGTGACGGAGGTCATGTTCGCAGCGACGAGAGGGATGCGGAGCCCCGTCGGGTCATCGGCTGTCAGGTCGACGGCAAGCCTGCTGCCCACCGATGAGTGCTGCGGCACGAGAAACACGTCGGAGTAGGTCAGGTCATGTGCCGGGCGCTCAGTCAAGAAGTCCACGAATTAACGCTACTCCCGTGCGCGCACAGGCAGAGCCGGGGCGAAGAGCCGTTAGGCTTGTCGAGGCGCAGACCGCCGTTGGTCGCGCCGTGCTAATCCCTTCGATATGCAGCGAAAGTGGGCGGTCGGCTGTGTCGAGCCACGTGACCGGAGTCGGTACTGAGAATGGTGCCGCGGGCGAATTCGGAGCCAATGAATGGCTCGTTGACGAACTGTACGAACAGTTCAAGACAGACAAGAACGCGGTAGACCCGGCCTGGTGGCCGATTCTCGAGAAGTACCACCAGTCTCAGACGGAGTCGACGTCGACTGCAAAGACTGTCGAGACGGCGACCGCGGATGCTCCGCTCGAGATGCCCGTCGCGACGCCAGCCGCGCCCCCGAGCGCTCCCGCCGCATCCGCAGCGACCGTGACCGGCACGCACCCCGTGGCTCGTACCACGTCGATCGCGCCGCAGCCGACGCCGATCCCCGCGCAGGCCCCCGCCTCGAGCGGTGCCCCCGCCGCCGAGGTGCCGAGCGATGACGACGTCGTCACGCCGCTCAAAGGCATGGCCAAGACCCTGGCGTCCAACATGGATGCCAGCCTCACGGTGCCCACGGCCACGAGCGTGCGCACCATCCCCGCAAAGCTGCTCATCGACAACCGCATCGTCATCAACAACCACCTCAAGCGCGCGCGCGGCGGCAAGGTCAGCTTCACGCACCTCATTGCCTGGGCGATGGTGAAGGCGCTCAAAGAGTTCCCGAGCCAGAACGTCTTCTACGACGAGGTCGACGGCAAGCCCGTCGTCGTCACCCCCGCGCACATCAACCTCGGCATCGCCATCGACCTGCCCAAGCCCGACGGCACCCGCGCCCTCATGGTTCCCGGCATCAAGAAGTGCGAAACCTTGGATTTCGGCGCCTTCCTCGCCGCCTACGAAGACGTCGTGAAGCGAGCTCGCGACAACAAGCTCGCGGCCAGCGACTTTCAGGGCAACACGATCTCGCTCACCAACCCGGGTGGCATCGGCACCGTGCACTCGGTGCCGCGCCTCATGAAGGGCCAGGGAGCCATCATCGGCGCTGGCGCCCTCGAGTACCCCGCCGAGTTCCAGGGCGCATCGCCGACGGTGCTCGCAGATCTCGGCATCGGCAAGACCATCACCCTCACGAGCACCTATGACCACCGAGTCATTCAGGGCGCGGGTTCGGGCGAATTCCTCAAGAAGGTGCACGAGCTGCTCATCGGCGACCGCGGCTTCTACGAGTCGATCTTCGCCGACCTGCGAATTCCTTACGACCCGATCCACTGGGCGCAAGACATCGCGGTCGACCTCGCCGACGAAGTCAACAAGACGGCGCGAGTGCACGAGCTCATCAACGCCTACCGGGTGCGCGGCCACCTCATGGCCGACGTCGACCCGCTCGAGTACAAGCAGCGCTCGCACCCCGACCTCGACATCGCGAGCCACGGTCTGACTTTCTGGGATCTCGATCGCGAGTTCGTGACGGGTGGATTCGGCGGTCGACGCTCGATGCTGCTGCGCGAAGTGCTGGGTGTTCTGCGCGACACCTACTGCCGCACCGTGGGCATCGAGTACATGCACATTCAAGACCCTGATCAGCGTCAGTGGTTCCAAGAGCGCCTCGAGAAGCCGTACCAGAAGCCCACCCACGACGAGCAGCTGCGCATTCTCGCCAAGCTCAATCAGGCTGAGGCATTCGAGACCTTCCTGCAGACCAA
>SXMH01000171.1 GCA_005777405.1 Actinomycetota bacterium
ACACGCTGTTGCTGACCGCCCGAGAGCTGTGAGGGATAACGCTCGGCCATGGCGCGGTCGAGGCCGACCGTGTCCATGAGTTCGAGCGCTCGCGCGTGTGCGTCTTTCTTCGGCACGCCGTTGAGCCGCGGCACGGTCGCGATGTTGTCGATCACACGCCGGTGCGGCAAGAGACCAGAGTTCTGCATGACGTAGCCGATGCGACGGCGTAGTTTGACCGGTTCGATGTCAGAGACGTTCTCTCCGTCGATCTCGAGCACTCCGCTCGAGGCATCGACCATGCGGTTGATCATGCGCAGCAGTGTTGTCTTGCCCGACCCACTCGAGCCCACGAGCACCGTGGTCTTGCGCGAGGGCATGACGAGGCTGAAATCGTCGACGGCAAGGGTGCCATCGTCGAAGCGCTTGCTGATGCCGCGGAACTCGATCACGGTGCTGTCCTCCTGACCGGCCAACGCGCCCTGCCCTAGGCGTCGGCGACGCGGCGGGCGATCAGCGGGAGCGTGCGCGCGGAGCAGACGCTCAGCGCGCGTTCAGTCAAACAGCATTCGGACCCGTGGCCCCACCGGTTCGCAGCAATTCGGAGCGTTTCTCCAGATGCGCGTCACCGGTTCGTGATGATCGAGGTGGCCTTAGGGGCGACAGCCCCCTTAGAGCCGGCCGGCGAGCACAGCGCGCACGGCACGCTCGGCCTCGCCGAGCAGCACCGCGTCGCCCTGATCATCACGAGCGAAGGCACGCGCGACGAGAGCATCGGCGACTTCGAGCGCAGTGCCCACCGAGAGGCGCACCTCGTCGGAGTCGGCAACACCGTAGTGAGCGACGAGAGCGTCGGCGATGACCTCAGCAACTTGAGCATTCGCGGTGGTCTCCGCTGCTGGAGGCTGCAGATCGATGACGTCGCCCGCGCGCAGCGAGCGGTAACCCGGCTCAGTGCGGAAGAGTTCAGTGATGGCGTTGACCGAGCCGAGCACAGCATCCAAGGCCGAATCGTGACGACCAGCGGCGAGTTCCTCCGCGAGTCGCGCGAGCAAGCGCTCGGTGTGGCGCGCCGCAAGGCTCTGCAGCACGGCGATGCGGTCGGGGAAGTAGCGGTAGACGGTGCCGATCGAGGCGCCAGCGCGCTCCGCGACCATCGCGGTCGTGAGGCGCTCGTAGCCGATCTCGGCAATCACTGCGGCGGCCGAGTCGAGCAGGGCGGCAAGTCGGGCCGTGCTGCGGGCCTGCACCGGCTCGTTGCGGATGGGGGCTGCGGCGGCGAGCAGCGGGGCACCGGATTCGATGGTGAGCACGGTTGGGTCCTTTCGACGAGCCACACTGTACTCCCCGACCTGAGGTATTGACGTGTTGGCCAGCCGTTAACTTACGCCCAAATTCGCGGAAGCAATACCACGAGGGGTATACCGCTCGGTGCACTCTTGGCACTCTCGACGCCCTCCGTACCGCGCCTCTGCAAGACTGGAGCAATGGCCGCCGAGTTCGAGACCCCCGAACCGCCACGCGAACAGAAGCGGTCGTCGTGGACTCGCCGCGTGGCCGCACTCGAAGATCGATTCCACCGTTTCCGCCAGAGGCTGGGTCGCCGCCGCGGGCTTGTGCCGATCGTGATTCCGTACAGCGGATACGGCGGGCCGGGCTGGATTCGAGTGCTCGGCCGCGTCGTGCTGGCACGCCCGGAGAAAGACGATCGCGCGCCAGGGCGCACCGACCCGGGCCGCATTCGCGGCTGGCGCAGCTTCGTGAGCATCCCGGTGGCTGACAGCGTCGTCACCGTGACGGCAGACGGTCAAGAGTTCGTGGTGCACGCCGATCGTGGCGGCGTCATCGACGTCGACGTCATGATCGGCCTCAACCCCGGCGTGCGCGAGATCACCCTGCACGTGGAGGGTTCAGACGCCGTGCGGGCCCGCGTCTTCGTCGCTGACCCCGATGCCCGACTCGGCATTGTGAGCGACATCGATGACACCGTGATGGTCACCGCGCTCCCCCGTCCCTTTCTCGCCGCGTGGAACACGTTCGTGCTCGACGAGCACGCGCGTCGACCCGTGCCCGGCATGGCCGTCTTGCTCGAACGATTGGCGCGAGAACATGAGGGAGCACCGATCGTGTACGTGTCGACCGGGGCATGGAACGTGGCGCCCACGCTCGCGCGATTCCTGGGCCGCCACCTCTACCCTTCAGGCGCGCTGCTGCTGACCGACTGGGGGCCGACGCACGATCGTCTCTTCCGGAGCGGCCGCGACCACAAGCGGGAGAGCCTCGCACGACTCGCGCGAGAGTTTCCGCACATCAAGTGGGTGCTCATCGGCGATGACGGGCAGCACGACGAGGAGCTCTACCGCGAGTTCGCGCTCGCGCATCCTGACAACGTCGCGGCAGTCGCGATCCGTCAGCTCTCGACCCCCGAAGCGGTGCTCGCGGGTGGCCGCAGCCACGCCGAAGACGACCACGAGAACGTGGGCGGCCCCTGGGTGTGGGCACCGGACGGAGCGGGACTCGCGGAACGACTTGCTGAGGTTGGCATTCTCGAGTCGTAATACGACCAGACTCGCCAGTATCGAACACACGTTCGATACACTCGTGCTGGGATGCGGTGCTCCTGCCGCGTTCGAGGAGGTGCGAGATGGCGGTCAGGCTGTCGCGACGAGCGGGACCCGGCCACCCCGCGCTCTTCGAACCGTCGCTCGACATTCCCTGGCCTCCGCGGCCGCCGGCACTGCCGCGAGCGAGCGCGGCGATCGATGTTGAGCCGTTTCGCGCGGTGCTCGCAGCGGCAGAGGCCATCACCGTCGCAGAACTCTCGCACGTCGCACTGGGGCGGTCCGTCACGATCGGAGGCCTTCGACTCGCCGCAGATCCCTTGCTGCCCGGCGATGCTCTCATCGACGACGGCTCAGCCGTTGCGCCACTCGTCATCAGCGACAACGCCGCACCCACACTCCGCGCGGCGCTGGCTCAAAGATTCCTCGTGGCGACCGGCACCGTGACCGAGCGGGAGGGTTTTGTCACGCTCGAAGCGCATGATGTGCGCGACCTCCGCCAACTCAACCGCGACTGGAAGACGATCTCGCGCCGGTGAGAGTGTTCTCATCTGCAGGGTGCGAGCACGACTCAGCACCGATAATGACTTCATGGCGCGCGTTCCGGTTCCCCGCTGGTCGGTGCGTTCGCGCATTCTTGCCGTCATCCTCATAGTGACGGCGCTCGGGATGACCGTCTCGGGATTCGCCGCCTTCCTCGTGCAGCGCGACCGCGTGGTGAGCGGACTCGACACCGAGCTGCTCGCGTCGGTCGAGGCGGCGCGCAGCATCGTGACCGGCGAGACCACGGCGACCGACGGTGAGTCCACCGAGGTGCCCGAACTCGACACAACGCCGTTCACGACGGTCGAGGCCGCTCTCGGTGCCGTCATGCGGCAGCTCGTGCCGGGCCGTTATGAGAGCAGCGTTGCCCTCATCGACGGTGCTCCTCGGTTCATCCCCGGCACCGACATCGCGTTCCATCTCGAAGACGACCCCGACTTCATGGCCCGCGTGGCGAGCGAGGCAGAGAGCGGCGATGTCACGCTCGGCACCGCCGTGACAACGGTGGGCACGCTGCGCTACGTCGCTGTGCCCGTCACCGTCGAAGGCGATACCGCCACAGGAGTGTTCGTCACAGCGGTCGACGCACAGCGCGCCGTCGATGAAGTGGGAATCTCCTTCCTTACCTACGCGGGACTCGCGCTGCTCTCACTCGTCGCGATCGGCGGTGTGGGATGGTTCGTCGCCGGTCGCCTTCTCGCTCCGATTCGCCGCCTCTCCGATACCGCCTCGAGAATCACGGCAGAAGACATCTCCGAACGCATCCCGGTCAACGGCCGCGATGACGTGTCGGCACTCACCGAAACCGTCAATGCCATGCTCGACCGCATCGACGAAGCCCTCACGGCGCAACGCCAGCTGCTCGATGACGTGCGTCACGAGCTCAAGACCCCCATCACGATCGTGCGCGGCCACCTCGAGTTGCTCGACCCTTCCCGCGCCGACGACGTCGCCGCGACCCGCGACCTCGCGATCGACGAGCTCGATCGCATGACCGAGCTCGTCGACGACATCGACGCTCTCGCACGCGTCGAGCGCCACGAGGTGCTCACCGAGCCCGTCGACGTGGCAGACCTGACGCGCCAGGTGTTCAGCAAGGTGCAGGGCATCGCAGGTCGCGAGTGGGTGCTCGACACCGTCGCCGAAGTCGTCGCCCCCCTGTCGCCCAGCCGCATCACGCAGGCTTGGGTGCAGCTCGCCGACAACGCGGCGAAGTACGCCACGCCGGGAACTCCCGTGCGACTCGGCAGCAGCGTCTACGCGGGCACCGTCGAGTTCTGGGTGGCCGATGAGGGGCCGGGCATCCCCTTGGATGCTCAGAAGCGCATTTTCGAACGTTTCGGCCGCGCCGACACCGGCCGAGGCATCGCCGGATCAGGACTCGGTCTTCCTATCGTCGCTGCCATCGCTCGCGCCCATGGTGGTTACGTGAGCCTGTCGAGCTCGGTGGCCGGATCGCGCTTTGGCGTTGTGGTGCCGACCGTGGCGAGCGAGGCTCCGCCGCCTCCCGCGCAAGGGTTTCTCGACCCCGAGACCGACAACGACACGGCCCCACTGGCCGTGACTGAGCGCTGAAGGAGCGCGTGATGCCCAGCATCCTCATCGTCGAAGACGAACAGCGCATCTCCGCCTTCGTCGAAAAGGGCCTCGCCTCGGCCGGCTATACCCCCACGGTCGTCGCCGACGGCCGCTCGGCCCTCGACTATGTGAGCACGGGCTCGTTCGACCTGATCCTGCTCGATGTGGGGTTGCCCGGTATCGACGGATTCGAGGTGCTTGCGCGACTGCGAGCGCAAGGTGAGACCATGCCGATCATCATGCTGACGGCACGCACGAGCGTCGATGACACGGTGGCCGGCCTCGATGGCGGAGCAAACGACTATTTGCCGAAGCCGTTCAAGTTCGACGAGTTGCTCGCGCGAGTGCGGCTGCGACTGCGAGAGTCAGGGCAAGTGGCAGTGGCCGAGTCGACGCTCGACCACGGCGGCATCAGCCTCGACCTCAAGACCCGCCGTGTGACAGTCGCCGGCAAAGCCATCGACCTCTCGGCACGCGAGTTTGCGCTTGCCGAGCAGTTCTTGCGGCATCCCGAACAAGTGCTTTCTCGAGAGCAACTCTTGAGTCGAGTGTGGGGGTTCGATTTCGATCCCGGCTCGAACGTCGTCGACGTGTACGTGCGCTATCTGCGCGGCAAGATCGGCGCCGATCGCATCGAAACGGTGCGTGGAATGGGCTACCGCTTCGTTTAGACCTCGATCCGCGTGACGCGCGTTCGAGTCGTCAGTCTGCGGAGTCGACGCTCGCGGCAGACTGCGCACTTGCGACAGAGGCCGGCGACGGCGGCGTGACAGGCGACGCGGGTGACACGGTCACGGGCGAGGGATTCTGCACGGGAGCCGGCGAGGTCTGGCTGCCACCGCCGCTGCTCGTCGAGGCCGACGCCGGTGTGGCGGGAGTCACGGGCTGCGCACTCGACGTGGGCAGCGGCTCGCGCAATGCCTGGTCAGTCGTCAACGAGACTGCTTTGCCGGGATCGGAAATCGTCGAGATGGGCTCGACCCCCGCTGCCGTCGTCGTGTCGACGAGCGGCATCGCATTCGCCACTCCCACAGCGCCAGTCGCCAGGACGCCGATACCCAGCACGGAGGCGGCACTCGTCACAATCCAACGTCGTGCTTCAGCCATGGTGGCTCCTCCTCTGCGCTCGCGGTCGATGTCTCTGGCCTGCGGTGATGTGGACCCGGTTCAGTGCCACGTCAACGATGCTCGTGCACGACGATGAGAATCGCGTGCGGCGCAGATGAGAAGTTTCTCATCGAGGCCTACCGCCCGGGCCGGTTCACCACTGTGAGGTGGTCAAGGGACGTGCATCGGCCGCGATGACCCGAGCGGCACGCTCGATGAGTTCCGCGGCCCCGGCCGAACCTGCCGCTGAGCGCGACAGCGCGTGTCCGAGCAACTGCGTGGCAGCGACCGCGTGAGCGCGGTCGACGAATCCGGCCTCCGGGTGGCGGAACCATCGCAACCGCCAGCCATCGGCGAGCACTGAGGAACGGCGTGCCCGCACGGTCGCCTGACTGCCACCGTCGTGCACGACGGTGGCGATGAGGTGGGCGTACAGCGCAGCAGCGTCGTCGGCAGGATCGCCCCACCCTGAAGTGTCGATGTCGAGCACGCCCGAGACTCGTGCCGGAGCCGCAGGATCGACGAGCAACTGCGCGAGGTGAAGGTCTCCATGCACGGTGCGAGACGGTGGCGGCGTGCCTCCCGCCGCGAACCGTCGAGAGATCGCTCGCGACGTGCGCTCGATGAGCCCATCGTGCTCGGGCAGTTGCTCGGTGAGTCGCTCTTCGTACCAGTCGATTCGTCTCACGAGCGAGGCTCGCGCTGCGCTCGTGGACGGCACTGTCGCAATACGCGCGACGACTCGCTCGAGTTCATCGAGCAAGGGCTCGGGGTCGTCCACGGTGTCCAACACGGAGATGAGCTCAGAACCCGCGAGTGCTTCGAGCGCGACGAGCCCTTCTTCGCTCCATCCGAGCACCCCTGGCACGGGCACACCCGCTTCGCGCCAGAGCGCATGCCGTGCTTGCAAGGGCTCAGCGGCGGGAGGACGCACGACCTTCAAGAAGTAGGCGGTGCTCGACGTGTCGACCCGCACCACTGCCCTCTTGCCCGGTCGATAGGCCGCCAGGCTCACACGCAATCCGTCGACCGGCAGGCCCAGGCGCGCGAGTACGACGCCCGCTGCCTCGGCGTACACCGCAGTGCGCAAGGCTGGAAGTGCGGGATCAGCCGGGTAGACCCAGACGTCGACACGCTCGCCTGTGCGAGGGTTGCGCAGCGTCAGCACTCCGGGACGTGTGGCATCGGGCGGCGACGTTTCGATGAAGACGGTGTGATCGGCAGGGGTACCAGTCGCTTCGACCATCGAGACTCGATAGCCATGGGTGAAGCCATTGCCCGTCGGTTCCACCTGGAGGGGCCGCGCGTCGACGAGCTTCGCATCGAGCGAAGCAGCCACCGCTTCCAGCACGTCATGATGCGCGACGCGCTCCCCCGATGCAGACACGCCTCCATTCTGCCCCAGCACGATGGCCACACCGGCCACGGCGCGACGCGGCGAGTCGGCGTGAGCATCGCTCGCACTCCGGGGTGTCGGGTCTCGGCGCAGTGCTCGAACACGGCTATCGTGGAAGCGCGGCGCCCTCCCCCGGCGCCGTGCACATGACCCGCACGTACCCGCGCGCGGGGCATCCCGATACCCGACGGGAATCAGCCATGCTCGCTTTTGCGATCGCCGCCGTGACGGTGCTGCTCGCCGGCGCAGCCGTGTCGTGGCTCAAGCGCACCGGCACATTGACGGCGACGTCTGCGACGCTCGTGGGTCTCGCAACGGCGGCCCTGCTCGTCGTCACGATCGTGATCGCAGCGGTCGTGGCGCCGCAGCAGTTCGGTGAAGGTCCGGCGCGCGGCATCGGCGAGCGTCCGGAGCCCACCAAGATCATCGACGTGCAACTGCCGACGCTCTGACGCCTCCGCTGAAGCGCAGGGTCTATGCCAATGGGCGGCGATCGCGAATGCCGACCGCCGAGAACAGGGCGCCCACGACCATGAGCCCGACGCACAGCAAGAGGGCACGGTCAAGCCACGTTTCGTCGACCTGGGTACCAGCAACGGTGCCGAGCAGCGCGACGCCGATGAGTCCTGCGACTCGCGAGACGGCGTTGTTGACGGCAGACGCGATGCCCGAGCGCGCCGGCTCGACGGCCCCCAGCACGGCCGAGGTCAACGGCGCGACCGTGATGGCCATGCCAAGCCCAAACAGCAGCACCCCCGGGAGCACCTGCGAGAGCACGTCGACCTCACGCTCGATCGACATCAGCAGCACGAAACCGAGCGCGACCACGAGCGGACCGACCGTCATGAACCAGCGCGACCCGAATCGACCCGCGAGTGATCCTGCGGTCGACGACAGCGCGATGAGCATGAGCGTGACCGGCAGCATCGTCACTCCCGCCAGCGTGGCCGACAGGCCTGCCACTTGCTGCAGAAAGACGACCAAGGCAAAGCTCGCGATGCCGAGTGCTCCGTAGATCGCGGCGGTCGCAAGGTTTCCCCACGCCACGTTGCGCACCCGGAACATGCTGAGCGGCAGCATCGGATGCCGCGCGCGCGACTGACGCACAAGGAATGCGACGAGCAGCAGTGCGCCGAGCACGAGGGCGCCGAGCACGAGCGGGTCGGTCCACCCGAAGTTTGCCTGCTCGATGAGCGCAAACACCACCCCACCGAGACCGAGCGCACCGAGCAGCGCGCCCAGCACGTCAATCGGCCCGGACCTTTCCGGACGGGACTCCCGCAACGGCAGCATGAGCACGATCGTGAGCGCAATCGGAACCACATTGATGCCGAAGATCCAGCGCCAGCTGAAGAGGTCGGTGAGAACGCCGCCGAGAAGCGGTCCCACGATGAACGACGCCGAGGTGAGTGCTGTCCACAGACCGATCGCTCTGGCCTGCGCAGCACCGGAGTGCGTGCTCATGATGAGCGCGAGGGAACTCGGCACAAGCAGTGCCGCAGCGAGCCCCTGTGCCGCGCGCGCCGCGACGAGAAGCTCGGCAGTCGGCGCGAGACCGCAGGCGATGGATGTGATGCCGAACGCGATGAGCCCGACCCGCAGCACGGGCAGCCTGCCGTAGCGGTCGGAGAGCGATCCGGCGAGCAGGATGACCGAGCCGAGCGTCAGCAAGTAGGCATCGACCACCCACTGTTGCAGCGGCAGACCCCCGCCGAGCTCATCGGTGATCGCCGGCAACGCGACGTTGACGATCGAGCCGTCGAGGAATGCAACGAACGCGGCAAGAACTGCCACGGCGATGACGCGACGGTCGAGCTGAGGCCGCTCGGTCGCGTCTGGCCCGCGCGTGACACTGTCAGGCGTAGATGCGCTCATGGGCTCAGTCAATCACTGCGGGCGATCGCTGCCCAGAGCAGGTTGCTGGGGCCTCGCGTCGACTCACTGAGCGAGCAGTTCGCGCACGCGAGGACTCACCTGCGTGCCGTACAACTCGATCGACCGCATGAGCTTTTCGTGCTGCAACGGACCAGTGCTGTACTTCAGGTCGAACCGCTGCACACCGAGGGTGCGCACCGTCGAGGCGATCTTCTGAGCCACAGTCTCGGGTGATCCGACGTAGAGCGAGCCGTGCTCGACCTCCTGCAAGAAGTGGTCTTTCGTCGTGGGCCCCCAGCCGCGCTCGCGGCCGATGCGGTTCATCACCTCCGCCTGCGGGCCGTAAAACTGGTCCGCCGCCTTGTCTGTTGTGTCGGCAATGAAGCCGTGCACATTGATGCTGGTGCGCAGCGCGGTCTTTTCCTGACCGGCCCGGCGCGCCGCCTCATGGTAAAGATCGAACA
>SXMH01000172.1 GCA_005777405.1 Actinomycetota bacterium
CAATCGCGCTCGAAGAGGTGCACAGTCTCACCCGTCGAGTCGGCGAGAATCTGCACCTCGATGTGACGAGGCCGCACGACGGCCTGCTCGACAAACATTGTCGGGTCGCCGAACGCGCTGTCGGCCTCTCGCATGGCGGCTTCGAGTGCCTCCCGCAGTTCTTCGCGACGTTCGACGCGGCGCATGCCGCGCCCCCCTCCGCCGGCGACCGCCTTGGCGAAGACCGGGAAGCCGATCTCGTCGGCGGCAGCGAGGAGCACGTCGATGTCGGTCGTGGCCGGGCTCGACGCGAGCACGGGCACACCCGCGGCGATCGCGCTCTCCTTCGCCGTGACCTTGTTACCCGCCATTTCGAGCACTTCGCGCGGCGGGCCGATGAACGCGATACCGGCATCGGCGGCAGCCTGCGCAAGATCGGGGTTCTCGCTGAGGAACCCGTAGCCGGGGTAGATCGCATCAGCACCGGCGAGCTTCGCCACGCGAATGATCTCGGCGACATCGAGGTAGGCCCGGACAGGGTGGCCGGGCTCTCCGATCTGGTACGACTCGTCGGCCTTCAGCCGGTGCAACGAGTTGCGATCTTCATAGGGAAAGACCGCGACGGTCTTGGCTCCGAGCTCGTAAGCGGCTCGAAACGCGCGAATCGCGATCTCTCCACGGTTGGCGACAAGAATCTTCCGAAACATCGTGTCCTCTCGGAATCGGCCCGGGCAGGGGTCGACAGGGCACCGGTGGTGGCGGGCCGACGTCGGTGCGCGTGCGCGCATCTCCAGACTAGTGAAGGTAAGGTCGGTACTCGTGCACGTGCTCAGCATCAGCTCTCTCAAGGGGGGCGTCGGCAAGACGACCGTGACGCTGGGACTCGCGTCGGCGGCATTCTCGCGCGGCTTGCGTACGCTCGTCGTCGATCTCGACCCCCAATCCGACGCCTCGACGGGCATGGATATTCAGGTCGCCGGACACCTCACCGTGGCCGACGTGCTCGCTGCGCCGAAGGAACGCACGGTGCGTCAATCCATCGCACCGAGTGGGTGGACGAGGGGTCGGCCCGGCACTGTCGACGTCATGATCGGCAGCCCGAGCGCCATCAACTTCGACGGCCCTCACCCCAGCATTCGCGAGATCTGGAAGCTTGAAGAGGCACTCGCCCATGTCGAGGCCGACTACGACCTCGTACTCGTCGACTGTGCTCCGTCTCTCAACGCGCTCACTCGCACGGCGTGGGCCGCCAGCGACCGCGTCGTGGTCGTGACCGAGCCCGGGCTGTTCTCTGTTGCTGCGGCCGATCGAGCGCTGCGCGCGATCGAGGAGATTCGGCGGGGGCTGTCCCCTCGCCTGCAACCTCTGGGCATCATCGTCAATCGCGCGCGCGTGCAGTCGCTCGAGCACCAGTTCCGCATCAAGGAACTGCGCGACATGTTCGGGCCGCTCGTGCTTGCACCCCAGCTGCCCGAACGCACCTCACTGCAGCAGGCCCAAGGCGCTGCGAAGCCCTTGCACGTCTGGCCCGGCGACTCAGCGCAAGAAATGGCTCGCAACTTCGATCAGTTGCTCGACCGCATCATGCGCACCGCGAAGATGGGCGAGTACGCCACGAGCTAGGCGCTATGACGCCCGCGACGCTCGCCGAGCAGCAAGCTCGTCACTCGGGTCGGCGGCCGGCGTCGAGTCGAGCTCGACGAGCGAGCTCTCGACCTCGCGCAGAACTTTGCCGACAGCAATGCCGAAAACGCCTTGGCCGCGGCTCACGAGGTCGATCACTTCGTCGTCGCTCGTGCAGAGGTAGACGCTCGCACCATCGCTCATGAGGGTCGTCTGCGCGAGATCGTCGACGCCCGCTTCGCGCAACTGATTGACGGCAGTGCGAATCTGCTGGAGCGAGATGCCCGTGTCGAGCAGCCGCTTCACGAGCTTGAGCACGAGGATGTCGCGGAAGCCGTACAGTCGCTGCGTGCCTGATCCGGCGGCGCCGCGCACGGTCGGCTCGACGAGCTCGGTGCGGGCCCAGTAGTCGAGCTGCCGGTACGAGATACCCGCTGCCCGAGCGGCGACGGCACCGCGGTAGCCGGCCTGATCGTCGAGCTCGGGAAGACCGTCGGTGAAGAGCAGGCCGAGATCGTAGCGATCGTTACCCCGAGAGTCGGACATGCCCCTACCTAACCTTCATGCTTAACGTGACGGTTTGCGCCACGCCGTTCAGACTAGCGACCCGCGCACCGCCGACCAGCGACATCCGCACGGGCACGTCGGCGTGTCGTGGGTGCACCTACGACTGTAGCCTGCCGAGGGCCGAGCGAATGAGGTTCGACCGCACGATTTCGAGCTGACCCGCGATCTCTCGAGCGAGTTCTGCCGCTTTCGCACGGCTCGACGGATCATTGCGTCGGGAGACGGGAACGAGCGCGCTCTCGATGAGACCGAGCTCACGCTCGGCCGCCGCACGAAAACCTCGCAAGTGCCGCGGTTCGATGCCCGAGCGCTGCAGCTCGACGAGGGCGCGCAGCACGTGGAGGGCATCCTCTCCGAAGGTCTCCCCCGCTGCGATGAGCGACGCCGAGACGGCATCAGCGAGCAGTGCGGGCGTGGCGCCGGCGTCGCGGACGAGCTCCGCGCGCGTGAATCGACGCTCGGTGGTGAGAATCGAGGCCGGCACAGCGCCCCCCGCGGGAAGGCTCGGTGTTCGGCCCGCCTCGATGTCGTCGAGGTAGCTCTTGATCACCTTCAACGGCAAATAGTGCTCGCGCTGCATCGTCAGCACGAACCGCAGTCGATCAACGTCGGCGGCCGAGAACTTGCGATAGCCCGACTCGGTGCGCGCGGGCGTGACGAGCTGTCGTTCTTCCAAGAAGCGCAGTTTCGACGGCGAGAGGTCGGGAAACTCAGGGCTCAGCTTCGCGAGAACCTGGCCGATACTCAGCAGCCCAGCGCTCGCGGCGGAGCGCGGCGATGTCGCCGCGGACCGCGCCGCCATCAGGCGCTCGGCGCGAGGTCGTGCCGCGATGCGTAGAACGTCAAATGGAACTTGCCCACTTGCACCTCGCTGCCGTCGGAGAGCGTGACGGTCTCGGCGATGCGATCACCCGCCATGAAGGTGCCGTTGAGTGAGCCCAGGTCGCGCACCGAAAAGCTGCGGCCGCTGCGGAGGAACGCGGCGTGCTTGCGTGACACCGTCACGTCGTCGAGGAAGATGTCGGCTTCGGGATGCCGACCGGCGACCGTCACGTCGGCGTCGAGCAGAAAACGCGCCCCCGTGTTGGGGCCGCGACGCACGATGAGCAACGCCGAACCTGACGGGAGCGCCGTGATGACCTCGTGCTCTTCGGGGCTGACGCCGGCTTCGAGCGCAGCGAGTTGAGCCGCGAACTCAGGGCCGTAGTGGGCCGTGGTCTCGTGCGGTCGGTACTCGCTCGGAGTTGCGCCGTCGGCGCTCTCCGCGGTGTTGTCAGCCATCCGTTGACCTCCTTCGAGCCCTCAGCGTATCGGATGGTGGAGACGCGATTCGAGGTGTCTTCGCAGTGAGGTCGCGCGTCTGCCGGAGGTAGAGCAGGCCCGCCCACCAGTACAAGAAGGCACCCCAGAGCGTGAAGGCCCAGCCCAGCGGGTCGACCACTGATTGCACCACGGGGAAGGCCTGGCCGAGCACGAGCAGCGGCAGGGCATAGAACAGCGCAAAGGTCGCGAGCTTGCCGAGGTGATGCACCGGCAACGGCCCGTAGCCGTGCCGCGCGAGCACCAGACCGAGCACGGCGAGAAAGACATCGCGACCGACGATTACGACCACGAGCCACCACGGCACGACCTCGCGCACCGCAAGAGCGATGACGGCCGCAAAAATGAAGAGGCGATCGGCTGCCGGATCGAGGAGCTGCCCGAGTCGAGTGATCTGTCCGAACCGGCGCGCGATGATGCCGTCGAGAAAGTCGCTCACCGCTGAGGCAACGATCACGACGAGTGCGGCAACATCATCGCCGACGAGCACGAACACGAGGAAGACCGGCACGAGCGCGATGCGCAGTGCGCTGAGAACATTGGGCACGGTGAGCACTCGATTGCTCACCTCGGCCGACGCGGGGCGGGTCTCTCGCTCCGGCTCGGTCACGCGTTCAGTCTAGTGACCGAGCATCGCTCCGCGGGGGGCCGCCGGCCACTACCATCACTGCCATGGACACTGTGGTCATCGTGCTCGGCATCGCCGCCGGAGTCAGCTTGTTCACGTGGGTCGCGTCGATGCTCACGGGAGACTACTCGTGGGTCGATCGCATCTGGTCGATCGTCCCTGTCATCTATGTCGCGGTCTTCTGGGCAGGTTCGGGATTCACTGATCCCCGCCTTGCGCTCATGACGGGACTCGTGGCGCTCTGGGGCGCGCGACTCACCTTCAACTTCGCACGCAAGGGC
The DNA here is from genome assembly GCA_005777405.1 of Actinomycetota bacterium. Classification (GTDB taxonomy): domain Bacteria; phylum Actinomycetota; class Actinomycetes; order Actinomycetales; family Microbacteriaceae; genus Microcella. The sequence continues at coordinate 4,399 of SXMH01000172.1, forward strand.
GGGTATCGCGGCGTCGAGGACTACCGCTGGCCGATCTTGCGGGGCCGCATGACTCCTGCGCAGTTCCAGGTCTTCAACCTGCTGTTCATCGTTGTGTTCCAGAACGCGCTGCTGTTGCTCATCGCTTTGCCGGCTTCGGTGGCAGCAGCGAGTGCCTCGCCGCTGGGGATTCTCGACGTGTCGCTCGCAGCCCTCTTTGTGGCGCTGCTCGTCGGAGAATTCATCGCTGATCAGCAACAGTGGGAGTTTCAGCGCGCCAAGGCTCGCACCATCGCTGACGGCGGCGAACCCGACGAGCAGTTCGTCACATCGGGGCTCTGGAGGTTCAGCCGCCACCCGAACTTCTTCTTCGAACAAGCTCAGTGGTGGGTCTTCTATGCGATGGGCGCGGTCGCGCTCGGCTCAGCCCTGCACTGGACGATTGTGGGACCAGTACTGCTCACCGCGCTCTTCATCGGGTCGACCTTCTTCACCGAGTCGATCACGCTCAGTCGTTACCCCGAGTACGCCGACTACCAGCGCCGCACGTCGATGTTGATTCCGTGGATTCCCCGGGAGCGCCGCGCCGCTGCCGCACAGGGCCAGACTGCCTGACTACTCTCCTGCCCATGTCGTGCATTCGCTTCAACACGCCAGCTCAACAACGTCAGCTCGCCGCCGACGCACCGCGCATGGCGCACTCGGATGATCCCGTTGCGCAGTTCCTCTCCCCCGCCGTCACGGCGTCGAAGGTTGCGCGCATTCGGCGACTCGCTGCCGACCCGAATCCACGCATTCGCGAAAGCGCAGCGCTCTCGTACCACGCACCCATCGAGGTCTACGAGCAGCTCTCGCGTGACTCGGACGCTGGAGTTCGCGCGTGCATCGCGAAGAACGAGCACGTGCCCTGCGACATTCTCAGTCGACTCGCCGATGATCCGGACGAGCGAGTGCGGGGCTTCGTCGCGCTCAACTTCTTCGTGCCGAACGAAGCCATGGAGCGGCTCGCCACCGACCCGAGCGTTGTCGTGCGCGGCCTTGTCGACTGGAAGGCGTCGCTGCGGGACGAGGAGCCTGCGCTCGCCGTCTGATCGCGCGCTCTCTGACCGACGACCCTCACAGCAGTCCCTGAGCGTCGATCGTCGACCTGCTCAGTCACGCGAGCGGAAACCGCCGCCCGCACTGAGCCGGTCAGGAAGAATACGAGCGAGAGCCGAGATCGCGCGGTAGCGCGCGGTCGGTACGACGACTGCGCGACCACGGTCGACTCCGCGCAGGGCAAGCCGCACGAGTCGAGGAGCGTCGAGCCACAAGAACGAGGGAATACCGCTCGTCGCCACCCCCATGCGCTCGTGAAACTCGGTGCGTGTGAATCCGGGGCAGACGGCGGTCACCGTGACGCCGCGGTCGCGCGTGCGGAGGTTGAGCGACCGCGCAAGCATGACCGCCCAGGCTTTCGCCGCCGAGTAGGTGCCGCGGGGGGTGAACGCGGCGACGCTCGCGATGAGCACGACGCGGCCGCGGCCCCGATCGAGCATGCCGCGCAGCGCCGTCTGCGTGAGCCGCAACGGCACGGTCGCATGAATCTCGAGATGGCGCCGCTCGTCATCCCAGGAGTTCTCGTCGAGCTCGCCGCGAATGCCATAGCCGGCGTTGTTCACGAGTACATCGATCGGCCGGTCGTCGGCCGCAAGGCGAGCGTCGACCGCGTCGAGACCCGCAGCATCGAGCAGATCGGCGGCCAGCACATCGACGGTCACTCCCCGCGCGCGCAACTCGAGCGCCACTGTCTCGAGTCGCTCGCGGTCTCGAGCGACAAGCACGAGATCGTTGCCGCGGTCAGCGAGCTGCCGCGCGAACTCGAGGCCGATGCCTGCAGTGGCTCCCGTGATGAGTGCTGTGGTCACTCCGGGACCTTACTGGTCGACTCGCGCTCGAGAACCGGCCCTGATGACCCCGCTGCATACTCCTCGATGACGACCTCGCCCTTCGACCACGCTCGCAGCACTGGTTCGATGATCTCCCAGCAACGAATGGCCGTCTGCCCACCGACCGAGAGCCAGCGATCTCCCGACAGGATGCTCGTCAGCACTTCCCCGTATGCAGAGAGTCGAGGCTCTCCTCCTCCGGTGCTCAGCACCCGGCGCTCGAGCACGCGCGGGTCGCCAGCGCCATTGAGATCGATGTCGATCTCGACTCCGAGCCGCTCTTCATCGAGTGGCAGTCTCACCATCGCCGGCCGGGCAGTCTCTCCGCTGCGCGGCTCGTGAAGACCTGAGGGCACCTCCTCGGGTTCGCGCAAGACAGCGACGATCTCGCTGCGGTCGCGCTCGAGTGCCTTGCCCGTGCGCAGAACGATCGGAACCCCCCGCCACCGATCGTGGTCGACCTCGAGCACAATCTCAGCCCACGTCTCTGTCTCGAGCTCGGGGTCGACATCGTTCTCATCCACGTACGCGGGCACCGGCTCGCCGTCCACGTCGCCCGACGTATAGCGAGCACGTCGGCTGGCCCGATCCGGCGCATCGGCGAGCGACATGGTCGAGAGCAGGTCGTCGACGGCAGCGCGCACGTCATCGACGTCCAGGCTGCTCGGAGCGTCCATGAGCGCGAGAGCGGAGACGAGGAGCAAGTGGCTCTGCACCATGTCGACGAGTGCACCAGTGCTGTCGTAATAGCCCGCTCTGCCCTCGAGCGCGAGCGTCTCCTCCCAGACGATCTCGATGCGCTCGATCGCCTCGCGATGCCACAGTCGGTCGATCGCTCGATTCGCGAAGCGAAGGCCGAGCAGGGTGAGCACGCTTGCGGATCCGAGGAAGTGGTCGACGCGGAACGTGCGCGATTCAGGGAGCAGTCGCGCCAGCGTGCGGTCGAGCGACTCCGCCGACTCACGATCACTGCCGAAGGGCTTCTCGAGCGCCAGACTCACCCGCTCGGGCAGGTCACCCGGCGAGAACGACTCGATGAGCGAGACGGTGACCGAGGGCGGAAGCGCGAGATACAGCACCGTCCTCCCGCTGTGCTGCTCGAGAAGGTCGAGCACCTCCCCCGGCGAGGATGCATCGGCCTCGGCCCAGGTCGCCTTCAGACCGTGCTGGTCCAGCGCGTCGGTCCACGACTCGGGGGGCTCAGCGCTGCGGCCTGCACCGACGAGAACCACCCGACCCTCGCGCACGTCGGCGATCTCGGCGAGTGCCGGCACGATGAGTCGAGACGTCAGATCGCCACCGGCCCCGAGAATGATGAGTGTCGTGGGTTCCATGCCCATGCACCGTAGTGGGGCAACCTCCGAGACCGGTCTGATTGGATGGGCCGCATGCCCGAGCCCATCGAGCACTATGCCCTCCTCGCTGACTGTCGATCGGCCGCGCTTGTCGGTCGAGGCGGCTCGATCGACTGGCTGTGCCTCCCCCGTTTCGATTCCGCGTCGCTCTTCGCTCGCATTCTCGGTGACGAGTCGCACGGTCATTGGACGATTCGTCCGACTGACGCCGAGGAGTGCGGAGAGCGACGATACGTCGACGACACCTTCACGCTCGTCACTCGCTGGACGACGTCGACCGGCGCCGTCGACGTCATCGACCTCATGCCACGCGCGGGAAAGCATCCCGCCATCGTTCGACGGGTGGTCGGTGTCAGCGGCTCGGTCGACATGGAGCAGGTACTGCGCGTTCGGTTCGACTACGCCTCGGCCATGCCGTGGATGCGACAAGTCGGCACAGATGACGCTCCGCAGCTCATCGCGATCGCCGGCCCCGACGCCGTCACCGTGCGAGGCCCTCGATTCGCTCCGATCGATCACGCACACCGCGCTGCCTTCACGGTGCTCGAGGGCGAGGTTGTCGACACGGTGCTGCAGTGGTTCCCCGGCGAGACGACGCCACCCGATGCTCTCGACGTGGATGCGGCCATCGCTGAGACCGAACACTGGTGGCGCACCTGGGCGCGCGCCTGCGACCCGCCAGGAGCGTATGACGAGCACGTGCGCCGTTCGTTGCTCGTGCTGCGGGCCCTCACCCACGAGCAGACCGGCGGCATCGTCGCCGCGCCGACTACGAGCTTGCCGGAGACCATGGGGGGCGGGCGCAACTGGGACTATCGCTTCGTGTGGCTTCGGGATGCCGCACTCACGCTCGAGTCGCTCATGCTGCACGGCTACGGCGACGAGGCGCTCGGCTGGCGCGACTGGCTGCTGCGCGCGATCGCCGGAGACCCCGAAGACGTGCAGATCATGTACGGCATCAACGGCGAGCGACGACTGCCCGAGTGGGAGATCGGATCACTGCCGGGCTATGAAGGCTCGGCGCCCGTGCGCGCCGGCAATGGCGCGTACACCCAGTTTCAGGGAGACGTCTTCGGCGAGGTGATGATCGCGCTCGAAGACGCCCGCGAGCTCGGCATTGCTGAAGACACCTTCTCGTGGTCGCTGCAAGTGAAGCTGCTCAACTGGGTCGAAACGCAGCTCGATCGCGATGACAACGGCATCTGGGAGATTCGCGGGCCCGAGCAGAACTTCACGCACTCGAGAGCCATGCTCTGGGCGGCTTTCGACCGTGGCATCGATGGCGTACGCCGCTTCGGCCTTGAGGGGCCCGCCGATCGCTGGGAACGCGTGCGCGATGCCCTGGCGGAAGAGATCGAGCGCGACGGTTTTGATGCCGAGCGCGGGCACTACCGCCAGCACTACGGCACGACCGAGGTCGACGCGTCGCTTCTGCAACTCGCACAGATCGGCTACGTCGAACCTGACGACCCACGCATGCTCGGTACCGTTGCCGAGATCGAGCGCACGCTGTTGCGCGACGGACTGCCGTTGCGTTACCTCACCACATCGGGCGTCGACGGCCTTGAGGGAGAAGAGCACCCCTTTCTCGCGTGCGCCTTCTGGCTCGTCGAGCAGTACGCGCGATCGGGAAGGCTCGCCGACGCAGAGGCGCTCATGACGCGACTCACAGGGCTCACCAATGACGTGGGGCTGCTGAGCGAGGAGTACGACACGAAGCTCGAGCGTCACATGGGCAACACGCCGCAAGCGCTCTCGCACCTCGCTCTCGTGCGCGCTGCAGATGCGATTGCCGCCGCGCGGGAGGCGGAGTGAGCGCTGCCGACGTGTCGGGGGTGCGCATCGACGCGTGGGCGTGGGCCGTGCGGCTGTACCCCAGCCGGTCCGCAGCCACCGCGGCCTGTCGATCGGGCCACCTCAAACTCAACGGCAAGACCGTCAAACCGGCGCAACCGGTGCACATCGGCGACACCGTGCGCGCCTTGACACCCGGCGGCGAGCGGCTGCTGGTCGTCACCGCTCTGCTCGTGAAGCGAGTGGGCGCTGCGCTCGCCGCCGAGCACTACGACGACATCACCCCGCCTCCCCCGCCTCGCGAAGAGCGACCCGCGACCGTGCTGCGTGAGCGCGGCGCGGGGAGGCCGACGAAGCGCGACCGGCGGCTCATCGAGCGATTGCGCGGTCGCGATGAGCCGCTGCCACCCGCTTAGTCGAGATCGAGTGCGGCGAGCGAGTCGCGGATCGCGCTCGCTGAGGCGTGGAGGGCGCGCTCCTCATCGGCCGAGAACGGTACGTCGATGACGCGCGAGACTCCGCTCGCGTCGACGATGCTCGGTACCGAGAGCGCTACGCCTGAGACTCCGCGATAGTCGTCGAGCACCGAACTCACGGGCAGCACGGCTCCTTCGTCGCGCAAGACAGCTTCGACGATGCGCGCCCCGCTGAGCCCGATGGCATAGTTCGTGGCGCCCTTGCCGGCAATGACGGCATAGGCCGCGTTCTTCACGTCGTACGCGATCGCATCGAGCTCTTCGACGCTGACCGATTCACCCGCATCGTCGACCCACTCTCGAATGGGAATAGGTCCGATACGGCTCTGCGACCAGAGCGGAAACTCGCTATCGCCGTGCTCGCCGACGATCATGGCGTGCACGCTGGACGCCGCGACACCGAATCGCTCAGCGAGTCGCCAGCGCAACCGCGAGCTGTCGAGCACCGTGCCACTCGAGAAGACCCTGCCCGCGGGCAGTCCGCTGAAGCGTTGCGCCGCCACGGCGAGCACGTCGCAGGGATTCGTCACGAGCATGAACACCGCGTTCGGTGCTCTCTCCACAAGCTTGGGCATGAGGTCGCGCAAAATGCCGACGTTGACACCGGCGAGATCGAGTCGACTCTGGCCAGGATGCTGCTTCGCCCCCGCGGTCACGACGACGATGTTGGCGCCTTCGATATGCCCGAGGTCAGCGCCTCCAGAAATGCGGCTCGAACCGGTGAAAGGAGTTCCGTGCGCGAGGTCGAGCACCTCCGCGTCGACGCGCGCGGAGTCGATGTCGTAGAGCACGACCTCGCGAGCGGAGCCACGGATGAGCGCCGCATAGGCGAGGGAAGAGCCGACCGCTCCTGCGCCGATGACGGCGAGGCGGGAGTTCTCGATGACTGTCATGGCTCGATCATGCTCGCAATCAGCTCAATGAGCACCCCTTCGACGAGACCGGATGGCAGTGCCTCGATGAGTGCCGTGAGAGGAGCCGCTTCCGTGGGCAACGCCCCGTCCGCTCCAACACCGAGGCCCGCGAGCAGAGCGGCCATCACCCCGGGCGGCGGCGCCGCACCCTCTGCGAGCGCGTGTGCCAGAGCCGATCCCAGTTCGGGCGGCAGCGACGCCAACACGTGCGAGCCATCGACTCCAGGCATTCCCCGCACATCGTCGGCTGCCCCAACGAGGTCGGGCACGAGTTCGGGCAGTCGTTGCTCGGTCACGGCAGTGATGGTGAGGTGAGTCGTCCGCGCGAGCTGGCTGCCGTCTGCTTGGCGCAAGGCAGGCTGTTGCTGCAGCAACCACCCGCGAGCGCGCGCGGCATCGGCCCATCGGTGGGGATCGACTCTGCGCCCGACGGCAACGGCGTCGTCAGTGGCGACGGCGAGCAGCGGACCAGCAGGGTCTCCCACCACCCGCAGCCCCTCGATGCCGTCAATCGCCGCGCGCAGAGCCTCCGTGGCTCGACGAGCTCGTTCGGTGAGTGTGTGGAAGCCCTCGGCGCCGAGATGCTGCACGATCGCCCACGCCGCCGCGAGCGGTCCGGCTGGCTTCGAGCCGAGCAGCGTGGGGTTCACGACGGGGTAACCGGGCCAGTCGGTCGTCGCGAAGTACTGAGCGCGGTGTCGTTGGCGCCCTCGGTGCAGCAGCACGCTCGCGCCCTTCGGCGCATAGCCGAACTTGTGAAGATCGGCCGAGATGCTCGTGACGCCCTCGACGGTGAAATCCCATGGGGCGAGATGGGGCCACCACGGCAGCGCGAATCCCCCGATGCAAGCATCGACGTGGCACGCGATTCCGTGCTCGGCCGCCCGGGCTGCGACCTCTCCCACCGGGTCGAGCGCCGCGTGCGGGTATGAGGGAGCCGAGACGACGACGAGAGCAACGTCCGGTGCCAGCCGTGCTGCGATGTCGTCGGCGCGCACGATGCCCGTCGCCGCATCGACGGGCACGACGTCGAGCTCGAGGCAGAAGAGATGCGCTGCCTTGCGGAACGCCGCGTGTGCCGTGATGGGCAGCACCAGACGTGGCACCCCCGTGCCCCCGGCCGCGCGCCACAGATCCCGAGCCGTTCGCACGGCGAGCAAGCAGCTCTCGGTGCCTCCCGAGGTGACGGAACCCACCACGTCGGCATCACCGTGCAGCATGTCGCGCGAGAATCGCACGAGGTCGGCTTCGAGCAAGGCGACCGAGGGGAAGGTCGTCGGGTCGAGCCCGTTGATCGACTGCACGGCGCGGGCAGCCGCCGCGGCGAGTTCATCCAGTTCGGCCAGTCCTGAGTCGTACACGTACGAGAGCACGCGGCCACCGTGCGTGGGGGCGTCGCGCTGGCGCAGGGCGTCAAGCCGCGCGAGCACCTCGTCGGCGGTCACGACGCGGCCCCGTCGCGCGGGGCGAGAGGAGCGTCCACGTCGTGGCGGCGCAGTCGATAGCGACGCAGCAGCAGGATGCTGATGCCCAGCAACGCGGAGGGCACAACACTGAACGCCACCACGATGCCGACGATCGCGCTCTCCGGCTGCTCGACGAGCTGATCGCCGATCGAGGCGATGTACCCGGTTGCCGCGAGCACGAGCGTCAGCACCGTGGCGCCGAGCGCCATTCCCGCGGTTTCACCCGCCGTCCACACCCCGCTCATGACGCCCGCACGATCACGGCCGTCGCGCGCCATCACGTCGGGCAGCATGGCGAGCGGCAACGCCTGCATTCCCGCGTAGGCCGCCCCCGCGAGCGCGACCGGTAGATAGACCCACGCTCCCGGCGCCCAGAGCAACCCGAGAATGCTGAGCGCGGCCACGGCGAACACCGTCGTGGCTACGACATAGACAGGTTGCTTGCCCCAGCGGCGCGCTGCGGCGCCCCAGAGAGGCGTGAGCAGCAACGCGGGAGCAATGAGCGCCAAGAAGAGCAACGTCACTGCGTCTTCACTGCGCAAAACCCAGGTCGCGACATACTGGGCGCCAGCGAGCATGAGGCCAGTGGCGAGCCCCTGCAGCACGAACGTGCCGAGCAGCGCGCGAAAAGGCTGGCTCTCGCGCAGCACGCTCCAGGCTTCCCGGTAGCTCGCAGACGCCGGGCTCTGCCGCGCCGTCGTCATGACTGCCGATCGCGGGGCGACGAAGACTGCCGGCAGCAGTCCTGCCGCAATGACGAGACCCGCGACGACGGCCATGAGGAGGTAGCCGGTCGACGCGTCGGCTGCGAGCCCTCGGAGGAGCGGTCCACCAGCGCCGAACAGCAGGATCGCGAGCGTCAGTACGATGACGCGCCACGTCAGCAGTCGAGTGCGCTCGTCGTAGCGGCCGGTCAGCTCGGCAGGCAGAGCGATGTACGGCACTTGGAAGGCACTGAAAGCAGTCGCCGTCGCCATGAAGGCGACGAGCACCCAGAGCGCTCCCGCTCCCGGACCGATCTCCAGCGGCACAGCGAAGGTGGCGAGAAACAGCACGGGAAGCGCGAGCGCCCCGAGAAGCATGAGGCCGCGCCGCGATCCGGTGCGAGCGCGAGCCCCATCACTTATGCGACCGAGCACCGGGTCAATGATGACGTCCCACAACTTGGCGCCCGTGACGATGAGCCCTGCTAGCAGCGCCGTCACACCCAGGTGATCGGTGAGGTAGTAAACCAGCACGAGCCCCGGCAAGGTGCCGAAGCCCCCTGTGCCGAGTGAACCGCTCGCATACCCCGCGATCGTGCGGGCTCGGAGTCGATCAGGCAGTGCTGCAGTCGGCGTCGACGCGGGCTCATGAGTGGCCATGGGCCGAGCCTAGCGACGCGCTGGCGGCTTAGCTCAGCGGCGCGTCAGGCTGCTGCTCGATAATGGCGAACTGCACGGCGCCTTCGGGGCCGACTTGCGCGTCGAGCACTTTCTCGTCGAGGGCGACCGACGCTCGGGGCTCGAGAAACACGCGAGCGGCTCCAGACTCCACGACCGCGTCACCCTCGTGGGGTGCCGGGGCAACGGCGACGGCGAACTGGTTCGCCTCAGCACCGGCATCGATGCGGAGTCCAGCGGTCTCGGGGTCAGCCTGACGTGCGACGAGGTTCTCGATGACAGCGCCGGCGTTCGGGGTCAGTACGAGCATGATGTGCTCTCCTCTTCTCTCGAATGGTGCCGCACGCGTCGTGCACGCCCGGCGATGAACCGGCCACGATGCCGCACCTGCGAGTGGGTCTCAACCGATCTGCGCAGGCTTTGCGGGGATTGCCAGGGTCGCGAGCGCTCTCGCCGTGCCGCTGAGGCTTAGCATCAGCGCATGGAGCAACCGCGCGATTCCGAGCCGCTCGACGACGAGGTGCACGAGCCCACGCGTGCCGATTTCGATGCGGGCATGCCGCGACCCGGTGCCGTGACACGGTCGGGCTCGGTGGCGCGCACACTGCTGCTCAGCGCACTGATCGGTCTCGGCATCCACGGGCTCGCCTATCAGCTCGCGATTGGCGAGACGGCCTTCTCTCGACCCGGAGAACTGGCACTCGTCTTCATCGACATCAGCACGGTGCTGTGGTTTGCCGTCTCTGCGGTGCTGCTGCGCACACTTCGCTGGCAGACCATCGACGCGCGCTTCCGCTGGATCATGCTCGCGGCGATCATCGCCGTCACCGCGTCCGTGCTCGTGCGCACTCTCGCGCTCGGCGAGACGATCGTCGATGCTCTGGTGACGCCGGTGGCGGCGGGGCTCGTGCTCGTCGCGCTCGCATCGATCGCTTTCACCCGAGCGCGTGTGCGACGCCTCGCCCAGGGCTCCGATGACGGCATCGGCCTCGTGGGTGGCGCACTCGGCGCCGGACTCGTCGCGGCAGGTTTCGTTCTCGGGGCGCTGCGGGCACAGGTGGATGCTGACGCCCTCGCCGGCCCCCTGGCACCCTCCGCGGGGCTCCCGCTGCTGCCGTTGCTCGCCGCCACGGCTTTCGTCATCGGCGCACTGGTGCTCGCGCTCGTCGACCGCGCGCGGCGGCGCTGATGCGACCGACGCCGCCTCGCTCGACGCTGCCTCGCCCGTCGTGACCTAGCATCGACGGAGTGACCGGCCCCAGCGAACCGACACCCTCCGCTCTCGTGGTCGATGCTTTGCGCGATGCTCTGGGCGATGCTGTCTCTACCGCACCTGACGTTCTCGATGAGGTGCGCGGTGACAAGTCGGGCCAACGCACCGATTCGCGCCCCGTCGCCGTCGTCGACGCGTCAAGTGTCGAGCACGTGCAAGCTGCGCTGCGCATTGCGCACGAGTACCGCGTGCCCGTGGTACCGCGCGGCACAGGAACGGGCCTCAGCGGCGGCGCCATGGCCGCAGACGGCGAGCTCGTCGTGCGCACCACGCGCATGACCCGCGTACTCGAGATCGACGAGCGCGACCAGGTGGCGATCGTCGAGCCGGGAATTCTCAACGGCGACCTCAACCGCGTGCTCGAACCGCTCGGTCTGCGCTGGGCCCCAGACCCGGCGAGTCGAGAGATCTCGACGGTGGGCGGCAACATTGCCACGAACGCCGGCGGGCTGCTGTGCGCAAAGTACGGTGTGACCCGCGAGGCAGTGCTGGGCCTCGACGTCGTGCTCGCCGATGGCTCGCTGCTGCGTCTGGGACATCGCACCATCAAGGGTGTCACGGGCCTCGATCTCACGGCCCTCATGATCGGTTCGGAGGGAACGCTCGGCATCATCGTCGGCGCGACCTTGCGCCTCACGCCGCTTCCCACGGGCGTCGTCGCCACGATCGGTGCCTACTTCTCCACGGTCGAGCAGGCGGCGGCCGCCTCCGCCGCGATCACGGCCGCGCGACTGCGGCCAGCAGCGATGGAGCTCGTCGACGCTCTCGCGCTCGACGCGATCGTCGACTACCTGCGGCTGCCTCGGCTCGCGGAGGGCAGCGCCTACTTGCTCGTGCAGACCGACGGCGATGCTGCCGAGGCCGAGGCGAGCGCGGCGCTCGCGATCATCACCGCGCTCGGCGGCGACGCTGCCATGACGACCGACCCCGGCGAGGGCGAGCGGATGCTCGCCGTACGCCGCGCGATGCACCCGGCCATGGAGGCACTCGGCACGGTGCTCATCGAAGACGTCTCGGTGCCTCGCTCGCGGCTGCCCGAGATGTTCGCCGCGCTGCACGAGATCGGCGCGCGGCACGGCATCAGCATCCCCACCGTGGCGCACGCCGGCGACGGCAACCTGCACCCCAATCTCGTATACACCGGCGACCACGGTCCCGAGCACATCTGGCTCGCCGCGGGCGAGATCTTCCGCGCGGCGCTGGCACTCGGCGGCACGCTCACCGGCGAGCACGGGGTCGGCACGCTCAAGCGCCGCTGGCTCGCGGACGAGCTCGGTGAGGAACAAGTGCAGCTGCAGCAGCGCATCAAGGCGGCGTTCGACCCGCACGGTCTGCTCAACCCCGGTAAGGCGCTCTAGCGCGACCCGCGCACGGGCGAAGGTGCTACCGTGCAGGGTCCGGCAGATGCCGGCGTTCAGGGCAGACCGTCACCTCCTCTGACTCACCGTCAGGAGCACCATGACTCTCCCCCACCCTTCCACCGCCGCGCGGCCCGATGTGCTCAACGCCATCGTCTACTGCGAGGGCTTCTTCGGCGAGCAAGAAGGCAAGACTGCCAACGGCCTCGTGCGCCATTCCCGCGCGTACCGCATTCTCAGCGTCATCGACAGCGCCCAGGCCGGCATCGACGCTGGAGTGCGACTCGACGGCGCACCGCTGGGCATTCCCGTCGTCACCGATCTCGGCGAAGCACTGCGACGAGCGCCGGTCACGCCTGACGTGCTCATCTGCGGGCTCGCGCCCGCTGATGGCCGGCTCGACAGCACTCAGCGGGGCGCGCTGCTCGACGGCATCGCGGCCGGGCTCCACCTCATCAACGGACTGCACGACTTTCTCAACGACGACGTCGAGTTCGCCGCCGCTGCCCTGCTCGCCGGGGTGACGATCACCGACATCCGACGCCCCCGACCGACGAACGAACTCCGCCTCTTCTCTGGCGCGATCGACGCTGTCGGATGCCCGCGCATCGCCGTGCTCGGTACCGACGGAGCGATCGGCAAGCGCACGACCGCGACCCTCCTGGTGGATGCTCTCGCCGAGCGAGGCGTGCACGCCGAGCTCGTCGGCACGGGCCAGACCACGATCATCCAGGGCGGCACGTACGGCGTCGCGCTCGACGCGATCATTCCGCAGTTCGCCTCAGGCGAGGTCGAACACCAGATCGTGCGGGCGTGGGCGGGCGAGCATCCTGACGTCATCATCGTGGAAGGGCAGGGAGCGCTCAGCCACCCGGCGTACCTCAGTTCTGGCGCGATTCTGCGCGGAAGTCGCGCGCAGGGCGTCATCGTGCAGCATGCGCCCCTCCGGGCCGTGCTCAGCGACTTTCCTTTCGTGCCGATGCCGACCGTCGAGAGCGAGATCGCCCTCATCGAGGCCTATGCGCCGACGAGCGTCATCGGCATCGCCCTCAATCACGAGCACATGACCGATCGTGAGATCAGCGACACCATCATCGAGTACGAAGCACGCTTCGGCGTGCCGGTGACCGACCCGCTCACGCGACCGCTTGGCCGGCTCGCCGACATGGTGCTCGATGCTTTTCCCGACATCGCGAACGGGGCCCACCGATCGGTGGACCCCGTAGCCGCAGATTCGCGCTGAATCGTCAGCGCGCGCACTCACGCGGTGCGGATGAGCTTCTTGTTGACGAACTCGTCGATGCCGAGCGTGCCGAGCTCGCGGCCCGAGCCAGAACGCTTGATGCCGCCGAAGGGCAGTTCGGGGCTGTCGGCGAGCACGCAGTTGACGTAGACCATGCCGGCCTCGATGCGATCGGCGACGCGCGCCGCCTGCTCGGGGTCGGTCGTGAAGAGGTACGAGCCGAGGCCGAAGGGCGTGTCGTTCGCGAGCGCCACGGCCTCGTCTTCGTTGGGCACCCGGAACACCTGCGCCACGGGGCCGAAGAACTCTTCGTAGTAGGCCGAGTTGCCGGCGTCGACGCCCGTCAGCACCGTGGCCTCGAAGAACGTGCCGTTGCGACCACCGCCCACGACGACCTCGGCTCCGCTCGCGACGGCGCGCTTCACCTGGTCTTCGAGACCCTCGGCGGCCGCGGCGGACGACAGCGGACCGTACACCGCGTCGTCGTCCATGGGGTTCGAGGGGGCAGATGCCCCCATCTTCTCGGCGAAGGAGGCGAGGAAGGCGTCGTACAGCTCATCGATGATGATGAAGCGCTTGGCGCCGTTGCAGGATTGTCCGCTGTTGTCGAGTCGAGCATCCACTGCCATCTGCACGGTCGCCTCGAGGTCGTCAGTGCTGAGCAGAATGAAGGGGTCGCTGCCGCCGAGCTCGAGCACGACCTTCTTGAGGTGCTTGCCCGCCTGCTCGGCGACCGCCGCACCCGCGCGCTCCGAACCGGTGAGCGAGATACCCGCCACCCGGGGGTCGGCGATGATCGTGCTCACCTGGTCGAAGGTCGCGTACACGTTGACGTAGGCGCCCTCCGGGAAGCCCGCGTCACGGAAGATCTGCTCGATAGCCGCGGCCGACTCGGGACATTGCGCAGCGTGCTTGAGAATGATCGTGTTGCCAAGCACGAGGTTCGGGCCGGCGAAGCGCGACACCTGGTAGTAGGGGAAGTTCCACGGCATGATGCCGAGCAGCGGGCCCATGGGGCTCTTGCGGATGACGGCCGTGCCCTCGCTGCCCTCGGCGAGGTCGATCGCCTCATCAGCGAGCAGCGCGGGGCCGTTGTCGGCGTAGTACTGGTAGATGTCGGCCGAGAAGTCGACCTCTCCGATGGCAGCCTCGAGCGGCTTGCCCATTTCGCGCACGATGATCTCGCCGAGTTCTTGGCGACGCTCACGGTGCAAGTCGGCGACCTTTGCGATGAGCGCGGCGCGCTCGGCCGGAGTCGTCGAGCGAGCCCAGTCGCGGTAGGCGGCGCTGGCGCTGTCGATCGCCGCGGCGACCTGCGCGTCGGTCGCGGTCTCATAGGTCTTGTGCGTCTCGCCGGTGGCGGGGTCGATGACGGCGTACTGGCTCATGAGGCTCCTCGGTAGCTCGACGGTGCGGGGTTCTCGTGCGCACGGGCGCGACGGTGGGCTCCAGCCTAGGCTCAGGGCGGGCACCCGCGCATCGCCGTCGTGGAGTTTCGCAGGCGATGCTTCGCCATCGCGTATACCCGCCTAGGCTGATGTCATGCGGGTCGTGCGAGAACTGCTGCGGGGTGCCGCACTGCTGCCGCGGGGCTTCGCACTCTGGCGTCACCGACCGGGCCTCATGGCCCTCGGGATGCTCCCCGCGGCGATCGCGGCGGTGCTCATCGGTGCCGGTCTCATCACGCTCGGGCTGTTCGTCGAGAGCATCGCTGAAGCGCTCACGCCCTTCGTGAGCGAGTGGCGAGAGCAGGAGCGCGGCATCGTGCGCACTCTCGTTGCTCTCGCGCTCCTCACGGGCGGTATCGTCGCCGCGGTCTACTCGTTCACGGCACTCACCCTGCTCATCGGCGACCCGTTCTACGAGCGCATCTGGCGCGGCGCCGAACAGCACTTCGGCGATTTCACGCCGCGACCCCTGCGGCTGTTGCGTTCGGTCGGCGATGGAGTGCGACTCGTGCTGCGCGCGATCGGCTACGCCCTCATCACTGCCACCGTCGGGCTCATTCCCGTCGTAGGACAAGTCGCTTCCGCCATCGTCGGGCCGGTGCTCGCCGGCCACTTGCTCGCGCGTGAGCTCACCGTGCGACCGTTCGAGGCTCGCGGCATCGATGCCAGCCACCGCGCTGCCGTGCTGCGCGGCTCCCGCGCTCGAGAGCTCGGTTTCGGTATCGCCGTGCAATTGTGCTTCCTCGTTCCTGGCGGCGCGATCGTCATCATGCCGGCGGCAGTGGTCGGCGCGACCAGGCTTGCCCGCACCGTGCTCCCCGACGACTCAGCCTCGCAGGGCGCAGAGCTCGCGGATTGACTGCTCGAGCGCGGCCGTGAGCGACTCGAGCGAAGCGACCTCGGCCCACTCTTCGTCGGCGTGAGCTCCCCCGCCGTCGACCCCCACGACGACGCAGTCGATACCGGCCTCGTGCACCAACCGCGCATCGGTCCAGAACGGCTCGCCGCGGTATCGAGTCTCGGTGCCGGTGGCGGTGGCGAGCGCTCGCGCGAGCGCCGGTACGACGACGCTGCTCTCGGAGACCTCGAAGGCCTCGCGACCGACTTGCCGTCGCAGCTCACCACGGCTGCCCGGCTGCACCTGAAGCGCTCGCGCCAACCGCTGCCGCAAGTCGGTCTCGGCATCGTCGATCGACTCGTTCGGCACGGTGCGCCGCTCGATGACGAGTTGGCATCGATCGGCCACCGTTGCGGCCTCGCTGCCACCCGTCATCGTCGCGACGCGCACCGCACCCGTGCCCAGCAAGGGATGCTGCGGTGCAGCCGCGAGCTGCTCCTCGAGGTCATCGAGCTCGCGCAAGAGAGCTCGAGCCACTCGCAGCGCGTCAACGCCCTGCTCGGGCATGCTGCCGTGCGCGGCGAGGCCGAACACCTCGACCTCGAACCACGCGAAGCCGCGGTGAGCGATCGTGAGCTCGAGCGCCGAGGGCTCGAGCACGATGCCCGTCGCGGGCACGACTCCCCGCTCAGCAAGGTGGGCGAGGGTAGCGCTCGTGCCGGTCGAGCCAAACTCTTCATCGGCGACGAGCGTCAGCACGAGGTCGCGGGCGAGGGCACCGTGCGAGAGGGTGCGCGCCATCGCCACGAGCGCGGCCGCTGCCCCGCTCTTGGTGTCGAACGAGCCGCGACCGAGCACGCGACCCTGGTCAACCCGCCCCGAGAAGGCGTCGCCACGGTAGCTCTCGACGCCGACCGTATCGAGATGCGCGTTGAGCAACAGCCCGCCGCCCTCCTCGGTGCCGCGCACGCGCAGCACCAGCGAGGGACGCTCGGGGCTGCCGACGTCGGTGATCTCGAAGCGCTCGTCGGCAATGAGCGGTGCAACATGCTCGCGCAGCCAGGCCGCGCAATGATCGACGATCGCCCGCTCGCCCGCGGCGCCGGGCACGAGGTCGGGATTCACCGAGTCGATGCGCACGAGGTCAGAGAGCACGGCGACGGGGTCGAGCGCAGCATCCACCATGCCGTCAGCGTAGACGGCGGCTCACAGCATGACCCGTTCGGGCACGACGACGGGGTGGGTGCCCGCCATCGTCTCGAGCACTCGAACGACTTGCGAGCTGTACCCGAACTCGTTGTCGTACCAGACGTAGACGATGAGGTTCTCGCCGGTGCAGATGGTCGCGAGCCCATCGACGATGCCCGCTCGATGCGAGCCGATGAAGTCGGTCGAGACCACCTCGGGCGACTCGATGTAGTCGATCTGCTGACGCAGGTCGGAGTGCAGTGAGACCCTGCGCAAGAAGTCATTGACCTCGCTCGCGGTGGAGGGGCGGCGCAGTCTCAGGTGCAGAATCGCCATCGAGACGTCGGGAGTGGGAACGCGGATGGCATTGCCCGTGAGCTTGCCCTCGAGCGCCGGGAGCGCCTTGGCGACAGCCTTCGCTGCTCCCGTCTCGGTGATGACCATGTTGAGGGGCGCCCCACGACCACGTCGATCACCCTTGTGGAAGTTGTCGATGAGGTTCTGATCGTTCGTGTACGAGTGCACGGTCTCGACGTGGCCGTGCTCAATGCCGTACTCGTCGTGCAGCACGGCGAGCACGGGCACGATCGCGTTGGTCGTGCACGAGGCGGCCGTCACGATGCGCTGGTCGTCGATCGTCTCGTGATTCACGCCGTGCACGATGTTCGGCAGGGTGCCCTTGCCCGGTGCGGTCAGCAGCACCTTGGCGACCCCCGTCGAGCGCAAGTGCTGCTCGAGTCCGGCTTCATCGCGCCAGCGGCCGGTGTTATCGACGACGATCGCGTCGTGGATGCCCCACTGCGTGTAGTCGACAGTGGCAGGGTCATCGCTGTAGATCACCTGGATGAGCGTGCCGTTGGCGAGAATCGTCTCGGCCTCCTGGTCGACCGAGATCGTGCCCTCGAAGGGACCGTGCACCGAGTCCCGGCGCAGCAGGCTCGCGCGCTTGATGAGGTCATCGGGCCCACCGCGGCGCACGACGATCGCGCGCAGCACGAGGCCGGTTCCGCCGCCCGCGTGCGAGACGAGGATGCGCGCGAGCAGCCGACCGATGCGTCCGAAGCCGTACAGCACGACGTCGGTCGGGCGACGGGCGACGTCGCGTCGCGTCGGCGCGAGCTCGTCGCGCAAGTAGTCGTCGAGGTTGCGGCCAGCGCCGAAGCGCTCATGGCCGTCGAGCAACCGAGCAAGGTCGAGCGAGGCGGGCCCCGGATGCAGGCCGCGCAGCGCCTGCAGCACGAGCATCGACCGCTCGAGCGGCAGCTCTTCCCCCGTCACGTGGTGCGCGTAGCGGTGTGCCTTGATGACACCGATGGGCGATTGATTGATGAGTCGTCTGCCGTGAATCGACGTGATGACCCCGTGCTCTCGATACAGCTCCCCGATGAGCGGGATCATCTGCTCGGCAAGCGTCTCGCGGTGCTTCCAGCGGTCACGGTGAGAGACAACAGCGTCGGTCATGCCACCACGCTACTGAGAACGGAGAGGCATCCCGAGGTTCTTGCGGGCGCTCAGCCCATCAAGATTCGGTGTTCTTTCGACGCGGAGAAGCGGCCCGCTGACTCGCCTGCGCCACGGCCGTGCCCGTCGCCTCTCCGACGACCTTGCCGTTGATGAGTTCGGCGATGTCGATGCCGACGAGGTCTTTGATGATCTTCGTCGACGTCGCCAGCTGGCCGGCCACGTTCTCGCCGAGCTGGTTCGTGCCCGTGCCGTCTGAGGAAATCACCGTCATGTTCTGAATCGCCCCGAGCGGCTCGGCCGCTGCCCGCACGATCTCGGGCAGCTGGTCGATGATGCGCTGCTTGAGCAGCGCCTCGGCGCGTTCGGCGAGGGCCTCAGCCTGCGCGCGCGTCGAGTCGGCCTCGGCCGTACCCTTCACGCGAATCGCGGAAGCCTCGGCCTCACCTTCTGCGGTGAGAGCCTCTGCAGCGGCGATACGACGAGCACGCTCAGCGAGACCCTCGGCCTCGACGGCTTCTGCCGCGCTCTTGCGTCGGTTGCGCTCGGCAATACCTTCGGCCTCAATGGCCTCGGCGGCAGCCTTGCGGGCATCGCGCTCGGCGTTGGCGTTGGCAACCGAGGCGAGCGCAGCCGCATCGGCTTCCTTCTCGATGGCGTACGCCTGGGCGTCGGCAACCGCGCGCACTTCAGCATCGAGCTCTTGCTTGCGGAGTCCGACGCGCTTCTGCGCCGTGACCTCTTGCTGCGACACGACCTCCTGCTGCGCGATCGCTTCGGCGAGCGGAGCGGCAGCTGCCGCCTCGGCGCGAGCCTTGTCGGTCTCTTTCTGAATCTCGGCATTGCGCAAGTCGAGGGCGCGCTGGCTCTCTGCGATCTTCTGCGCAGCGCTGATGCGCGCTTCTTCGGATGCCTGCTGGGCCTGAGCCTCGGCGATCTCGGCAACCTGCTTCACACGCGCCGCCTCGGCGCGACCGAGGTCGCGAATGTAGTTGTTGTCGTCGTCGATCTCTTTGATCTGCAGGGTGTCGATCTGCAAGCCCTGAATGTCGAGCGCCTCACGCACTGCCTCGAGCACTTGCTCTTGCAGCGCCGATCGGTTGGTGATGATCTCGGTCACCGTCAGCTGACCGACGATCGAGCGCACCGAACCGCTGAGCACCTCTTCAGTCGACGACTCGATCTGGTCTTGCTGGTTGAGGAAGCGCTGGGCGGCGGCGCGCACCATGGGCTCAGAACCACCGACCTTCACAACCGCGACGGCGTTGACCCGAATCGTGATCGCGTCTCGCGTCTGCGCTGTCGCCTGCACGTTGAGCTGTCGTGACCGCAGGCTGAGCTTGAAGTAGGCCTCGACGATCGGCTTGACGAAGACCCGCGAGCCGAAGACGACCTTCTGGCCGACGTTCTCCATCTCGCTGTTCTGCGCCCGCTCCTTCGGCGTGCGCTGGCGCGACGTGACGATGATCGCCTCGTCAGGCTTGGCGACCTTGATCGACCCGAGCACGACGATGACGACGATGATCGCGAGGACGACGGCGACGACGATGCCGGCGATGAGGGGGAAGGAGGCGGGATCGAAGAGCATGTGCTCAGTATGGCGGAAGACTGAGCGAGCTGCGGAGGATCACTCAGAGAGGCTGCACGGCGACGAGAGGGTCACTCGGCGGCAGCGAGTTGCCCGCAGGCCCCGTCGATCTCTTTGCCGCGAGTGTCACGCAGCGTGGTCGGAATGCCGGCGGCCTCGAGTCTGCGCACGAACTCCCGCATCACTGCGGGCTCAGAACTCGTCCATATCGACCCCGGCGTGGGATTGAGCGGAATCGGGTTGACGTGCACCCACCCGCGTCCTCGCTCGAGCAGCTTCTGGGCGAGCAAATCTGCCCGCCAGGCGTGGTCGTTCATGTCTTTGATGAGGGCGTACTCGATCGACACGCGGCGTCCGGTCTTATCGAAGTACTCTCGGGCCGCGTCGAGGGCCTCATCGACCTTCCACCGCGAGTTCACCGGAATGAGCTCATCGCGCAACTGATCATCGGGCGCGTGCAGGCTGAGAGCGAAAGTGACCGGAACACCCTCGTCGGCGAGCTTGAGGATGGCGGGCACAAGCCCGACCGTCGAGACGGTGATGCCGCGAGCGCTCATCGCGAGACCGTCGGGCTGGGGGGCGACGAAGGTGCGGAGAGCATCCATCACGCGGTTGTAGTTGGCGAGCGGCTCACCC
>SXMH01000173.1 GCA_005777405.1 Actinomycetota bacterium
AGGTCGTGCTCGCTCGAGAACTCAGCCGCGAGCTCTCACTCTTCGTGGCCGCTCAGCCGACGCGCGGCCTCGATGTCGGCTCGATCGAGTTCGTGCACAAGCGCATCGTCGCAACGCGCGATGCGGGCATCCCCGTCATCGTCGTGTCGACCGAGCTCGACGAAGTGACGGCGCTCGCCGATCGCATTGCCGTGATGTATCGCGGTCGCGTCGTCGGCATCGTGCCGGGCGACACCCCCCGCGACGTACTCGGATTGATGATGGCCGGAGAGACTCCGGCGGAGGTGGCCGCATGAGCTCGACCAACCCGACCCCCACCGCGACCGGCCAGGAGCCCGGCTCGACGACCCCCGCGGTCGACGAGGTCGCGCCGCCCTCGCGCGGTCAGCAAGTGCTCAAGGAGATCTTCGGCGGCAGCGCCGCGATCTCCGTGCTCGCGGTCGTGCTCGCGCTCATCGCGGGCGGCATCCTCATCGTCATGACCGACGAGGCCGTCGCCGAAGCCTCCGGCTACTTCTTCTCGCGGCCCGGAGACACCTTCACCGCGATCTTCGCGGCCGTGGGCGGAGCCTACGAGGCGCTCTTCCGCGGCTCGATCATCAACCTGCGCGCCGACGACTTCGGTTCGGCCATCCGTCCGTTCATGAACACGCTCGCCAATGCGACGCCGCTCAGTGCGGCCGGTCTCGGCGTGGCCCTCGCCTTCCGCGTTGGCCTGTTCAACATCGGTGGCCGTGGCCAGATGCTCATCGCGGCGGCCGCCGCTGGCTACGTCGGTGCCTACATCCCGATGCCGCCGGTGCTGCACCTCGTCGTCGCGCTCATCGTGGGTCTCATCGGTGGCGCACTGTGGGGCGGCCTCGTCGGTCTGCTCAAAGCGCGCACGGGAGCCCACGAGGTGATCGTCACGATCATGCTCAACTACATCGCGTTCTACCTCGTGTCGTTCTTGCTTCGCACTCCCGGCGCGTTGCAGGCGCCCGGCCAGAACAACCCCAAGAGCGGCCCAATGCTCGAGACCGCGGTGTTCCCCAAGCTCTTCGGCGACCAGTACAACGTGAACCTCGGCTTCGTGCTCGTCGTGCTTGCCACGATCTACGTCTGGTACCTGCTCAACCGTTCGGCAATGGGCTTCCGGTTCCGTGCCGTGGGTGAGAACCCGAACGCAGCACGCGTCGCGGGCATCAAGGTCGAGCGGGTCTACGTGCAGGTCATGCTCATCGCCGGCGCGCTCGTCGGCCTCGCGGGTGTCTATCAGGTGCTCGGCAACTTCACCGGTGGCTTCGCGTCGGGCCTCGACGCGAGCATCGGCGTCGACGCCATCACGGTGGCACTGCTCGGCCGCTCGAAGCCGTGGGGCGTCTTCTTCGCGGGCATTCTCTTCGGTGCGCTCAAGGCCGGCAGCTACACGATGCAGGCCTCCGAGGGCATCCCCGTCGACATCGTGCTCGTCGTGCAGTCGTTCATCGTGCTCTTCATCGCTGCACCCCCGCTCGTGCGCTCGATCTTCCGATTGCCCACACCCGACCCACTGTTCCAGTGGCGCAAACCGATGCTCGCCCGCAAGGCGGAGGTGACCAAGTGAGTGCCGTGACGACCACCCGCGACGCAGGTTCGGGTCTCGCCCCCGCCACGATGGTGGTGCGCAGCTGGAAGGCGCCGATCGCCTTCGCGATCTTCACCGTGCTCGGTCTCGTGCTCTTCGTGCTGCTCGCTCGCGGCGGCGAGACGACCTTCCGGCTCTCCGACGCTCGCGACGCGATCATCCTGCCGTCGATCGTGTTGCCGGTCGACGCCACGGGCATCGTCGCGGTGGTGCTGCTCGCTGCGGCGGCCATCTGGGCGTTCTTGCTCGTGCGCGACGGGCGGCGCGTTCCCCTCTGGCTCACGTCGGTCTTCGCGGTCATCTTCCTCGTGAGCTTCTTGACCTGGGCTGCAGCGGGTTCGACGCTGCCCCTCGTCGGCTTGCTCGCCGGCGCCTTGACGGTGAGCACCCCGCTCATCTTCGGCTCGCTCGGTGGCGTCATCAGCGAGCGCGTCGGCGTGGTCAACATCGCTATCGAGGGCCAGTTGCTCGCTGGTGCGTTCACCGCAGCGCTCGTCGCGACGGTGACGGGCTCGGCCTGGGCAGGACTCGTGGCCGCGATGGTGGCGGGTGCCGCGGTCTCGGCCGTGCTGGCAACCTTCGCCATCAAGTACCTCGTCGACCAGGTGATCGTCGGAGTCGTGCTCAACGTGCTTGTCGTCGGTCTCACGAGCTTCCTGTACTCGACGGTCATGACGGGCGACCCCGATCTGTTCAACAAGCCGGCGCGCTTCGAGCGACTGCCTATTCCGTTGCTGAGCGACATTCCGGTGATCGGGCCGATTCTCTTCAACCAGTCGCTCATCGTCTACGCGATGTTCGCGCTCGTGCCCCTCGTCTGGTTCGGCCTCTTCAAGACGCGCTGGGGCCTGCGCCTGCGCGCCGTCGGTGAGCACCCGAAGGCGGCCGACACCGTGGGCATCAAGGTGCGCCCGACGCGCTTCTGGAACGTGTTGCTCGCGGGCGTCATCGTCGGCGGTGGCGGCGCGTTCTTCACCCTCGTCGCGATCGGCTCGTTCACGAAAGAGATGACGAACGGCGCCGGCTTCATCGCGCTCGCGGCCGTGATCTTCGGTCAGTGGAACCCCATCAAGGCCACGCTCGCCGCCCTGCTTTTCGGCTTCGCCACGAACCTGCAATCGACCCTGTCGATCGTCGGTTCTCCCGTGCCGAGCGAGTTCATGCTCATGTTGCCGTACATCGTGACGATCTTCGCCGTCGCGGGGCTCGTGGGCTACAGCCGACCGCCGGCCGCCTCGGGCAAGCCCTACGTCAAGGCCTAGGAGGGCATCCACCGTGAGCGTGATCTCTGAGGCGGCGGCATCGTCGCGCATTGCACCGTCGTCGATCGACTGGGATGCCCTGCGCGCGGTAGCGCTCGATGCCATGTCGCACGCCTACGTGCCGTACTCGAAGTTTCCGGTCGGGGTCGCGGCGATCGTCGACGACGGCCGCGTCATCTCGGGCTGCAATGTCGAGAACGCGTCGTACGGGCTCACGCTGTGCGCCGAGTGCGCGCTCGTGTCGAGCCTGCACATGACGGGTGGTGGACGCCTCGTGGCCTTCACGTGCGTCGACGGCAACGGCGGGGCCCTCATGCCGTGCGGCCGCTGCCGACAGCTGCTGTTCGAGCACTCGGCAGAGGGCATGTTGCTCGAGACGGTGTCGGGCATTCGCACGATCGACGAAGTATTGCCCGATGCCTTCGGACCCCGCACTCTCGAGGAGTACCACTCGTGAGCATCGAGCCGTTCGACGTCGTCGACCTCATCCGCACCAAGCGCGACAAGGGCGTGCTCAGCACCGCCCAGATCAACTGGATGGTCGACGCCTACACGCGCGGGTACATCGCTGACGAGCAGATGTCGGCCATGACGATGGCGATCTTCCTCAACGGCATGCAGCGCGACGAGATTCGCGACCTCACGCTCGCGATGGTCGCCTCGGGTTCACGCCTCGACTTCAGCGGCCTCGGCAAGGTCACGACCGATAAGCACTCGACCGGAGGCGTCGGCGACAAGATCACGCTGCCGCTCGCACCGCTCGTGGCGTCGTTCGGCGTCGCGGTGCCGCAGCTCAGCGGCCGCGGGCTGGGTCACACGGGTGGCACGCTCGACAAGCTCGAGAGCATCCCGGGATGGCGCGCCTCGATCACGGTCGACGAGATGATGCAGCAGCTGAAGGATGTCGGCGGCGTCGTGTGTGCCGCGGGTTCAGGCCTCGCCCCGGCCGACGGCAAGCTCTATGCGCTGCGCGACATCACGGGCACCGTCGAGTGCATTCCGCTCATCGCCTCATCGATCATGTCGAAGAAGATCGCCGAGGGCACGGGCGCACTGGTGCTCGACGTCAAGTTCGGTTCGGGCGCTTTCTTGAAAGACATCGAGCTCTCGCGCGAGCTCGCGCAGGTCATGGTGCGCCTCGGCGAAGACGCCGGCGTCGCCACGCGCGCGGTGCTCACCAACATGAATGTGCCACTCGGCCTCGCGATCGGCAACGCCAACGAGGTGCGCGAGTCGGTCGAGGTGCTCGCCGGTGGCGGGCCCGCTGACGTCGTCGCGCTCACCGTCGAACTCGCGCGCCACATGCTCGACCTCGTCGGGCTCGGCGACGCCGACGTCGAGGGCGCGCTGCAGAACGGTCAGGCGATGGACGCCTGGCGCGGCATGATCACCGCGCAGGGCGGCGATGTGGATGCTGCGCTTCCCGTCGCACGCGAGACCCACACCGTCGTGGCCGAAGCCGACGGGGTGCTCGTCGAACAGCACGCACTGCCCTTCGGTATCGCGGCCTGGCGCCTGGGCGCCGGGCGTGCGCGCAAAGAAGATCCGGTCGACCACGCAGCGGGCATCGACCTGCACGCCAAGCCTGGCGACTCTGTGGTGAAGGGGCAGCACCTCTTCACGATGCACACCAACGATGCAGCGCGGTTCGATCGCGCCCTCGAGGCGCTCGAGGGCGGCTACCGCATCGGTGCCGCCGGCGACGACGTGCACACGGGCGGTCCGCTCATCGCGGGCGTCGTCGACTAGCGCGTCGCTAGAGCTCCACCGCGCCGATGCGCTCGAGCGCGTCGACGACGAGACCCCAGAAGCGGTCGTTGTCGATGTCGAGGGCGACCTGCGTGGTGCATCCCTCGGGGGCGGGGCCGCGCAGATCGGCCACGGTCATGCCGAGCGTCAGCCCACCGGTGAGCTCGACGTCGAGCGGCGCCTTCACGACGCGCAGCAGCGTCGGATCGATGAGAAACGCGACGGCGCAGGGGTCGTGCACGGGCGGGTGGTCGAAGCCTTGCGCGTCTTTGTACGAGTGCGCAAAGAACTCGAGCAGTTCGCCGACGAATCGGGCGGGCGCCGTGCCCACTGCCGCGATGCGCGCGGCGACCTCGTCGGTCGCGAGCGCTTGGTGCGTCGCGTCGAGCCCGATCATCGTGAGGGGCCACGACTCGTTGAAGACGATGTGCGCGGCCTCGGGGTCGATGATGATGTTGAACTCGGCGACCGCGCTCCAGTTGCCCACGTGCACGCCGCCGCCCATGAGCACGACCTGCTTGACTCGTTCGGCGAGTCGCGGCTCTTTCCGCACCGCGAGTGCGATGTTCGTGAGCGCGCCCGTCGGCACGAGCGAGACCGTCTTCGGCGGGTGGCTCATGACCGTCTCGATGATGAGGTCGACCGCGTGACGCGGGTCGAGTTCGACGACCGGCTCGGGCAGCACGGGCCCGTCGAGCCCCGACTCGCCGTGGATATCGGGTGCCGTTTCGACGGTGCGCACGAGCGGCCGGTGGGCTCCGCGGGCGATGGGCACAGCATCCATGCCGATGACGCGCGCGACCGACAGCGCATTGCGCGTGACCTTCTCGATGGTCTGATTGCCCATGACCGTAGTGACGGCGAGCAGCTCGATCGCGGGGCTGCCGTGCGCGAGCAGCATCGCGACGGCATCGTCGTGACCGGGGTCGCAATCGAGGATGATCTTCTCGGGAACAGGGGCTGCAAGGGTGGTCACCATGCCTCGAGCCTAGGATGCTCGCACCCCGCCGCGTGGCCCCTCGGGCCGCGCACTCGCGCGCTCGCCAGCCGCGCAGAACCTGCACATCTTCTCGGTCACGACCAGGTAACGAACCGGTAGGTTTGTAGGCATGACAACGGGGACACCGAATCTTCTGCCTGGCACAGATCTCGCGATCGAGACGCTGCCAAAGGTGTCGCTGCACGATCACCTCGACGGAGGACTGCGGCCTCAGACGATCATCGAGCTCGCCGAGGCGATTAACCTCGAGTTGCCCGCCGGTGATGCCGAGTCGCTCGGAGCCTGGTTCGCTGAGAAGAGCGATTCTGGCTCGCTCGTGGAGTACCTGAAGACCTTCGACGTGACCACGGCTGTGATGCAGACCCGCGAGGGCCTCGAGCGAGTGGCGCGCGAGTTCGTGCTCGACCTCGCGGCCGACGGCGTGGTGTGGGGTGAGATTCGCTGGGCACCCGAGCAGCACCTGCAGCGCGGCCTGAGTCTCGACGAGACCGTGGAGGCGGTGCAGTCCGGACTCGAGGCGGGCGTCGCGGAGGCACGCAGCGCCGGCAGCAGCATCCGGGTCGGTCAGCTCGTGAGTGCCATGCGACACGCTGACCGGGGCCGTGAGATCGCCGAACTAGCGCTGCGACACCGCGACCGCGGTGTTGTCGGCTTCGACATCGCCGGTGCCGAAGCGGGATTCCCGCCGAGCCGCCTGCACGACGCGTTCGATCTGCTCGCCGCCGAGTGGTTCCCGACGACGGTTCACGCCGGAGAGGCGGACGGGCTCGACTCGATTCGCGGCGCGCTGCTCGACGGCCGAGCGCTGCGCCTGGGGCACGGCGTGCGCCTGCGCGAAGACATCGAGCTGCGCGAAGACGGCGAAGCGAGCATCGCCACCCTGGGGCGGCTGTCGGAGTGGGTGAAAGATCGGGGCATCGCGCTCGAGACGAGCCCGAGCTCGAACCTGCAGACCGGCGCGATCGCGGCGTGGGGCGACTCGATGGAGGATCACCCGCTCGACCTCTTCTACCAGCTCGGATTCCGCGTGACGGTGAACACCGACAACCGCCTCATGAGCGCGACGACGCTGAGCCGCGAGCTGCGCCTCGTCGCCGAGACGTTCGGCTACGACCTCGACGACCTGCTCGTGCTGCAGCTCAACGCGGCCCAAGCCGCCTTCCTGCCCGCCGAAGAGCGCGAAGAGCTCGTCGACGCCGTCATCGCGGGCTTCGAGGCTGCCGCGTGAGCTTGCCCGCCCTCGCCGATCGAGCCATCGTGCTCGGTGTTCAAGCGCGCGACTGGCGCGAGGCCGTGCGCCTCGCGGGTGACGCGCTTGTCGACTCGGGCTGCACGACCACCGAGTACACCGAAGCGATGATCCGCATGGTCGACGATCACGGACCGTACATCGTCATCGCCCCCGGTCTCGCGCTCGCTCACGCCCGCCCGGGCGCCGACGTGCGCCGCGACGGTCTCTCGGTCATCACGCTCGCCGCGCCCGTCGAGTTCGGCCACGCGCACAACGACCCCGTGAGCGTGGTCATCGGCCTCGCAAGCGCGGCAGCCGACGCTCACCTCGGCGCTGTCGCGCAACTCGCGAACGCCTTCAACGACCCGGCGGCGATTCCCGCGCTCGCGAAGGCGACGACGCGCGAGGAGGCCCGACGCATCCTCGACGGCGGCTCGACGGTGGCGGCCGGCGCGTGAAGATCGTCACGATCTGCGGCGCAGGCATCGGCACGAGCGGCATTCTCAAGGTCAATGCCGAGCGAGCATTGCAGCGGCTCGGGCTCAGCGCCTCGGTGGTCGCTGCCGACATTGCCTCGGTGCAGCGCGTCGCGGCCGACGCGCAAGTGATTCTCACGAGCGAGGAGTTCGTTGAGGCGATCGGGGCGACCCGCGCCGATGTCATCGTCATCGAGAACTACTTCGACGGAGACGAGCTCGCCGAGAAGCTCGAGCGCGCGCTCGGCTGAACGCTCTCCGCTAGCTCTGCCCGGCAGGACCGTTCATGCCCGCGCGCGAGACGCCGTTGGGGGCGTCGCCCCGACGCAGCACGAGCGCCGCGGCGAGGCCGAGTGCGCTGACCGGTGCGATGTACGGCGCGAACGCGAAGAGCGCGAGGGCGACGAGCACGGCGATGACCGCGGCGAGCGTCCACCGGCGCACAGGGCTCGCCGCATCGCGCGCGAGTGGCAGAATCGCGACGGAGGCGAGGCCGGCGGCGATACCGGTGGTCGCGAGCAGCAGGTAGGGCGTCACTGGGCCTAGGGGTACGAGCACCGAACCAGGCTGCGCCGCGAGCTCGATGAGCAGCGCGACGGGACGAATGAGCAGCACGAGATAGGCGGCGAGGAGCGCTCCCGCGGGCTTGGCCGTCGATGCGAGCACCGCGTGCACAGCACCGAGCAAAGGAAGAAAGCCAAGAAGGCCAACGATATTGCCAACGAGCAACGCCGGGATCGACGGCTCGAGCGACACGAGCTGGTACAAGCCCTCAGTGTCGCCTGACTCTTGGGTACTCGAGGTGAGCAGGTCTGGCAGCACCATCGGGCCCGCAAGCATGAGCACCGCCGCGAGCGCGGCCAGCGCGATACCCACAACCCTGCTGGGTGGTTCGGCGAGTCGGTCGAGCAGGGTCATGAGTGCACCTTTCGTCGGAGCGCGAAAATAGTGGTGGCAACGGCGGCGAACGCCAGCGGCAGGCCCGCCGTCGGCACGATGATGAGCCACCAGGCAAGAGCAGCAGAGACGCCGAGCATGATGACTCCCGTCGCCGTGGTGCCGCGAGCGCGCCGCGCGAGCAGGGCGGCGGCGGGGCCGATCGCGAGGGCCTGCACGGCCCAGGCGACGAGGGCCACAACGATGGCAGGGGCGGTGAGCACGGCGAGCGAGGCCGCGGTGAGCATCCCGCTGGCAACGATGAGACCGTATCGAGCGCTGTCGGCGACCCGCAGCAACAGTGCAATCTGCCAGAGCAGGGGCACCGCGCCGAGCGCGGCGACGGCGAAACCCTGACCCACGCCCGGAGCGCTGGAGACGTAGCCGAGTTCTCCGAGACTCGAGCCGACGGCCCACGCGAGAGCGACGATGACGATCGAGATGATGCCCAGCCCGATCGACCAACGACGCTCACGGGCAGACCACGGCAGCACGAGTCGCGGCTGTCGCGGTGTCGGTGGGCGCCCAGGCAGCCCGGAGACGCCGATGCCGCGGCCAACGTCACCCACGTGCGCGGCGCGCTCGCGTTCGAGCGCGTGCCGAAAGGCGAGGTCGCGCTCGACGCGCAGGCCATGAGCGCGGTCGACCACCGCGAGCCCTGCCGCAGCGGCGATCACGAAGAAGGGGGAGACGCCCGCGACCATGAACGGTAGCGCGATGCCCGCACCGCCGATGCCAGCCCAGATGTGCGCGGGCATGACGTCGACGTAAGGCCTGATGAGAATGGCGGTGGATGCTCCCGCCGCAGCCGTCGCGAGCGCCACAGCAGTGCCCACGGGAATGTCGACGAGTCCGATCGGACGGTCGGGTCCGGCGGCGACGAGCGCGAGAATGCCGACGGCCGAGAGCGCCCCGGCGATCGCCATGATGATGGCCGCGCGTGCTGGCACAGCGTCGAGGGGGTCAGGGGCGCGGCGCGCCCACAGCACGGCGAGCCCGACGGCAGCGAGCACCACGGCTACCGTCGTGGGGATGCTCTGCAGTGCGCTGAGTCGCACTGCCTCGACGAGCAACTCGGGGTCGGGGGTGGTGGAGCCGACCGTGCCGGGTTCGCCGAACACCGGGGGCAAGGCGAACGCTCCGAGTTGATCCACAAGTCGACCGGATGCCCAGCTCAGCACTGCCGCAAACCACAGCAGCGCGACCGCAGTCGGCAGCAGTGGCCGCTGCGGTGCGGCGAACGGCATCGAGTCGGTCACCTCTCCACCCTAGGCCGCAGAGCGTCACGCAATCAGCGCGCGCATGCCCTCTTCGAGCGCCGAGACCCGCGCGCGAGCGGCAGCTCGACGCTCGTCGACCGAACCCTCGTCGCTCGACGAGTCGATGTAGACCTTCACTTTGGGCTCGGTGCCGCTCGGCCGCACGATGATGCGGCTGCCGTCGAGCATCCAGAACCGCAGAATGTCACCGGGAGGGAAGACGCCGAAGCCGCCGATGAAGTCATCGACCTGGCGCACCGTCACCCCGCCGACCTCGGCGGGAGGCACGTCGCGCAGCTGCGCCATGACCGCGGAGATGCGGGAGAGGTCGGTGACGCGCAGCGAGACCTGGGCGCTCGCGAAGGCCCCGAAGCGGTCATCGAACTCGCGCTGCAGGTCGTCGAGCGTGCGACCGGTCGCGCGCAGCTCGCCCACCATGACGAGAAAGTCGACGGCGGCTGAGATGCCGTCTTTATCGCGCACCGTCTCGGGGTTCACGAGGTACCCGAGGGCCTCTTCGAAGCCGTAGGCGAGCCCGCCGACGCGCGAGATCCACTTGAAGCCCGTGAGTGTGTCGCTGTAGCTCAGCCCGTGCGCCGCGGCGACCGCCGCGAGCGCGGGCGTCGAGACGAGCGAGGCCGCGAGCTTGCCGCTGCCCCCCGCGTGCTGCAGTCGCTGGGCCGCACGCCAGCCGAGCAGCGCTCCGACCTCGTTGCCGCTCAGGCGACGCCACCCTTCGGGCGCGCTCGCATCGGGCACCGCCACCGCGAGACGGTCGGCGTCAGGGTCGTTGGCGATGATGAGCTCGGCGCCGACGCGCGAGGCGGTGGCATACGAAAGGTCGAGCGCACCGGGCTCTTCGGGGTTGGGGAAGGCGACGGTCGGAAAGGCTCCGTCGGGGTCGATCTGCTCGGCGACGACGGTGGGCTCGCCAAGGCCGGCAGCGGCGAACACGCGCTGCGAGACCTCCCACCCCACGCCGTGCAGGGCGGTGTACACGAAAGGCACGGGGTCGACGGTGGGCGCATCGGTGCCGCGGTCAGCGATCGCCGCCGTGGCGCTGATGTACGCCTCAACCACCTCGTCACCGGCGATCTCGAAGTCGTTCGAACGGGGCAGCTCTGCGACCAACTCGGTGTCGGCCACGGCAAGAATGGCCGCGTGAATCTCACCGTCGACCGGCGGCACGATTTGCGAGCCGTGGTCGTCGTCGCCGAGGTAGACCTTGTATCCGTTGTCGCGCGGCGGGTTGTGGCTCGCCGTGACCATGACACCCGCACTGACATCGAAGTGGCGCACGGCGAAGGCGAGCACGGGGGTCGGGAGCGCGCGCGGCAGCAGCACGACGCGCAGGCCGGCACCTGCCATGAGCTCAGCCGAATCGCGCGCGAACACATCACTGTTGACGCGGCCGTCGTAGCCGATGACGATGCTCGGCGCGGGTTCGCCCGACCGCACGCGGCCGAGCAGGAAGCGCGCGAAGCCCGTGGCCGCTTGCGACACGAGCACGCGGTTCATGCGATTCGGCCCGGCGCCCAGCTCACCCCGAAGACCCGCGGTGCCGAAACTGAGGCGGGTGTCGAAGCGGTCGCGGAGAGCATCCATCGCGGCCGCATCGCCCGCCTCGGCAGCGGGGATGAGCGCTTCGAGTTCGGCGCGCGTCTCGGGGTCAGGATCTTGCTCGTGCCAGGCCTTGGCGGCGTCGATCGTGGTCATGGCTCCTCCTCGAGCGAGTCGTGTGTCAGTGCGCAGGTGGCGGGTCAGAGCGCCGCCACGATGCGGGCGAGCAGAGCGCTGATCACCGGCTCGGCGTCTTTGCCAGCCTGGATGACCTCGCCGTGGCTCAGCGGCTCGGGCGAGATGCCCGCCGCGAGATTGGTGATGAGCGACAGCCCCAGCACCTCCATGCCGGCCTGACGGGCCGCGATGGCCTCGAGTGCCGTCGACATGCCCACGATGTGGCCGCCCATGATCTTGGCCATCTGCACTTCGGCAGGGGTCTCGTAGTGCGGGCCGCGGAACTGCACGTACACGCCCTCGTCGAGACTCGGGTCGATCTCGTGCGCAATGCCGCGCAGTCGCGCCGAGTAGAGGTCGGTGAGGTCGATGAAGGTCGCACCCTCGAGCGGCGAGTTGGCCGTGAGGTTGAGGTGGTCGCTGATGAGCACGGGGGTGCCGGGCTTCCAGTGCTCTTTGATGCCGCCGGCGCCATTGGTGAGAATCATGGTGGATGCCCCGGCCGCCGCCGCAGTGCGCACCGAGTGCACCACCCGACGCACGCCGTGGTTCTCGTAGTAGTGGGTGCGGGCGCCGATGACGAGCGCGCGCTTGCCGCTCGGCAGCAGGATCGAGCGCAGCGTGCCGACGTGCCCTTCGAGTGCGGGCTTGCTGAAGCCGGCGATCTCGGTTGCGGCGATGGTGTGCGTGGTCTCCCCGATGAGGTCAGCGGCCTTGGCCCACCCCGAGCCGAGCGTGAGTGCGATGTCGTGGCGCTCAACACCGGTCTTCTCGGCGAGTTGAGCGGCTGCCTCGGCGGCGATCGCGAAGGGGTCGGCGTCGGGCAGATCGAGGGGGTTCTCAGCGTGGTGCGACATGCGAGCCAGCCTAGTTCGGGCGGCACATCGACAGGCCACAAACGCAGGCGCGCACTCGCGCATGCGAGAGGATAGGAATCATGGCTGCCACCTCCTTCGACCGCACCCAACGCATCGTCGTGCTCGGCGGAGGCCCGGGCGGATATGAAGCGGCGCTCACTGCCGCGCAGTTGGGCGCTGACGTCACCATCGTCGAGCGCTCGGGCATCGGCGGCTCGGCCGTGCTCACCGACGTCGTGCCCTCCAAGACCCTCATCGCGACCGCCGAAGCCGCGGCGGCGATCGACGGAGCGGGAGACCTGGGGGTGCAGTTCTTCGCGCGCAACGAATCTGGTCGCGCGGTGAAACCCGAAGTGACGGTCAACCTCAAGCGCGTCAACACGCGACTGCTGCGTCTCGCCCAGAACCAGTCAGAAGACATGCGGCAGCTGCTGCTCGAGGCGGGGGTGCGCGTCATCGTCGGCGACGGACGCCTCGATGGCCCCCAGCGCGTCATCGTGTCGACCGGCAAGGGCAAGAAGCGTGTCGACTTCGACGAGTGCCACGCCGACACCGTCATCGTGGGCGTCGGCGCCTCGCCGCGCATCCTGCCGACCGCGAAGCCCGATGGGCAGCGCATCCTCACGTGGACCCAGCTCTACACGCTCGACAGCGTGCCTGAGCACCTCATCGTCATCGGCTCGGGTGTCACCGGTGCCGAGTTCGCCTCGGCGTACACCGCCCTCGGCTCGAAGGTCACCCTCGTGTCGAGCCGCGATCAGGTGCTGCCGGGCGAGGATGCTGATGCCGCGGCAGTGATCGAGACCGTGTTTCGCCGCAACGGCATGACGCTGCTCGCGAAGTCGCGTGCAGACTCGGTCGTCAACACGGGCGAGGGCGTCACGGTGACGCTGTCGGACGGGTCGGTCATCGAGGGCACGCACTGCTTGCTCGCGGTGGGTTCGGTGCCGAACACGGCCGGCATCGGCCTTGAAGAGGCTGGCGTGCAGCTGACCGAGTCGGGACACATCCACGTCAATGGCGTCGCGCGCACCTCGATGCCGAGCGTCTACGCGGTCGGAGACTGCTCCGACACCCTGCCGCTCGCGAGCGTCGCGTCGATGCAGGGTCGCACGGCGGTCTTCCACGCGCTCGGAGACGCCGTGACGCCCATCGAGCAGCGCAACGTGACGTCGAACATCTTCACCTACCCCGAGATCGCGACCGTCGGCTTCTCGCAGAAGCAGATCGAAGAGGGCGCCACGCGCGGCACGGTGCACAAGCTCATGCTCGAGACGAACCCGCGCGCCAAGCTGCAGGGCATCACCGACGGGTTCATCAAGCTCTTCGCTGCCCGCACATCGGGCACGGTCATCGGCGGAGTGGTCGTCGCGCCGCGCGCCTCCGAGCTCATCCTGCCGATCGCGCTCGCCGTCGAGCACCGCCTCACGGTCGACCAGCTCGCGAGTGCCTACTCGGTGTACCCCTCGCTCTCGGGCGGCATCACGGATGCCGCGCGCGCGATGCACGTGCCCCGCGACTAGCCCGTGCCGCCCGCCAC
>SXMH01000174.1 GCA_005777405.1 Actinomycetota bacterium
CTGCGACCAAGAGATTAGACGGCTCCTGCTCTATCCGCTGAGCTACGAGGGCGGCTGGTTAAGGGTAGCGGTCAGCCGGCGTCGACGGCCTGCGCGAGCGCCGTCAGCAGCCGCGTCAGCGTCGGCACACCCTCAGCGCGCAGCGTCTCTGACCCATCTGCGGCGTGAATCACTATGGTCGGCGTGCTCGTGATGCCCTCGGTGAAGGCCTGCTGCTGGTGAGCTGCGACATCGAGCTCCTGAACCTCGAGTGCCGGAACGAGCTTCTGCGCTTCGGCGACGACGGCGCGCGCCCGATGGCAGGGCTCGCAGAAGGCTGAGGTGTAGAGCTCGAGTCGCACTCCCCCAGGCTACGCGCACCGGCTTCGCGCGCGCAGAGGCTGTCGCGGGCCGCGACTACACTGGGCAGGTGAGCTCAACGACCGATCGTCTCGTGTGGATCGACTGCGAGATGACAGGTCTCGATCTGGCGAAAGACGATCTCGTCGAGGTTGCCGTCGTCATCACCGACTACGAACTCGAGCCCGTGCATCCAGGGTTCTCGGTCGTCATCGCCCCTCGCCCCGAAGCGCTCGAGGGCATGAGTGACTTCGTGCGTGAGATGCACATCGCGAGCGGATTGCTCGATGAGCTGCCGAACGGCATGCCGCTCGCCGAAGCCGAGCTCGAAGTGCTGACGTATATCAGTGAGCACGTTCCGAACGCGGGTCAGGCGCCGCTCGCCGGCAACACCATCGGCACAGACCGGGCCTTCATCGCCAAGCAGATGCCGAGCGTTGACGGCCACTTGCACTACCGCTCGGTCGACGTGTCGAGCATCAAAGAGTTGCTGCGTCGCTGGTTTCCGCGCGTGTACTTCAACGCTCCGGCCAAGCACGGCGGCCACCGTGCCCTCGCCGACATTCTCGAGTCGATTCGCGAACTCGACTACTACCGCCGCGCGGGCTTCGTGCTCGACCCCGGCCCGACGAGCGACGACGCGCAAGCCGCCGCAGCCGCCGTGGTCGAGAAGTGGGCGCCCCGCCTCGGCTGAAGCCCCGAGTGCGCGGCGACGCACCGCGCTGTACTAGAATCGACTGTCGGCCCGCTCGCGGGTTGAACGTGGTGGGTATAGCTCAGCTGGCAGAGCGCCTGGTTGTGGTCCAGGAGGTCGCGGGTTCAAGCCCCGTTACTCACCCCACGCAGCACCACCATTCGAGCCCCGGTCGCGCACAACGCAGCCGGGGCTCGAGTCGTTGTACCCACAGCAGCCGCGCGTGCGTAGAGTGATGCTCACCGCGCAGACAGGAGCCGCCGTGCTGCACCTCACCACCCTCATCACCGAATTCGGGCCCGTCATTCCCGACGACGAATTCAGCCCTGGCTTCGGCGCCGCACCTCCCGGCTTCGCTGCCTTCGGCGGGCTCGTCGCCATTCTCGTCATCGCGGGTATCGGCTTCGGCATCTACCGCATGGTGCTCGTCGCCCGCGCCTCCGAGCGGCTCGGCCTGCAGCGCGACGAAACCTTCCTCGCCGTCACCGATGAGCACGGCAGCTCAGCAGTCATCGCGGCCGCCGCCGTGAAAGAAGCCATCGAAGGCCGCGCTTCCTCCGGCGGCACGCTCGACCTCTCGGCGCGACTTGGCCAGCTGCAATCGGCGCTCGACGCCGGGCTCATCACCGCCGAAGAACACACGAAAGCTCGGCAAGCGATTCTCGACAGCGTCTGAGTTCACGACGACCGTGACGGGCAACGGGATGCTCGGCGCGGGCTCGGCGCAGCATCCAGCCGCCCCTGGCAGACTGGGCGCATGCCCGCGATGCCGACCGTTCCTCTCCTTGTGGAGGAGGGCGCGGAGGAGGAGGGCGCGCTGCTCACGCGCGAGCGCCACGCGGCCGAAGTGCCGTGGACCACGACCGTCTGGAACGACCCGGTCAACCTCATGAGTTACGTCGCGTGGGTCTTTCGTCGACACTTCGGCATGGATGCTGCTGCCGCTGAACGCGCGATGCTGCAGGTGCACCACGACGGTCGCGCAGTCGTGGCGCAGGGCAACCGCGAACTCATGGAGCGTCACGCCGAAGCCATGCACGAGTACGGGCTGCAGGCCACCGTCGAGCGGGCGCCGGCGTGAGACGCTTCGAGCCGGTTGCGGGCGCCTCGGCCTGGGAGGCGCTCATCGAGCCCGAAGAGGCCGCGCTGCTCGCGACGCTCGCCCGCCAACTGCAAGTGTTGCTCGCCGAATCACTCGAACCGGGGGCCGACTCTGACCCGGCGCTGCGCGCCCTGCTGCCCGACCCCTACCGGCACGACCCCGAACTGGCCGAAGAGTGGCGTCGGCTCAGCCGTCGCGGTCTCGTCGAGCGCAAGACCGGCTTCGCCCGCACGCTCGCCGACCTCGTCGACCCCGTGGCTGACGCCGAGCACGCCCAGCCGGTGCGAGTCACCGCCGACGAAGCGCTCGACTGGGTGCGCGGCATCGGTTCGCTGCGCCTCGTCGTGGCGGAGCGGCTGGGCATCGTCGACGACTCCGAACCGCTCGGCTCGATGGGCGAGAACGTCAGCGTTCTCGCCGAGGTGTACGACTTCTTGGGCTGGGTGCAAGACGACCTCGTGCGGGTGCTCGAGCAGGCGGAAGGGCATCCCACGCATGAGTGACGACCTGCAGCTCGACGCCACGGCGTTCGAACAACTCGTGGTCGACGAACTCGACCAGTTGCCCGACGAGATGGTCGAGGGCCTCGACAACGTCGTCTTCGTCGTTGAAGACCGGCCAGAAGACGGCTCGCTCGACCTGCTGGGGCTCTATGACGGGGTGGCCGTCACCGAACGCGGCCAGTACGGCTTCGGCGAACTGCCCGACCGCATCATCCTCTTCCGCGAGCCGCTGCTGGCCGTGGCCGAGGGCGACCTCGACGAGTTGCGCGAACAAGTGCACATCACGCTCGTGCACGAGATCGCGCACTACTACGGAATCGACGACGACGAACTGCACAGGCTGGGGTGGGCATGAGCGCTGTACGCACGACCCGTCGCATCATCAGCGGGATGCTCGCACTCGGTCTCGTCGGCGCCACCGTCTATGCGGCGGCAGCCCTGCTCAGCCCCGTGCCAGCGTGGACGCTCGAGCAGACCATCGACGTGCCGACGTCAGACGGCGTTGCCGCGCAACTTGCGCTGCCGAGCGCGGGCTCGACGGCCGTGGTCGTGGGGTCGGCCTCGCCGGTGCTCGCGGGCTCGGAAGACCCGCGCCCCATCGCCGGAGCCGCGAAGCTCGTGCTCGTCAACGTGGTGCTCGACGCCGAGCCCCTCGAGCTCGGCCAGCCGGGCGCCGCGCTCTCGATCGACCAGTCGCACGTCGCGCGGTACCGCGAGCTCGCCGCCGTCGGCGCCCGCACGGTGCCGGTCGCGTTCGGCCAGACTTGGACGCGCCGCGACCTGCTGCAGGCCACGCTGCTGGGCTCGGGCAACAACACCGCCGAGCTGCTCATCGACGAGGTCTTCGGCGGGCTGCCGCAGTATCTCGAGGCGGCCGCGACCTGGCTTGCGTCGCAAGGGCTGGACGGCACGACCGTCGCCGACGGCGCCGGGCTCGATGCCGACTCGCGGTCGACGGCTCTCGACCTCGCGCGCCTTACTGCCCTGACGCTCGAGCACCCCGTGCTCGCCGACCTGGTCGAGCGTCGACCGCTCGACACCTCGGCAGGAGTGCGACTCGTCGACGAGGCCTCGTTCGTGCCATCGACCGGAGCCCTCGGGCTTGTGCGCTCGTACACCGACGCCGCAGGCGTCTGCATCGTGCTCGCTGTACCCGTCGGCGACCGCTTCGCCGCCGTCGTGCTGCTCGGCCAGCCGGGCTACGCCGTCGCCGAGGATGCCGTGCGCACCCTCGTCGACTCCCTCAGTGCCACCGCCGATGTGGTCGAGGTCGTCGCCGCCGGGCAGCAGGTGGCTGTGGCCCGCACCGACTGGGGTCAAGAGGTCGCACTGCTCGCCGACGCCGCCGTGTCGGTCGACCTCTGGAGTCTGGAGTCGACCGAGCTTCAGTTGCGCGTGCCGACGCGCTCGACGGTCGTGCGCGGCACCGACGTCGGCAGCCTCACTGTGGTGGGCGACACCGAGCAGGTCGTGCGCGTGCGCGCCGACGGCACCCTCACCGAGCCAGGTGTGGCGTGGCGCTTTGCCGACCCGATCACGGTGCTGCAGCGCTGGACGGGCTAACCCTCAGCCCTGCTTGACCTCGTCGGCCGTTTCGCGCGAGTGGTGCAGGGCAGCGTGCCGCACCTCTTGCAGCGCCCACCGCTGCCACTCACGGGCGAACGACTCGCCATCCCGGGCGATCGCGCGGCGCTCGCGCTCGGCGTCGTCGAGCTCGAGGTAGATCGCATGGTCGGCGAGCGCGCGGGCTGCCGGGCTGACGGCTCCGCAGCCCTCGATGACGAGCGGAACGGTCGCGTCGAGGTCGCGCCAGGGGCCAGGGCGAGCATCCGCCCAATTCCACGTGCGTGCGTGAGGCGGTCGCCCCTCGGCGAGCGCGCGCAGCACGTGCTCGAGTACGTGGGCTTCGGCCGCCTCGAGGCCGTCCCAACCGGGGTAGACGTCGTCGAGACTCAGCAGCTGTGCGCCCTCGCGCGCGGCGAGCTCGGTGGCGAACGTCGTCTTGCCCGAGCCGCTGCGGCCGTCGATGAGCGTGATGCGCGGGCTGCCGGCGGGTCGACCGGGCGCGGCCTCAGGTGAGAATGCCATTGAAGGTTCCCAGCGCGAGGGCCATGCCGACAGCGAAGAACGAGACGCTGATCGCGACAGTGACGACCACCGTGTCGGATGCTCGCCACGGCGAGGGCCGCGTCCACGTGCGCGGCCCGGGCGCGCCGAAGCCGCGCGCCTCCATGCCGATCGCGAGAGCCGAGCCGCGGCGCACCGAGAGCACGAGCAGCCCAACCACGAGGCTCAGCGCACGACGCACTCGACCGCGGTCGCCGAGGCCTCGAGCGCGCCGAGCCCGCTCGAGCAGCCGCGCGTCGTCGCGCAGCACGGTGAGCAAGCGCAGGGCGGCGACTCCCCCGAGCACGAAGCGACTGGGCAGGCGGAGGTTCTGGCCGAGAGCATCCCCCAGCCTGGTCGCGTCGGGGTGGGCGAACAGAGCCATCGCGGGCAGGCCGATGGCGAGAATGCGCAAGAACGTGGCGAGAGCGAGCTCGAGAGAACCGTCACTGATGCGCACGAGCAGCCACTCGGCATAGACCGTGCCGCTCGTCTCGCCGTAGAGCGCAATCGTGAGGGCTGCGAAGGGCGCGGCGATGAGGATGGGCGCGCTGCGCAGGAGCAGCGTGCGCAGTGGCACGCCCAACCAGGGGATGAGCAGCATTTGCACGCCGAGCGCGACTGCCGCCGAGACGACGTCGATCGTCGAGACGAGCACGAGGGCAGGCACGAGTGAGGCCGCGATCGCGGCGACAGGGTTGAGCCGCTCGACGAGCCGGGCTCGCGGCGGTGTCGCACCGACCCGGTCGAGGTGCTGACTGCTCGGCGTGTCGAGATGACTGCTCGGCGCGTCGCTCTCGGCGCCGGGGCGTCGCGACAGGGCCGAAGAGCGTGCGGGCAAGGCCACCTCGCGCGCGCCGAGCACCTCGACCAGTGCGCGGTCGTGCGTCGCCATGACGATGGCACCGCCCGCGTCGCGGTATTCCGCCAGCAGCGCGACGAGTTCGGCCCAGGTGCGAGCGTCTTGGCCGAAGCTGGGCTCGTCGAGCAGCAGCACCGCAGGCTGCGTGGCGAGGGCCGTGGCGACCGAGAGTCGTCGCTGCTCTCCCCCGCTCAGCGAGAAGGGACTCGAATCGGCGAGATGCCGCAGGCCCAAGCGCTCGAGCAGTGGGTCAACGCCGTCGAGTTCACGGCCCAGAGCTCGCGGTCCGACGGCGAGTTCGTCGCGAACTGTCGCCGCCACGAACTGGTGCTCGGGGTTCTGAAACACCACGCCGAGTCGAGCCGCGAGATCGCGTGAACTCCAGTCTGAAGGCGAGCCGTGGCCGAGCACGTCGAGCTCCCCCGCCGCGAGCGGCAGCAACCCGGCGAGCGACTGCAGCAGGGTGCTCTTGCCCGCACCGTTGGGTCCCGTGAGCGCGAGCACCTCCCCCGCACGCACCTCGAGGTCTATCGAGAGCCCAAGAGCCTCGCTGCCGGCCGGCTGCACGTCGACGCCGCAGGCTCGCACGACGACCGACGCATCGACAGCCGTCGCCGCGGCGGGTGGATGCTCGGGCTCACGCCCCGGCAACCACACGCCGCTCGCCGCCAACTCGTCGCCCCGCGCGGCGAGCACCTCGTCAATGGGCCCGTCAGCGACGACGCGACCGCCATCCAGCACGATCACCCGATCGACGAGCGGGGCCCAGACGTCGACGCGATGCTCGACGACGACGAGCGTGAGCCCCGACGCTGCCACGAGTGACGCCACGGTCTGGGCGACCTCGCGCACTCCCGCGGGGTCGAGCTGCGCCGTCGGCTCGTCGAGCAGCAGGGCCGCTGGTCGCATGGCGAGCACGCCCGCGAGCGCGAGCCGCTGCTGCTGCCCACCCGAGAGCCGGGCGCTCTCGGCGGTTGCGGGCAACGAGAGCCCGACCGAGTCGAGCGCTTCGGGCACGCGGCGTGCGATCTCGGAGATCTCGACGCCGAGGTTCTCGGGCCCGAAGGCCACGTCGTCATGCGCGCGCGCGAGCACGAGTTGAGCATCCGGATCTTGCAGCAGCAGCCCCACGCGACCGCGCGCGTCAGTCGGCGCCACGCCGTCGACGGTCAAGTGACCCGACGACGCGCCCTCATCGTCCCCTCCGAGCACGCCCGCCCACGCCTGCAGCAGCGTCGACTTGCCGCTGCCCGAGGCGCCGAGCAGCAGCACGCGCTCGCCCGGCTCGATCGTCACATCGAGCGCGTTGAGGATGGGGTGATCGTTGCCCGCCGGAGTCCAGCTCCAGCCCGCGGCCCCGAGCGCGGCCCCAGTCTGCGTGGCGATCACGCTGCCGATGTCGACCGCCTCGCCGCGTGCTCGCGTCCGGCGGCGAACCGGCTCAGTGCTCCCGTGCGCGCGAGCGCTCGCACGATGAGCCAGCTACCGACACCCGCGATGACGGCGCCCGAGACCATGGCGCTCACGGCATAGACGGCCATGAACTCGGGGCGTGCCCCGGCGTAGTAGAACGTGAGGTCCATGATCGCCATGCCGACACCCGCGCCGATACCCGCGAGAATCGCGGGCACGAGGCCCCACGCGCGGTAGAGCAGCACGGCGAAGACGATCTCGGCGCCGAGCCCTTGCACGAGGCCCCACGAGATCGCCGTCCAGCCCCACACGCCACCGAGCAGCGCCGAGACCGACGAGGCGACGAGTTCACCGTAGAGCGCGGCGCCGGGCTTGCGCACGACGAGGCCGACGAGCACCGCCGGAAAGAGCCACACCGCGTAGAGCAGCGCTTGCAAACCGGGCAGCGCCGCTTCGATCGGCGCGGTGAGCGGCGAGTAGACGAGGTTCCAGAGGAAGAAGACGAGTCCGCCGGCGACGCCGAGCACGCTCGCGACGACGATGTCGACGACGCGCCAGCGCATGCTGGGGCGGGTCGGGGCGGAGGTGGTGGATGCTGTGCTGACCATGGTCGTGCCTCTCTCGTGAGCGCGGGCACGACGATCGCACCCGCGAATTCGGTCGGCACGGGATGCGAGAAGTCCTCCCTGCGCCGGC
>SXMH01000018.1 GCA_005777405.1 Actinomycetota bacterium
AACTACTTCCAACCCCTGCACAGCCTCCACGAGCGCACCCGCCGTATGGTGACGACGGCGCAAGGAGTGCAGTGGACCATCGTCGGCAGCGAGCTCGAGGCACTGTCACTCGAGTACACCTGGATCAAAGAGTTCGCACCGCCGTTCAACGTCAAGTTTCGCGATGACAAGACTTATCCATACGCGGCCATCACGCTGGGGGAGCGAGTGCCGCGAGTGATGGTGACGCGTCAGCGGGGCATTTCGGGAGCCCGATACTTCGGTCCGTACACCAAGGTCTGGGCGGTGCGCGAGACGATCGACCTCATGCTCAAGGCCTTCCCGATGAGGTCGTGCTCCGAGAGTGTCTATCGACGCGCCCAGGCCACCAATCGACCGTGCCTGCTCGGCGATATCGGCAAGTGCGCGGCTCCCTGCGTCGGGCGGGTGAGCCCAGAAGAGCACCGAGGCATCGCGCTCGACTTCGCCTCCTTCCTGGGCGGCAACGATGTCGGATACGTGCGCGCCCTGCGTGAGCGCATGACGCAAGCCGCCGCCGAACTTGACTACGAGCAGGCGGCACGACTGCGAGATCAGATCGGTGCACTGGAGACCGTGCTCGCGAAGACGGCGATCGTGCTCGACGACGAGACCGACGCTGACGTCTTTGGTATCGCCGCAGACGGGCTTGCCGCTGCCGTGCAGTTGTTCGTCGTGCGCGGTGGGCGCATTCGCGGGGTGCGCGGATGGGTCGTCGACACCGAACTCGACGTCACGCTCGCAGAGCTCGTCGACACGGTGCTGCAGAACGCCTACGACGATGCCGGGGTGCCCGCGCGCGAGATCCTCGTGCCAGCCGTCCCCGATGACGCCGCTGCACTGCAGAGTCTCCTCACCGAGCGGCGGCGAGCCGCGGGAGAGCGTGGCGCCGTCACGCTCCGAGCGCCGCAGCGCGGCGAGAAGGCGGCCCTGGCCGAGACCGCAGCGACCAACGCCAAGGGCGCGCTCGTGCAATACGTCACACGTCGCAGCGGCGACTTCACCGCCCGCTCCCAAGCTCTCGCCGATATTCAGGAAGCGCTCGATCTCGCGGAGGCGCCGCTGCGACTCGAGTGCTACGACGTCTCGCACTTCGGCGGCACGAATCCCGTCGCGTCCATGGTCGTCTTCGAAGACGGTCTGCCGCGCAAAGACCAGTACCGCAAATTCGCGATCGCCGATGCGCGCGACGACACCGACGCGATCTACCAGGTGCTTCGCCGTCGCCTCGCCTACTTGCGCGACGACCCCGCAGACATCGCGGCAACGGCTGCTGAGGCGCCCGCCTCTGACGAGGAGTTCGCGGCAGCACCGGTCGTCGAGCAGTCGCGCACGTCGTTCCACTACCGACCGGGTCTGCTCGTCGTCGACGGCGGCCAACCACAAGTGGAGGCGGCGGCGCGGGCATTGCACGACTCGAACATCACCGACATCGCCGTGTGCGGCATCGCCAAGAGGCTCGAGGAAGTCTGGTTGCCCGGCAACGACTATCCCGTGATCTTGCCGCGTTCTTCCGACGCGCTCTTCCTGTTGCAACGCTTGCGCGATGAAGCGCACCGGTTCGCACTGCGGTACCAGCGCACGACACGATCGCGCGACATTCAGTCTCGACTCTCGAGCATTCCCGGGCTCGGGCCGGCACGTTCGCGAGAGTTGCTGCGCCACTTCGGCTCCGTCACGCGCCTCAAGGCGGCAACGGTCGAGCAGTTGACCGAGGTCGACGGCATTGGTCCTGTCATGGCGCAGAACGTGCACCGTGCCCTGAGAGAGGGCGGCTAGGCTGGAGTCACCCCCGAGCCTGCGAGGATCGATGCCCGAGACCGAGCCGCACGACGTTCTCATCGTCACCGGCATGTCGGGCGCCGGGCGCTCGACGGTGGCGAATGCGCTCGAAGACTTGGGCTGGTACGTCGTCGACAATCTTCCGCCGCAGATGCTGCGCCCCCTCGTCGACCTGGCTGTGCACCCGGGCAATGCATTGCCGCGCATCGCCGCGGTGGTCGACGTTCGAGGCGGACGGCTGTTCTCTGATCTCGCCGCGATAATCACCGAACTGCGTGCGAAGTCGAGCGTGAGAGTGCTCTTCCTCGAAGCGACCGACCTCGTGCTGGTTCGCCGC
Organism: Actinomycetota bacterium; assembly: GCA_005777405.1. Classification (GTDB taxonomy): domain Bacteria; phylum Actinomycetota; class Actinomycetes; order Actinomycetales; family Microbacteriaceae; genus Microcella. Next base: position 2,138 of record SXMH01000018.1, read on the forward strand.
TTCGAGCAGGTGCGGCGCCCGCATCCGCTGCAAGATGACGGCACCCTGCTCGATGGAATCGCGCGCGAGCGTGAGCGCATGCTGTCCGTGCGTGAACTCGCTGACATCGTCATCGACACGAGTGAGCTCAACATTCACCAGCTGGCCACGACGGTGACCGACATGATGGCGCCGCCTGGTCGCGCCGGGGTGCGGGTGACGGTCGAGAGCTTCGGCTTCAAGTACGGCACGCCGACTGACGCCGACATCGTGGCGGATGCTCGTTTCCTGCCGAATCCTTTCTGGCAGGTGGAACTGCGCGACTCGACGGGCCGCGATGCTCCCGTGCGCGAGTTCGTTCTCGCCCAAGACGGAGCCCATGACTTCCTTGACGGGTTCGAAGCCATGCTGAAGCCGGTTCTCGCTGGATACGCGCGCGAGAACAAGCGTCATGCGACGATCGCGATCGGCTGCACGGGGGGCAAACACCGCTCCGTCGCACTGGTCGAAGAGCTCGCCGCTCGGCTCGCGCGTTCCCCCGAGCTGGCAGTCACCGTGAAGCATCGAGACCTCGGACGCGAGTAAGGTCGACTCCCGTACCGTTCGCTTGCGGTACCGATACTGAGCACTCGAGAGGACCGATGTCGTGGCGCTGACCGCAGACGTGAAGGATGAACTGACGCGGCTTTCGGTCGCCAAGACCTCGGTGCGAGCTGCAGAGCTCGCCACCATCCTTCGGTTCGCCGGCGGGCTGCACCTGATCTCCGGCCGAGTTGCCGTGGAGGTCGAACTTGATTCGCCCGACATCGCGCGCCGGGTGCGCAAAGACCTCGTTGAGCTCTATGGCGTCAAGAGCGATGCCGCGCTGATGTCTCCTGGAGGCATTCGCAAGACTCCCGCCTACGTCGTGCGCGTCGTCGAAGCGGGGGAGACCCTCGCGCGGCAAACAGGACTCCTGGATGCACGGCGCAGACCCGTGCGGGGGCTGCCGAACCGCCTCACCACCGGGTCTCTCGAGGAGATCGCTGCCGTCTGGCGCGGCGCATTTCTCGCGCACGGCTCGCTCACCGATCCGGGGCGTTCGGCAGCGCTGGAGATCACGTGTCCGGGCAACGAGTCGGCGATGGCGCTCGTGGGGGCGGCTGGTCGACTCGGCATCGCGGCCAAAGCGCGCGAAGTGCGGGGCGTGCATCGCGTCGTGATTCGCGATGGAGAGAAGATCAGCGCCATGCTCTCGCTCATGGGCGCGGTCTCCACCGTCAAGGCCTGGGAAGAACTGCGTGCGCGGCGCGAAGTGCGGGCGACCGCCAATCGGCTCGTCAACTTCGACGACGCGAATCTGCGTCGCTCTGCGCAGGCTGCCGTGGCAGCGTGCGCTCGCGTGGAGCGGGCCCTGGAGATTCTCGCGGACGACCTGCCCGAGCATTTGCGGTACGCGGGGCAGCTGCGTCTCGACCACCGCGAAGCGAGCCTCGACGAGCTTGGTCACCACGCCGACCCTCCGATGACCAAGGATGCCGTCGCCGGGCGCATCCGACGGCTCCTTGCGATGGCCGACAAGCGCGCCGAGCAGCTGGGCATCCCCGGCACCGACGCCGGCCTCCCGAGCGACCTCGACGCCGACTGAGGCGATCGTCCTCCTGAGTGCTGCCTCAGCATCGGGAACAGGCTGAGGGCGCGTGGTGTTCGCCTCAGTAGACTGACTCGACGCCAGCGCGGTTGCCGATGAGGTCGGCGACCGATCGCCCCACACTGAGGAGAGATCGCTTCATGACTGTCTACACGCTCCCGGAACTCCGCTACGACTACGCCGCTCTCGAGCCGCACATCAGCGCTCGCATCATGGAGTTGCACCACTCGAAGCACCACGCCGCCTACGTCGCGGGAGCGAACTCGGCACTGGACGGGCTCGCGGCCGCGCGAGAGTCAGGCGACTTCGCCAACGTCAACCGCCTCGAGAAGGATCTCGCGTTCCACCTCGGTGGCCACGTCAACCACTCGATCTTCTGGACCAACCTCTCGCCCGAGGGCGGCGACAAGCCGACCGGCGAGCTCGCCGCCGCGATCGACGAGTTCTTCGG
>SXMH01000175.1 GCA_005777405.1 Actinomycetota bacterium
CGATCTTTGGCCCTGGCTGGGGGAGAGAGGCATGGCGACCTCCATGACCATGTCGACGCGCTCGGCGCCGAGGATCAGGAGGCCGGACTCGGGATTTTCGAAGGCAACATGCAGCAGGCGGCGCGCGTGGCCGACCGCACGGCGTTCTTCACCGCTCTCGCTGATGACACGACGGGTGATCGTACCGGCGTGCTCGTCGAGTTCGACCGCACGACGAAGATCTTCGAAGACCCTGCCGATCAGCGCACCGAAGACTACATTTCAGGACGCTTCGGATGACCTCCGTCATGCCGGCCCGCAGCACTTTCCGACTTGTTGAGCCGGTGCAAGTGCCCTTGGTGATCGCTGTGGGCGTTCACCTCGATGTGGTCGAGCTACGCCGTCGCGGGCTCATGGTGAACGAGGTCGACTCGGCGACAACAGCGCTGAGTTTGCTAGGGCGGCACCCTGACGCGCTCGTGCTGGCGGCTGCCAACCTTCCTGGAATGCCCATCACCGTGTTTGCCGATGTCGTGCAGGCGATCTCGCGCGCGAGAGTGGTCGTGTGTCTTGATGTGTCTCGTGACGATGCTGAGCTCGCCGTGTTGGCCCGGGAGCACGGGGCCGTAGCGATCGTGGGTACGCCCCTCGCACCCCAGTCAGTACTCGATCTTCTGCGGCGGCATCCTGCGACGGAGCTGCACCAAGAGGTGATCAGCGTTGGCACCGTTCGGCTTGACCGCTCGCGACACGAAGTGCACGTCGCTGGTCGACTCACGTACGTGCCGCGCAAAGAATTCGAGTTGCTTGCGTACTTGCTAGAGCGTGCCCCACGTCTCGCCTCGACGGGCGAGTTGGTGGAATGGTTCGAAGGTGGTCGCATCGCACAGTTGGGCGCAGTGCGCACTCTTATCCGCAACCTGCGTCGTCGCCTCGAGCAAGCCGGTGCGGCACCGACCACCATCGTCACGGTTCGCGGAGTTGGCTATCGGGTGGAGCCTGAAGGCGTCGTCAGACCTTGAGTTCTCGCGCGAGTGTCGTGACTCGCTCGACGATGTCGTCGCGCAACACGCGCAGCTCGTCGATCATCATGTCTGCAGGGTCGTCCAACGCCCAGTCCATGTAGCGACGCCCGGGATAGACGGGGCACGCATCGCCGCAACCCATCGTCACGATGACGTCACTCGCTCGCACAACTTCGTCGGTGAGAGGCTTCGGAAACTCGGCGGCCAGAGGCACGCCGATCTCGTCGAGAACGTCGATCACCGTAGAGTGAACGCTTGTTCCGGGCGCAGAGCCAGCTGTGCGCACGTGTACGCCGTCTCCTGCAATGTGTCTGAGTACCGCCGCAGCAATCTGCGAACGACCCGCATTACGCACGCACACGAACAGCACCTCGGGCACTCCCGAACGACGCAAACCCTGGGCGCCCGCCAGTGCATCCAGGCGATCCGCCGCGAATCGGCTGGTGAGCGAAGGCAAGTGACGCTTGATGCGCGCGCGTTGTTCCAGCAAGCGGTAGCTCTCTTCCACAACTCGCGCAACGGTCTCGCGCGAGAAGTACAAGCGGGTGCGGTCGGCAAGTTGGTCGATGATGCGGCCGACGACGGGGGGTAGCTGTTCGCCCGCGAAGATGTTCGGGGTGTCAGTCTCATCAGCTTCAGGGCTTCCGCTGGGGCTGAGGAGTCGCGCGAATCGCACCCAGGCGTCGGGGGTCAGTGAGAACGACTCGAGCTGGCCGTCGTCGCTATCGACAAGGTCTGCCTCAATGAGCATTGTGAGCGCTGACTCGACATCGCCTTCAGTCGCCGAGAGTTGCGCCGCGATCGTAGGAACGTCGTGAAAGCCTTCGGGGTCGGAGGCCATGAGGCTGAACACCCGCAGCCTGAAGGGGTCGGCGGCTGCGGCGATCTGCAAGGCTCGACGTTTCGCTGATTCTTCGTCGAGTGGTGTGCCGTGCGATCGGGGCGGAGTGGTCACGATCGCTACTGCAAGAGATCATCGACGGCGGCGCGCCGATCGGGGTGGATCGAGTACCACGTCTGTCGACCGCGCTGATCACCGATCACGAGTCCGTCGTCGAGCATGATGCGCATGTGATGGCTCACCGTGGGTTGCGTGACACCAAGCTCGAGCGCGAGGTCGCTCACGGTCGCTTCACCGAGCGCTGACCCCTGGATCATGCTGAGCAGCTGTAACCGTGTCGGGTCGGCGATCGCACGCAACGTCCGCGCGATCTGTTCCGCCTGGTCGCGATCGAGCCGAGGTGGGCCGGGTCGTGCGTCGGAGCGTCGCTCGAAGGGAAGGGGTGCGATCACGGCTCTCCAGGGTCGTCGTGGGAGCGATACTACCGATAGATGACCGTCGATGCGAAGCGACTATCGCGGTGCCGCTCGCGGCACTAGATTCGCGCCATGGAGTCACGGTTCCAGGCGCCCGCCGACATGCGCCAGTCGGTTTTCTTCGATGGCGTGGATGCTCACGCGAGGTACAGCCGCTTCTGGATGCTGCTCGTGCTCTCGTCGATCATCGCGGCGGCCGGCGTCGTCGCCGACTCGACGGCAGCGGTCATCGGCGCGATGATCGTTGCCCCGCTGCTCGGCCCGATTCAGGGCACGATGCTCGCGACCGTGCTCGGTGATCGGCGCAACCTCGTCCGCTCGCTCGTGCTCGTCGTGACGGGGGCGATCGTGGCGATCTTCATCGGCTACGCCGTCGGGCTCGTGACAATTACCGAGGTGGTCGCCGCGACCAACAGCCAAGTGGCGGGTCGGGTGAGCCCGCGACTCATCGACCTGCTCGCCGCGCTCGCGACAGGAGTCGTCGGCTCGATCGCACTCGTGCGGCGCGACATCGGCGACACGCTGCCGGGCGTCGCGATCGCCATCTCGCTCGTGCCGCCGCTCACCGTCGTCGGGCTCACGCTCGAGTCGGGGGCTGTCGACGAAGCGCTCGGCGCCCTGCTGCTCTTCGTCACGAACGTCGTGGCGATCATCGCCACGGGCATCGCGGTCATGTCGTTCTACGGTGTCACGAAGCTCAGCGAGGCTGGCAGCGAGGGAGCACCGCGACGCGTCGCACTGCGCAAACCGGTCGCGCTGCTCGTCGCGATGTTCGTCGTCATCGGGCTGCCGCTCACCCTCACCACCGTCGACATCAGCGCGAAGTCGATCATCGAGCACGCCGTAGTGGGCGAAGCGCAGCAGTGGGCAGACCGGCATGACTGGACCCTCGTCGACACCGACTACAGCACCTACGAGCTCGAGCTGCGATTCGAAGGCGCTGAGCCCGTGCCGCCGGTTGCTGAGCTCGAGCAAGCGCTGGTCGAGCGCGGGGTGGACCCCACACTCGTCAGCATCGTGCTGGTGCCCGTCGAGCGTGTCGAGCTCGGGGGGTAGAACTGCCAGCGGCTGAGCAACAGCAGAGCGCGCGAGCGGGCGGCCTGCGCCGAGGGCGAACGCCCGGAGTGCATCCACGTCGCGCGACTACCCTGGAGGGGTGACTGCCGCGCCCCTGACTTCTGCCGAGATCGAAGTTCTTCGCGCGCAGTTTCCGATTCTGTCGCGCGAGGTCAACGGTCACCCCTTCGTCTATCTCGACTCGGCGGCGACCGCTCAGAAGCCCCGGCGGGTGCTCGACGCTGAGCGCGCTTACTACGAGCAAGCCAACTCGGCCGTGCATCGCGGTGCGCACACGCTCGCTGCCGAGGCGACGGAGCTCTATGAAGAGGCGCGTCGCGTCGTCGCGGGCTTTCTCGAGGTCGACGAGAACGAGGTCGTCTTCACGGGCAATGCCACCGAAGGGCTCAATCTCGTCGCGACGGCGATCGGCTACGCGAGCACGGGTCGCGGCGCGGGTGCCGACTTTTCGGCGTACGCGCTGCGCCCTGGAGACGAGATTCTCACGACCGAGGTCGAGCATCACGCCAATCTCATCCCGTGGCAAGAGCTCGCCGCACGCACGGGCGCGACGCTGCGTCACATTCCGGTGCGCGACGACGGGATGCTCGATCTCGACGCCGCGACCGCGCTCATCACCGAGCGCACGCGCGTGCTTGCGCTCACCCACGTCAGCAACGTGACGGGCTTTGTCACTCCGCTCGAGCGAGTAGTGCCGCTCGCTCGCGCCGTCGGCGCGCTCGTCGTGCTCGACGCCTGCCAGTCGGCGCCGCACCTCGCGCTGCACCCGCGCGATCTCGACGTCGACATCGCCGTCTTCAGCGGCCACTAGCTCTACGGCCCGACCGCGATCGGTGTGCTCTATGGCCGCGCCGAGGTGCTCGACGCCCTGCCTCCGCACCTCTATGGCGGTTCGGCCATCACGACCGTCACCCTCGAGAAGGCGCACTTCTTGCCGGCCCCGCAGCGGTTCGAACCGGGCACGCCGCGCGTGGCGCAGGCGATCGCGCTCGCTGAAGCCGTGCGCTTCGTGAGCGAGATCGGCATTGATCGCATCGCGGCGACCGAGCATGCGGTGGCCGAACGACTCGTGTCGGGGCTCAAGGCGTTGCCGGGCATCCGCGTTCTCGGCGATGCCGCGGTTGCTCCTGGTGGGCGGGTGGCGCTCGCGAGTGTCGTCGTCGAGGGCGTGCACGCCCACGATGCCGGCCAGGTGCTCGATGATCAGGGCATTGCCGTTCGCGTCGGGCACCATTGCGCTCAACCGCTGCACCGCCGATTCGGCGCGACGGCGAGCCTGCGCCTCAGCGCTGGTGTGCACACGACGGCCGAGGAAGTCGAGCGTGCGATCGAGGCGGTCGCGGGCATCCGCGCCTTCTTCGGACTCACCGAGGAGGGGGCAGCATGAGCGGGCTCGAATCGCTGTATCAGCAGATCATCGTCGACCACTCGAAGCACCCGCACGGCGTGGGTCTTCAGCAGGGCGAAGAGACGAGTCACCAGCTGAACCCGACGTGCGGCGACGAGATCACGCTCGCGCTGCGCTGGAACGAGAACGGCGACCGCATCGAATCGATCGGTTGGGAAGGCGCCGGCTGCTCGATCTCTCAAGCATCGGCGTCGCTGCTCGCGAGCCTTGCCGACGACGATGCCGAGGCGGGCAACGCCTGGACCGCTGAGCAGCTGCAGGCGCTCATCGACGAGTTTCGAGAAGCGCTGCGATCTCGCGGGGCGACGCCTCTCGACGAAGAGCGGTTCGGTGATGCAGCCGCCCTCAGCGGAGTCTCGAAGTTCGTCGCGCGCGTGAAGTGCGCCATGCTCGCGTGGGTCGCTGCCGAAGACTTGCTGCAGCGCCGCGCCGGCTGAGGGTTCGCCCCCTTCACAGTTCGTTCATCTGCCGTTCACCGGTTGACCCCGTTCACGTCAACCGCCCTCCTTAGCGTCGACCCGACACCGCGAACCCCCGCGTGTGTCGTCCTGTCACCCATTCCCTGGAGGGAAAACACAGTGAACATCAAGCGTGCGGGCAGCTTTGCTGCCATCGCCGTCGCCGGAGCGCTCGTGCTGAGCGCCTGCGCGACCAACGAGACCGAGGCCCCGACCGAGGGCAGCGCTCTCGCCGGCAACCTCGTCGGCGCCGGTTCGTCGGCGGTCGGCGCGGCCCAGGAAGTCTGGATCGCCGAGTTCCAGACCGCCAACCCCGAGGTCACCGTGACCTACGACCCCACTGGCTCGGGCGCTGGCCGCGAGACCTTCCTCGGCGGCGGCAGCGACTTCGCCGGCACCGACCGTGCCTTCAACGACGAGGAGATCGCCGCCGGCGGCTTCGCATCGTGCGCCGAGGGCTCGGGCATCGTGCAGCTTCCGCTGTACGTCTCGCCGATCGCTGTCATCTTCAACCTCGAGGGCATCGAGTCGCTCAACATGAGCGCCGACGTCATCGCCGGCATCTTCGCCGAGACGATCACCAACTGGAACGACCCGGCCATCGCCGAGCTGAACGAGGGCGTCGAGCTTCCCGACCTCGCCATCACGGCCGTGCACCGCTCGGACGACTCGGGCACCACCGAGAACTTCACCGACTACCTCTTCCAGGCCGCTCCCTCGATCTGGACGGCGGAGCCGGATGGCGTCTGGCCGTTCGAGTCGGGTGAGGCCGCTCAGGGCACCTCGGGTGTTGTCGACGCCGTCACCAACGGCACCGGCACC
>SXMH01000176.1 GCA_005777405.1 Actinomycetota bacterium
GGGCCGTAGATCTCGATGATGCGGCCCTTGGGGAGCCCGCCAATGCCGAGAGCGACATCGAGGGCGATCGAGCCGGTCGGGATCACCTGCACGGGTGCCCGCTCATCGGAGCCGAGGCGCATGACGCTGCCCTTGCCGAACTGTCGGTCGATCTGGGCGAGAGCCGTTTCGAGAGCTTTTTCGCGATCTGCTGCTGAGGGCATTGCGGTCTCCTTCACTGAGTGGGCTGGCTGCCTATCTGCTGTCGCTCCTCGTCCGGCCGATGGAGCAAGGCCGGACGGTTCACGACAAGGCGTGACGGCGTTCGCCGACGGAACTGACGGTACGCCGACGCCCCGACATTCGAGGGAGTGACGCGCATTCCGTGCAGAGACCCGTGTTCGAGAGCCGCTGGGGAGGAGTCTATCCCGCAGGGGAACAGATGTTCGAACAAGCGCGCGGCGGCGTGTCGCGGATCAGACTCGCTTGGGTTCCGGTCGGCCTGCGCCGTACCAGCGCTCGCGGGGAACATCCATCGCGGCGCACAGCGCGAACCAGACGTCACGCGGGGCAGCGCCAGAAAGCAGCGCCTCATCGGCGGTGCGGTCGCCGAGGGCGGTCAGCACGAGGTCGCGCACAAGAGAACGCCCGTACGCCTCGCCGAACTCGTCGGCGATCGCACGGGCGAACTCACTTCGGGTCAGGACGACACCGCTCAGCGCATGGCAAGGTCGGCGTCGAACTCCGCGACCAGCTCGTCGGGCAGCGTGTCGGGCACGACCGAGAGGCCTTCGATCACGGCGAGGCGGTCGCCCACTTCACGCATGATGACCGAGATGGGGGTGTCGAGGGCGTCAGCCACCGAGGCGAGAATCTCGCTCGAGGCTTCCTTCTGACCGCGCTCCACCTCACTCAGGTAGCCGAGGGCAACACTCGCGCGGCTCGCTACCTGTCGCAGCGTGCGGCCCTTCTGCAGGCGCACGTCGCGGAGGACCTCACCGATTTCCTGTCGAACCAGAACCATGGGGACCTCCTTCACTCGCGTCTCGGTCGCGTGCCGCTGGATGCAGACACTACCGCGACCGGATGCTCTCACTGTAACCGCCTCAGCCTGAGGGATGGTTGTCAGCTTGCTGTCTGTAACACGACCGTCATGGATGCTATTCCCGGGCACCGACGGAGGCTGCCTCCTGACCACCGCTCGAGCCGGAGAGGTGATTGAGCAGCAGCTCGAGCACCGCGTCGACGGCGGCACGGCGTACTCCCGGCCGATCGGATGGCACGTCGAGTTGACGCACGAGCTCGGCGCGAGCATCCACCACCGCCACGAAGACACGCCCGACAGGTGCTCCGTCTTGAGGGTCGGGGCCGGCGACCCCGGTGGTCGCGATGCCGACGTCGGCGCCCCGCCCCGCGGTGCCGGTCGCCTCGCGAACACCGCGCGCCATCGCGAGGGCGACCTCGGGATGCACGGCGCCGTGCTCGCGAAGCAGCGACTCGGGCACGTGCAGCAACGACGACTTCAACGGAGTCGCGTACGCCACCACTCCCCCGAGCAGCACGCGAGACGCCCCCGGCACGCCCACGAGCTCGGAGGTCACCGCGCCCCCCGTGAGCGACTCGGCGACGCCAAGGGTGAGACCGCGTTGCTCAAGCGCCGCAATGACGCTCTCAGCGAGTGCGGTCGACGGTGTCACGCGCGGTGTGCCCGGTTCTGACGCCAGGCCTGTACGAGGTAGTCGACACCCGTGACGACGGTGAGCACGACGGCGGCGGACATGAGCACGGTGTTGAGCACGTGAATCCACTCGCCGAACCACTGCCACAGCGGCAGCAGAGCGAAGGAGAGCGCCACGGCCTGCAGCACGGTCTTGAGTTTGCCCCCGCGAGAAGCCGGAATGACCCGCTCACGCAGCATGGCGAAGCGGAAGAGGGTGATGCCCCACTCGCGCACGAGCACGACCACGACGACCCAGACCGGCAGTTCTGCGAGCACCGCGAGCATGACGAGAGCGGCGCCCGTGAGGAGCTTGTCGGCAATCGGATCGAGCAGAATGCCGAGGTCGGTCACGAGGTTGCGTCGACGCGCGAGCATGCCGTCGACCCCGTCGGTGGCGATCGCCACGACGAAGAGGATCGCTGCCGCGATGCGCAAAGGACCATCGGCGCCGTCATCGAGCACCAGCAGCACGACGAAGAGCGGCGCCAGCAGAATGCGCACCACGGTGATGACGTTCGCGAGATTGCCGCTCGATGCTGGAGTGTCGCCATCGCGCACCACTCGACCCCGCAGCGAGTACGACCGTTCGCTGGATCCGCTCACGGACTCCTCCGGCTTTCTCAGTCTCTGCTCACTCGCGATCGGTCAACTGCCAGGCGTCTTCGTCAGAGTCGCCCTCGACCTCAGGATACTCCTGCAGTCGAGCCTCGATCGGGTCGGCGGAAGACGCAGGAGCGCCGTTCGTTGCCGCGGCAGGAGCATCCTCTCCACGCAGCCGAGCGAGCACTTCGGGCAGTTGCTCCGGGCTGACCAGTACGTCTCGCGCCTTCGAGCCCTCGGAGGGACCGACGATCTCGCGCGACTCGAGCAGATCCATGAGCCGGCCGGCCTTCGCGAATCCAACGCGCAGTTTGCGCTGCAGCATCGAAGTCGAGCCGAATTGCGTGCTGACGACGAGCTCCGCGGCGGCGAGCAGCACTTCGAGGTCATCGCCGATGTCGGCGTCGATGTCTTTCTTCTGCACCTCGGCGGCGACATCGTCGCGGTACTCGGGCAGCGCTTGCTTCTTGACGTGCGCGACGACTTCAGCGATCTCCTCTTCGGTGACCCACGCACCCTGCACGCGAATGGCCTTCGAAGCGCCCATGGGCAGGAAGAGCGCGTCGCCCTGGCCGATGAGCTTGTCGGCGCCGGGCTGGTCGAGGATGACGCGGCTGTCGGTCATGCTCGACACGGCGAAGGCGAGCCGGCTGGGCACGTTGGCCTTGATGAGACCTGTCACCACGTCGACGCTCGGTCGCTGCGTGGCGAGAACGAGATGGATGCCGCTCGCGCGCGCGAGCTGCGTGATGCGCACGATCGAGTCTTCGACGTCGCGCGGAGCGACC